>JAJYHN010000162.1 GCA_021784765.1 Actinomycetes bacterium
GCCTCCAGCGACGCTACCAGGTCGGAGCCCCGCTGGAGGCGCTTTGCACGGGTCCTCGACATCGCCCGTCCGGCCCCGTGGCAGGTCGAGGCGAACGCGCGGCCGGCGCCCTCGGCGGTCCCGACCAGCACGTACGAGGAGGTACCCATGCTCCCCGGGATCAGCACCGGCTGGCCGATCTCGCGGTAGCGCCCGGGGACCTGCGGGTGGCCCGGCCCGAACGCCCGGGTCGCCCCCTTGCGGTGCACGCACAGGCGCCGCCGGGCCCCGTCGACCTCGTGCTCCTCGAGCTTCGCCAGGTTGTGGGCGACGTCGTAGACGAGGGCGACCCCGAGGGCCTCGGCCGGACGGCCGAAGACCGCCTCGAGGGCCTCGCGGACGGCGTCGGCCAGCACGTGCCGGTTCGCCCTGGCGAAGTTCGCGGCAGCCGCCATCGCCCCGAGGTAGCGCTCGGCCACCTCGTGCCCGACCGGGACGCAGGCGAGCTGCCGGTCGGGCACCTCGATGCCGAGGGCCCGCCCGGCCCGGTCGACGTCGCGCAGGAAGTCGGTGCACACCTGGTGCCCCAGCCCGCGGGAGCCGCAGTGCAGCATCACGCAGACCTGCCCCTCGAAGAGCCCCATGGCGGCCGCCGCGACCGGGTCGGCGATCCGCCGAACGACCTCCACCTCGAGGAAGTGGTTGCCGGCCCCGAGGCTCCCGAGCTGGGACCCGCCCCGCTCGCGGGCCCGCGCCGAGACCGCCCCGGGCCGAGCCTCCTCCATCCGCCCGCCATCCTCGCAGAGCTCGATGTCCCCGGGGACGCCGATCCCCCGCGAGAGGGCGAACCCCGCGCCTTCCTCGAGCACGCGGTCCATGTCCGCGCCGGAGAGCCGCAGCCGTCCACCCCGGCCGGTTCCACGCGGGACCCGGCCCGCCAGCACCCGCACGAGGTCCCCGATGCGAGCCTGAACGTCCACATCGAAGGACAGGTCGGTGCGCAGCAGCCGCACGCCGCAGGCGATGTCGAACCCGACGCCGCCCGGAGAGACGACGCCGCCCCGGTCGACGTCGGTCGCGGCGACGCCTCCGATCGGGAAGCCGTAGCCCCAGTGCACGTCGGGCATCGCGTACGATGCGCGGACGATCCCGGGCAGCGTCGCGACGTTCGCGACCTGCTCGAGGGCCCGGTCCTCGGCCGCGTGCTCCATCAGCTCCTGGGTTGCGTACACGACGCCCGGCACGCGCATGCCCGGCACCGCGCCGACCGGGATCCGCCACTCGAACGGCCCCACGCGCTCCGGCCTGATCTCCGTCGCCATCGCACACCGTCCTCAGACGTCGAAGAACACCGTCGCAATCCATCCGCCCGGGCCCGGCTCCACGGCCAGCCGGTGGTAGGTCGCGGCCTTCACGGCGACCGGCGCCCCGGGGTCGGCGCGCGGGACGACCCAGGCCGACGCCTCAAGCGCCGTGTCGTCGATCTCCCGGACCTCGGTCCGCGTCACGCAGACGCCGCGCGCCTCGGCCAGGAACAGGAGCTCCTCCAGCCACTCCACGAGCAGCGCGGCGCGGTCGTCGGCCCGCAGCGAGACACGCACCTCGGCCGGCGGCGCATCCGAGGGCGCCAACCCGAGGATCGCGCCCATGCCGTCGGCCGCGTGCTCGAACGCCTCCGCCATCGTCCGGCCTCGGGCCCGGAGCCCGACGTCGGCGGTGTGCTCCAGGATCTCGAAGGGCGCCGGCTCGGCCATGGCGCCTCCCGCGCAGCGGTCGTGTCCCGATCCCATTATCGTGGTCCGACGTGACGGACTCGAATCGCCGCCCGGGTGCCGCCGCGGCCGGCGCCCCGGACGGAGGGGTCGCCGGCGGCCGCGGCGGCCGCGACCTGCGGATCCTGTTCACCGTCCAGGGGCTGCGCGCCCTGCTCTACGGGTTCGGGAGCGTGCTGATCGGATCGGCGCTCGCCGCCTCTGGGATGTCGGGCTTCCGGGTCACGCTCGTGATCGCCTCGATGCTCGCCGGGTTCGCGCTCGCCTCCGTCGCGATCGGGACCCGCGCGGACCGCTGGGGTCGCCGCCGGACGTATGCCGGCCTGTTCGTCGTGATGGCGGCCGCCGGCACCGTGTTCGCGCTCACCACCTGGCCGCCCGCCCTCGTGATCGCCGCGCTCACCGGGACGGTGTCGGTCGAGGCCAACGAGTCGGGACCGATCACCTCGCTCGAGCAGGCCATGATCCCGCACGCCGCCCTGCGCGGCGCCGGGCGCACCCGCGCCTTCGCCCGCTACAACTTCGTGGCCTACGCGGCCGGGTCCCTCGGGGCCCTCGCCGCCGGCGGCCCCGACCTGTTCCGCCGGTTCTTCCCGGCGGTGCCGCCGAGCCAGCGCTTCCTGCTCGCCTACCCCCTGATCGCCATCGCGTGCGCGGCGCTCGCCGCCCGCCTCTCGGCGTCGGTGGAGGCCTCTCCCCGCCGCGACGGCCGCCGACCCCTCCTCGACCGCTCGCGCGGCCGCGTGGCCGGGCTTGCCGCCCTATTCGCCGCCGACGCCTTCGGCGGAGGCTTCGTCGTGAACACGTTCGTCGTGTACTGGTTCGAGACGCGCTTCCACACCTCCGCCGACGTCATGGGCGTCGTGTTCTTCGGGGCCGGGCTCCTGCAGGCCGCCTCGTCGATCGCGGCCGGGTGGCTCGGGAGCCGCATCGGCCTGTTGAACACCATGGTGTTCACCCACCTGCCGTCGAACCTGCTGCTCATGGTCGTCCCGCTGATGCCGACGCTGCCGGCCGCCGTCGCCGTGCTGCTCGCGCGGTTCGCGATCAGCCAGATGGACGTCCCCGCGCGTCAGGCCTACCTTGCCTCGATGGTCGACCCCGACGAGCGGACCGCGGCGGCTGCCTACACGAACACCGCCCGGTACGCGGCCCGTCCCCTCGGACAGCTGCTGGGCGGCGCGCTGCTGGGCGCTGCGTTCGGGGCACCATTCGTCGCCGCCGGAGCGGTCAAGATCGCCTACGACCTCACGCTCCTCAGGACGTTCCGGCGGGTGCGCCTGCACGAGTGACGCGGCCGCGGGCTGCTCGCGACCGGCCGCGGGCTACTCGCCGTCGACCTGCATCACGACCGGGGCGACGGCCGCCACCGAGCGGCCGCGGTCGAGCCGCATGACCCGCACGCCCTGCGTCGCCCGGCCGGCCTTGCGGACCTGGGTCGCCGGGACGCGGATCACCACGCCGTCGTTGGCGATCACCAGGATGTCCTGGTCCTTGGAGATCGGGAACGCGCCCGCGAGCACCCCGACCCGCTCGGTGAGCATCGCGGTCTTCACCCCGAGCCCGCCGCGCCCCTTCTTCGGGTACTCCTCGAACGGCGTGCGCTTGCCGAAGCCGTTGTTGGTCACGGTCAGCAGCCCGTCGCCCTGGGCGGTGGACACCAGCGCGATCACCTCGTCGCCCTCGTGCAGGCGCATGCCGATGACGCCGGTGGCCTGCCGGCCCATGGGCCGGACGCTCGCCTCGCCGAACCGGATCGCCTGCCCGAGCTTCGACACCAGGATCAGGTCGTCCCTGCCGTCGGTGAGCAACGTGCCGATCAGCTCGTCGCCGGGCCGCAGGTTGATGGCGGCGAGCCCCGTGCGGGCCGAGTCGTACTCGGCGAGCGAGGTCTTCTTCGCCATGCCCCTGCGCGTGGCGAACACCAGGAACTTCGCCCGCTCGTAGTCCTTCAGGTCGATCACCGAGGCGATGCGCTCGTCGGGACCGAACCCCATGCCCGGCACGTTGGCGATGTAGACGCCGCGCGCGGTGCGCGAGCCCTCCGGCACCTGGTGCACCTTGGCGCGGTAGACCTTGCCCTTGTTGGTGAACACCAGCAGCCAGTGGTGGGTCGTCGTCGTGAAGACGTGGCTGATGATGTCGTCTTCCTTGAGGTTCGCCCCGATGACGCCGCGACCCCCGCGGCCCTGCCGGCGGTAGGTCTCGACGGGCAGGCGCTTCACGTAGCCGGCGCGGGAGACGGTGACCACGACGTCCTGCTCCTGGATCAGGTCCTCGACGTCGAACTCGCCCTCGTCGGCCCGGATCTCGGTGCGGCGGGCATTCGCGTACTTCCTCTTGATCTCGAGCAGCTCCTCGCGGATGACCCCGGAGAGCTTCTCCGGGTCGGCCAGCAGCTCCTGGAGCCGGCGGATCGTCAGGACGAGCTCCCTGTGCTCGTCCTCGAGCTTCTGGCGCTCGAGGCGGGCCAGGCGCCGCAGCTGCATGTCCAGGATGTGGTTCGCCTGGATCTCGGAGAGCTCAAACCGCTGCATGAGCTTGGTCCGCGCGTCCTCGACGTCGGCGGCGCCCCGGATGATCCGGATGACCTCGTCGATGTGCTGAAGCGCGATCAGCAAGCCCTGGACGATGTGGTCGCGCTCCTCGGCCTTGCGCAGCTCGAACCGCGTCCGCCGCGTGACCACCTCCTGCTGGTGGTCGAGGTAGTGGCGGAGCATCGCTCGCAGGTCCAGCGTCCGCGGGACGCCGTCGACCAGCGCCAGCATGTTGGCCCCGAATGTCTCCTGCAGCTGCGAGTGCTTGTAGAGCTGGTTCAGCACGATCTGGGGATTCGCGCCGCGGCGGAGATCGATCACCACGCGCATGCCGACGCGGCTGGACTCGTCCTTCAGGTCGGTGATGTCGGGCACCCGGCGCTCGCGCACGAGCTGTGCGATCTTCTCCTGCAGGCGCGCCTTGTTCACCATGAACGGGATCTCGGTGACGACCAGGCGGGTCTTGCCGTGCGCGCCCTCCTCGATCTGGACCCGCGCGCGCATTCGGATCGCGCCGCGGCCCGTCTCGTAGGCCTCCCGGATGGCGTCGCGCCCGATGACGAGCCCGCCGGTCGGGAAGTCGGGGCCCTTCACGTGCCGCGCAAGGCCCTCCACGGTGATGTCGGGCTCGTCGATCATCGCCACGGCGGCGTCGATCACCTCGCCCAGGTTGTGCGGCGGGATGTTGGTCGCCATGCCGACGGCGATGCCCGACGAGCCGTTCACCAGCAGGTTCGGGAACCGTGCCGGCAGGACGACCGGCTCCTGCTCCTCGCCGTCGAAGTTCGGGACGAAGTCGACGGTCTCCTTCTCGATGTCGCGCAAGAGCTCCATCGCGATCGGCGCGAGGCGGCACTCGGTGTAGCGGTAGGCGGCCGGAGGGTCGCCGTCGATCGACCCGAAGTTCCCCTGAGGGTCGATCAGCGGCACGCGCAGCGAGAAGTCCTGCGCCATGCGCACTAGGGCGTCGTAGACGGCCTGGTCGCCGTGCGGGTGGTACTTCTTGATGACGTCCCCGACCGTGGCGGCCGACTTCTTGCGCGTGCGGTCGGGGAGCAGCCCGCTCTCGCGCATCGCGTGCAGGATCCGCCGGTGGACCGGCTTCAGGCCGTCGCGCACATCGGGCAGAGCCCGCGCGACGATGACCGACATCGCGTAGTCGAGGAAGGCGGACTGGATCTCCTCCTCGATGACGACGGGCTCGACGCGCTCGAGCTGGTCGGCCACCTAGGCCACCTCGCGCCTATGCATCGACGAACGCGTCCTTGGCGTTCTGCTGGATGAAGGCGCGCCGAGCCTCGACGTCCTCGCCCATCAGCACCGAGAACATCCGGTCTGCCGCCGCCGCGTCCTCGACCGTGACCTGCTTCAGCACCCGGGTCTCGGGGTTCATCGTGGTCTCCCACAGCTGCTCGGGGTTCATCTCCCCGAGACCCTTGAAGCGCTGCGGCGTGAGATTCCGCTTGCCGTTGCCGTGCCCGCCACGGAACTCGAGCAGCGCCTTGTCGTCGAGCAGATAGTGGTACTTGCCGTCGACCTTGACGCTGTACAGGGGGGGCTGGGCGACGTAGACGCTCCCCGCCTCGACCAGCTCCTTCATGTGGCGGAAGAAGAACGTCAGCAGCAGCGTCCGGATGTGCGCCCCGTCGACGTCGGCGTCGGCCAGGATCGCGACCTTGCCGTAGCGGGCCTTCGACAGGTCGAACTCGTCCCCGATCCCCGTGCCGATGGCGCTGACCAGCGCCTGGATCTCCTGGTTCTCGAGGATCTTGTGCAGGCGGGCCTTCTCGACGTTCAGGATCTTGCCGCGGATCGGCAGGATCGCCTGGAAGGCTCGCTCCCGCGCCTGCTTCGCGGAGCCGCCGGCCGAGTCGCCCTCCACGATGAAGATCTCGCAGACCTCGGGGTCGGTCAGCTGGCAGTCGGCCAGCTTCCCCGGCAGCGACGAGGACTCGAGGAATCCCTTGCGTCGCGTGAGCTCCCGCGCCTGCCGCGCGGCCATGCGCGCCTTCGCGGCCTGCGAGCACTTCGTGACGACGCGCCGCGCGTCGGTCGGGTGCTCCTCGAGCCAGGTCATCAGGTGCTCGTTGACCGTGGTCTCGACGAACGAGCGCATCTCGGTGTTGCCGAGCTTGGTCTTGGTCTGCCCCTCGAACTGCGGCTCACGGAGCTTCACGGCGACGATCGCGACGAGCCCCTCGCGAATGTCCTCGCCGATCAGGTTCTCCTCCTTTTCCTTGAGGAGTCCCTTCGAGCGCGCGTAGCGGTTCACGACGTTCGTCAGGGCCTTCTTGAAGCCCTCCTCGTGCATGCCGCCTTCGTGAGTGTTAATAGTATTGGCAAATGTGTGGATCGACTCGGCGTAGCCTGCGTTCCACTGCAGCGCCACGTCGACCTCGCTCGACTCCCGCTGCACGGTGAAGTGCACCGGCTTGGCCTGCAGAGGCTCCTTGCCGGTGGGGGCGAGGTGCTTCACGAAGTCCGACAGCCCCCCGGCCGCCTTGTAGACGCCCCGGAACGCCGGGGCGTCGCGCTCGTCGTCGAGCCCGATCTCGATGCCACGCGTGAGGAAGGCCTGTTCCTGCATGCGCTCGGCGAGGACCTCGCGCTTGAAGACCGTCTCCTCGAAGATCTCCGGGTCGGGCCAGAACTGCACGATGGTCCCGGTGCGGCCGGAGGCGTTGCCCCTCCGCAGGGGAGTCGTCGGCTTGCCGCGGGAGTACTCCTGGCGCCAGGCAAACCCGTCGCGGGCGACCTCGACGACCAGCCGCTCGGAGAGGGCGTTGACCACCGAGAGCCCCACGCCATGCAGGCCGCCGGAGACCGCGTAGGACTTCCCGTCGAACTTCCCGCCGGCGTGCAGCGTGGTCAGAACCACCTCCAGGGCCGGGCGCTTGTCCTTGGCCCCGGGGATCGGCGCGACCGGGATGCCCCTGCCGTTGTCGGTCACCCGGCACGAGCCGTCGGGGAGGAGCTGCACCAGGATCTTCGTGCAGAACCCGGCGAGGGCCTCGTCGATGGAGTTGTCGACGACCTCGTAGACCAGGTGATGGAGGCCCGGGGGCCGGTCGTCCCCGATATACATGCCGGGGCGCTTGCGAACCGGCTCGAGCCCCTCGAGGATCGTGATGTCGGCAGAGGTGTAGCTGGGTCGCGGACCGGGTTGCTGCTTCTTCGTCGCCACGCTTCCTCCGGCCGGCGGCCGCTGAGCGAGCGCCGGGTGGTACTACGGGGAGCTCGGTTCCCGGCGGGAACGAGCAGCGGAATTATACCATCGGAATTACCATCTCTGCCCACCTGCGCCCGGTCCCTCCTCGCCCGCCGGGCCTGGGTCCACCACCGTTCGCACCGTCCGCACCGCCTCCCTGCCGAGAGCCCGGTTCGCGGCCGCCGCCACCTCCCGCCCCAGGAACCCCACCTGGGCCGCCCATGCGGCCGAGGACGCGCGGACGGTCAGCGTCCCGGTCTCGTCCAGCCGCACGGGGGTCGTGCGGCCGGCGAGCTCGTCCCCGACCACCTCGGCCCACCTGCGCGCGAGATGCCCCAGTTGAACGCCGGCACGCCACTCCCGGCGGACGAGCAGCCCGTCCAGGACCGACCCGACGCCCTCCACCTCGTCGGATCGGTCGCCGGACCGGCCGCCTGCCCTACCCGCCGACAACCGCGCCCCCTCGCACCCGGACGACCTCGGCCCCCTCGGGCACCTGCGCCTCGTCGGGGACGGCGATCACGAGCTGGCCCCAGGAGCCGAGCGACTCGGCCACCCGCCGGCGCCGCGCCGGGTCCAGCCCGGAGAACGGGTCGTCCAGCAGGATCGGCGGCGGCTCGCCGAGCTCCTCCCGGACGGCGGAGGCGAGCCCCAGCCGAAGGCAGAGCGCCGCGCCGGAGGCCTCGCCGTGCGAGGCGAACCCGCGCGCGGACAGCCCCGCCACGGCGAGCGCCAGGTCGTCCCGATGCGGCCCGACCAGGGTCGTCCGGCGAACCAGCTCGTCGCCGCGCCGCTCGTCCAGCCGCGCGAGGAAGGCCGCCTCCAGCGAATCGCCCGAGACCGACGGTCGGTATTCCACCGTGAGCGTGAGCGGCTCCGACGGGCCGCCCGAGAGCGCCTCGAAGGCCCGGGCCGCCGGGATCGCGATCCGCCCGGCGGCCTCCGACCTCGCCGCCGTCAGCGCCGCCCCGTGGGCGGCGAGCTCCCCGTCCCATGCCTCCAGCCCCCGTGGCGTGCCCCACCCGTCCCAGTCCTTCAGCAGGCGGTTGCGCTGCCGCAGGGCACGGTCGTAGGCGGTGATCACACCCTCGCGGGCCGGCCACAGGATCCGCACCGCCTCGTCCAGGAACCGCCGCCGGGCGCCGGGCTCGCCGGCGACGATCTCGAGGTCGTCCGGCCCGGCGAACACCGCCCGGACGATCCGTCGGACGTCCCGCCGGCGGCGCACCGGCGACCGGTTCACCTGGACGCGGTTCGCGCCCGAGGGGCGGATCTCGACCTCGACGAGCGCGGTCGCGCCCGAAGCCTCCAACTCGCCCCGCAGGTAGGCCGCCGCCGCGCCCCGCCGCACCAGGGGCTCGTCGCTCGCCACCCTCGGCGACTCGAGGGCGCACAGGTAGAAGATCGCCTCCAGGAGGTTCGTCTTCCCCTCCCCGTTCGGACCCACCACCGCGGTGAGGCCTTCACCGAGATCCAGCCGCGTCCCGGGATGGTTGCGGAAGTCGCGCGCCTCGACCCAGGTGACCCGTGCTGCCACGACTCCGCCGGGTGGATCGATCAGACCGTGGCCGGGGCGGGGAGCCGGACCGGCATCGCGAGATAGACGAACGAGTCCGCCTCCCCGCGGATCACCGCCGGCTTCAGCCCATCCCGCACCTCCAGCACCACGCGCTCGCCCACCACACCGCTCAGGCCGTCCGCCAGGTAGCCCGGGTTGAAGGCGGCCGTGAGGTCCTGCCCCTCGTACTGCGCCTCGACCACCTCGACCGCGCCCCCGAGGTCCGGCGACGACGAGGTCAATCGCACGCCCAGTGCGTTGAACTCGAGCCGCACCGGTGAGCTCTCGCGGGCCAGCAGCCCAACGCGCCGGACCGCGTCGAGCAGGTGCTGGCGGGAGGCCACGAGGCGGTTCTCGTAGCCCTCGGGGAGCAGCTGCCGGTAGTTCGGGAACTCCCCCTCGATGAGGCGCGAGGTCAGGGCCAGGGCCCCGACGCGGAACGCCGCAGAGCTGCCCTCGACGAAGATCTCGACCTCGCCCTGGCCTTCGGCCGCCGCTGCCCGCCCGGCCTCGGTGAGGGCACGCTCGGGGACGAGCGCCCGCGCCTCGCCCTCGGCGGTGGCCGCGAGCTCACGCAGTGCGAGGCGATACGAGTCGGTCGCGACCATCGTCAGACCCTCGCGGCCGATCTCGAGCAGCACGGCGGTGAGGATCGGCCGCGCCTCGTCCCGCGAGGCCGCCCGGCTGACCTGGCCCACCCCCTCGGCGAACCCCGGCGCATCCACCGACACCCGCGTGCCAGAGGGCGGCAGCAGGGCCGGGAAGTCCTCGGCCGAGAGGCAGCGGATGGTCCCCTCGTAGTTCGCGCAGGCGATCCGTGCCTGCCCCTCCCCGGCCTCGAAGTCGACGGGGGCCTGTTCGAAGCTCTTGACCATGTCGGCCAGCAGCCGCGCCGGGACCAGCGCCACGCCCTCCCCCTGCATCTGCACCGGGAGGCGGAGCTGAGCGGAGACCTCGAGATCGGTCGCCGCGAGCACCAGCTCCTCGCCGGACGCCGTCATGTGAACCCCGGTGAGGGCGGGGATGCCCGGACGGGACGACACGGTCCGCTGGACGGTCTGCAGCGCCTCGGACAGCGCGTCGCGGTCGCACCTGAACTTCACAATCCACCCCCCGGGATTCTTCGACTCGTATTCGTTCTCATCCAGCAGTAGCAGTGTGTGTGAAAAGGTGGGTAACTGCCGATCTCCGCAGCGTACCGCGTGGGCAGGACACGCGAGCGCGGTGGACAACCGCGGTGGGAGTGGCCGTCACGAGTCGCCGGGGGGCGGGGGCGGAGGAATGGTCCCCCGCGTTCCAACGGAAATCCCCAGCGGAGTCCACCGGCATCATGCGGTGCGGCTCCGGGCCCGGATCTTCTTGGTGAGCTCCTGGACCTGGCGGTAGGTGCTGCCGCGCGCCGGCATGAGGGCCTCGACCTTCTTGATCCCGTGGAGGGCCGTCGTGTGGTCGCGGTCGAAGGTCTCCCCGATCTTGATCAGCGAGAGCCCGGTCATCTCCCGCAGCAGGTACATGGCCACGTGACGGGCTGTCGTGAGGGGCCTCGACCGGCTCTTGGACAGGAGATCCTCCTGCGAGAGGCCGAAGTAGGCCGCGGTCTCCTCCAGGATGAGCGACGCGGAGATCTCTCGGCCGCTCTCGGGGATGAGGTCCTCGAGGGCCCGCTCGGCGAGCACGAGGTCGATGGGCTGGCGCGAGAGGGACGAGAAGGCTGCGACGCGAAGCAGCGCCCCCTCCAGCTCGCGGATGTTGCTCTCGAAACGCGAGGCGATGAAGTGCAGCACCTCGTCGGGCACGGCCAGCCGGTCGCGGATGCCCTTGAGCTGGAGGATCGCGATGCGGGTCTCGAGGTCCGGTGGCTGGACGTCCACCACCAGGCCGGACCGGAAGCGGCTGCGCAGGCGCTCCTCGATGCCGCCGAGCTCCTGCGGGGGGCGGTCGCTCGCGATCACGATCTGGCGCTCGTTCTGGTGGAGGTGGTTGAACGTGTGGAAGAACTCGGTCTGGGTCTCCTCCGCGCGGGCGAGGAACTGCACGTCGTCGAGCAGCAGGACCTCGACGTCCCGGAACTGCCGCTGGAACAGGTACCCGCGGCGCTCGCGGACGGCGCGGATGAACTCGGTCATGAAGCTCTCGGAGGTGACGTAGCGGACCCGGATCCGCGGGCTCAGCCGCATCATGTGCTGCCCGATCGCCATCAGGAGGTGGGTCTTGCCGAGGCCGACGCCGCCGTAGATGAACAGGGGGTTGTACACGCGTGAGGGGGGCGCCTCCGCGACGGCCATGGCCGCGGCGTGGGCGAACTTGTTGCTGGGGCCGGGGACGAAGGCGTCGAACGAGTAGCGCTCCGGGAACCGGGACGGCCCCTCGAGCGCGTCGTCCAGGCTGGCTTGCGCCGGATCGGGTGCCGGCGCGCCGCGGCGGCCGCGGCGCGCTCGAGGGGCGGTGGGCTCCGCGAGCGCAGCGGAGGGGTCCCCGGCCGAGGCCGAGATTGCGGCCGCGGCCGCCGCGGCGGCCGCAGGGCCGTCGGCGTCGAGACCGGGGTCCGCAACGACGCGCACCGCGGCCTCTGGGCCGAGCACCGAGCGCGTGGCGGCCGTCAGCAGATCGAGATGGTGGCCGACGAGCCAGCCACGGACGAACTCGCTCGGGGCGAGCAGCTCGAGGGTCGAGCCCGAGAGCGTGCCCTCGACGACATCGGCGATCCACATGGAGAAGGTGCCGTCGGGAATCTCAGCGCGGACCCGCTCGCGGACCTCCGCCCATGCTGCAGCGGCCGACATCGGCGGACCGGGGGGCTCGCCCCCGCCGGAATGCCGGGACGTATCAGTGAGGGAGAGTGACATTGTCCACAACCACTTTCCACAGATGTGGGAAACTCGGTTGAACTCCTTGGGGAAGGATGGGGGTCTGAGGCGCCTGTGAGGCGGAGCGGAGTATAGCGCCGGCCTCGGGGGCGCCGTTTCGGGCCTCTCGACTCTTGGCGCACTTTCTCCACTGTCCGGTGGCGGGCGTGCGGAGACGAGCGCCGTTCGGGGCGCGGGACGGCCGGTATACTCGCCTCCGCCGCGGGGGTCTCGGATCGCCGCGGTCGCGTCCCATGGAAGCGAAGGCTCCATCGTGAAGAAGACATTCCAGCCCAACAACCGCAAGCGGAAGAAGACGCACGGCTTCCGCATCAGGATGCGCACGCGGGCGGGCCGCGCGCTGCTGGCGCGCCGCCGCTCGAAGGCGCGCACGCGCCTCTCCGCCTGATCGAGCGGGTTCGGTGGTCGCCGCCTCGCCACGTCCCCGGGTCGGCACGCTGCGTGCTGGCCGTGACGTCCGCCGCGTCCTCGAGACGGGACGGAGGTTTCCGGCGCGCTTCCTGGTGGCCTGCGTCCTGCCTGGCCCGGACGGCGACGCCCTGCGCGCCGCGTTCGTGGCAGGGCGCCGCGTCGGCCGCGCGGTCGCTCGCAACCGCGCGCGGCGACTGCTCCGTGAGGCGTGGCGGGCCAACCTGCCCCGGGTGCGAGCGGGGTACGATGTCGTCTTCGTCGCGCGCCCGGGGCTGCCGGCCTCCCGGGCGGCGGACGTGGCAGCGGACATGCGGCGGGTTCTCGATGCCTCGGGGGTGACGGCGTGAGCGAGAGGATGGCGCGGGCGGCGTGGATCGCCGGCTGGCCGGCGCGCACGCTGCTCGTCCTGCTGATCCGCCTGTACCGGGTCACACTGAGCGGGATGCTGGGCGGTCAATGCCGCTTTCATCCGAGTTGCTCGCACTACGCGGAGATGGCGATCCAGGACCTCGGCGCCGTTCGCGGGACGGGACTGGCGGCCTGGCGGATCCTGCGGTGCCAGCCGTTCTCTCGTGGTGGCGTCGAGTACCCGCCGGCGCCGCGACGTCCGCGGCACGGCCAGGCGTATGACAACAACATACGACGCCCGGGGGTCTGGTCGTGATCGCGGTGGTGTGGGTCCAGGCGATCCTCAACGCGCTCGGATCGGCGCTGGCGTGGATCTACCACCTCGTCCCGAACTATGGGATCGCGATCGTCATCTTCACGCTGGCGATTCGCTTGCTGCTCCTCCCGCTCGGGATCCGCCAGATTCGCTCGATGCACGCGATGCAGCAGATCCAGCCGAAGATCCGCGAACTGCAGCGCCGGTACAAGGGCGACCGTCAGAAGATGAACGAGCAGATGATGGCGCTCTACAAGGAGCACGGGTACAACCCGCTCTCTGGCTGTCTTCCGCTCATCCTGCAGTTCCCGGTCCTGATCGCCCTGTTCGCGGTGCTGAGTGTGCCGAAGGGGCTGACGCACATCCCGACCACATCGACCCTGCACCAGGCGATCGTCAGCCAGGAGCAGGGGGTCCACTTCCTGGGGACGAACCTCGTCTGCACGGCTGTCGAGGCAGGGCGAGGCGCCGTCGTGACGGCGAAGCCGGGGCAGGAGAACTACGGGATGGCGAAGAAGCAGTGCGGGTCGGGGATCCCCACCCGGATCCCCTACTACGTGCTGGCGCTCTTGATGGTGGGCACGACCTACTACCAGCAGCGCCAGATGCAGCGGGCGAACCCCAGCACCGATCCTCAGCAACAGATGCTGACCCGGATCATGCCCCTGATGTTCGGCATCTGGGGCTTCATCTTCCCGGCCGGCCTGGTCCTGTATTGGACGGTCACGAACGTCGTCCAGATCGGTCAGCAGCACTTCATGCTGCCGAAGCCCGGGGAGGCTCCCCCGCCCGCGACGCCGGCCAAGCCCGCCGGGAGGCCATCTCCCGGGGCCGCGGGTGGCGGCAAGAGGCAGCAGACGCCCAAGCGCCCGGCGGCGGGCCCGCGGCGGCCGAGCGCGCGCGGCCCGAGATCGAGCGAGACGAAGGGACCCCGCGGTGCAGGAGATCGAAAGAAGCGCCCCTAGCGTCGAGGAAGCGGTCGAGGCCGCCCTCGCCGAGCTCGGCGTCAGCGAGCAGGAGGCAGTTGTCGAGGTCGTCCGGGAGTCGAGGGCCGGGCGATTCGGCATCGGCGCCCAGTCCGCGGTGGTGCGCGTGCGCCGGCGGAGTCCGGCAGCAGACGCACCGGGGGCGATCGAGCATCCCGGGGAGCCGGAGGGCGAGCAGGCGCCCGGCCGTGGCGAAGCAGGTGCGGAGGCAGCCGCGGTCGACGAGCAGGCGGACATCGTGGCCGACTTCCTGGAGGAGCTGGTCGAGCATCTGGATCTCGATGCCGACGTGGAGATCGTCTCGCTCGAGGAGGGCACCTACGTCGACATCTGGGGCGCCGAGGGGGCGGCCGAGGACTTGGGGCTGCTGATCGGGCGTCGGGGAGCGACGCTCGATGCCCTGCAAGAGCTGGTGCGCGGGGTGGTGCTCCGTCAGACCGGGGAACGCTGCAGGGTCCTGGTGGACGTCGAAGACTACCGCAAGCGCCGGCGGGCGCGGGTGATCGGCCAGGCCCGCGACGCCGCCCGTCGGGTGCGCCAGTCTGGTCGATCGGAAGCCATGGAGCCCATGAACCCGTACGAGCGGAAGCTCGTGCACGACGCCGTGGGGGAGATCGGCGGCGTCGAGACCATCAGCGAGGGTGAGGAGCCAAACCGCCGCGTGGTCATCCGTCCGCGGCATCCCTGAGCGAGCCGCGGGCTCGACGGCGGCACGCGAACGCCGCCAGAGCATCACTCCCCCGCGCCGCCATCGAGCTATCCTTCCCGGAGCGGCCGGCTCGCCTGGGCTCTGGGAACCGGAACGGCCCCGCTCGAGATCGTCGGGAGATGTTTCACGTGAAACGCGACGCTAATCGTCTGGTGGCTGGGCTTGGAGACGAGCAGCTCGAGCGGTTGCGCGTCTACGAGGCCCTTCTTCGCGACCGCGCTGTCCCACTCGGCCTGGTGGCAGCCGGCGACGTCCGCCGTCTCTGGGAGCGGCACGTCCTCGATGCTCTCCGCTGTCTCCCCTGCCTCCGCGAGACCGACCGGGACCTCGCCGACCTTGGCTCGGGAGCCGGGTTGCCGGGGATTCCCGTCGCGATCGCCCGACCGACAACCCGCGTGACGCTCATCGAGTCACTTCAGCGGCGTGCGGCGTTTCTCGAGCTCGCTGTGGAGGGGCTCGGGCTGCGAAATGCGGTCGTTGTCATCGCGCGGCTGGGCAAGAGTCCGCCGGCCGCCCTGATTGGTGCCTTCGACGCGTGTCTGGCTCGGGCGCTCGCTGACCCAGGGCGCTCCTGGCGCCTCGCCCTCCCCCTCCTCAGAGAAGGGGGACGCCTCTTGTACTTTGCTGGCGAGCACGCTTGGCCGCACCCACCCGGGGCAGGAGAGGATCTGAGCGCGGTCAGGGGCGAGTCCCCCGACTGGGGCGATGTTGTCCCCGAGATGGAAATCTGTGAGGGATCGCGCTTTCAAGGGCAGAGCGCAGTGGTTATCATGCACCGAGCCGATGGGTTCTGATCGGCGGGAGGCCGCCGTGGCCCGCAGGCTCGCCGCAGGGCGGGCACGAAGTCCGGGCGAACGAGCGAGGAGCGACAGGGGGACAGCACGGACTCTGGACTGAGGTTCCTCGGCCGGTCGGGCGAGGGTGGTTCCCCCGGGGAACGCCCGGAGGCGGAGCGTCACGCGAGGATCATCGCCGTTGCGAACCAGAAGGGCGGGGTCGGCAAGAGCACGACCGCCGTGAATCTGGGCGCCGCGCTCGCAGAGATGGGGCAGCAGGTTCTGGTGGTCGACCTGGATCCCCAGGGCAACGCCTCCACCGGGCTCGGCATCGACCATGCCGACCGCTCCGTCACGACGTACGACGTCATCATGTCGGGTGCGGAGGTGAGGGAGGCGCGGAAGGCGACCGAGGTTCCCGGGCTCTGGGCGGTGCCGGCCACCATCGACTTGGCGGGCGCCGAGATCGAGCTCGTGAGCCAGTTCTCGCGCGAGGCGCGGCTCTCTCGAGCCCTGGAGTCGACGCGCCGTGACTTCGACTTCGTGTTCCTGGACTGCCCCCCGTCGCTCGGGCTCTTGACGGTGAACGCGCTGACCGCCGCGGACGAGCTGATCGTCCCCATCCAGTGCGAGTACTACGCCCTCGAGGGGTTGGGGCAGCTGCTGAAGAATGTCCGGCTGGTTCAGCAGAACGTGAATCCGCAGCTGCGGCTCTCGGGCATCGTCATGACGATGTTCGATGCGCGGACACGCCTGTCCGACCAGGTCGTGGCCGAGGTCAAGGCGTATTTCGGTCATCGGGTGTATGAGAGTGTCATACCGCGATCCGTTCGACTGTCCGAGGCTCCTGGCTTCGGCAAGCCGATCACCGTCTACGACCCGACCTCACGCGGCGCCCTCGCGTACCGCTGGCTCGCCGAGGAGGTGCTGACGCGTCCGGTCGAGGATCTGCCGTTCGAGGCCCTCGGCTCGGAGGAGGAGAGCGACCGGGTCACGTACCGGGAGGCCGGGATGGGGGCTGCCGTCACCGACGAGGAGCCGGCGGCGCCCGGGGAGGACGAGGGGGACGGTCCCCGGCGGGGCGCCGGGGGACCGGGGGGTGAAGGAGGGACGCCGTGAAGCGAGGTGGGCTTGGTCGCGGGCTGTCCGCGCTGATCCCCGGGGCGACGGACCAGGGCGGGCTGCTGGAGGTGCCGGTGGGCGCCATCGGCCCGAACCCCCGGCAGCCACGGACGGAGTTCCCGGAGGAGGCGCTGGCGGCGCTCGCCCGATCGATCCGAGAGGTCGGGGTGCTGCAGCCGGTGGTCGTGCGCCGGAGGGACGACGGCTACGAGCTGGTGGCGGGGGAGCGACGTCTGCGCGCGGCCCGGCTCGCCGGCCTTCCGACGATCCCCGCGATCATCCGCGAGACCGACGACGCCGAGTCGCTCCGCGAGGCCCTGATCGAGAACATCCACCGCGAGGACCTGTCCCCGCTGGAGCTGGCGGCCGCCTACCAGGAGCTGCTCGAGGAGCTCGGCGCCACGCAGGAGATCGTGGCCGACCGGCTCGGCTGCTCACGCTCGCACGTGGCGAACACCATTCGCCTCCTCTCGCTGCCGGGCGACGTCCAGCAACTGCTGGCCGAGGCGAGGATCCAGGCCGGACACGCTCGGGCCCTGCTCGGCCTGCCCGGCGACGACGCCCGATCGACGGTCGCTCTCCGGATCGCGGCCGAGGACCTCTCGGTGCGTCAGGTCGAGGAGCTCGTGCGCACCTACGCTCAGACGCCGGCCGCGGATCCCGCACCGCGCCAGGCCAGGTCCCCTCGGGAGCGCGAGACCGCGATGAACGAGGTGCAGGAGATCCTGTCCGAGCAGCTCGCGACCCGGGTGCAGGTCCTGATGGGGCGGCGGAAGGGTCGGATCGTGGTCGAGTTCGCCTCTCTCGAGGACCTCGATCGGATCGTCTCGGAGATCGTGGGGTCGGGGCCCGGCCTCGCGCCAGAGTAGGGCCCCCGAGTAGCTCGCCGAGGCCGGCTCCTCAGGCGGAGGCCGCCTCCGATGCGGCCTCGCCCGTCTGCTCGCAGAGCAGCTCGCCGAGGCGACGGACCCCCTCGTGGATCTCCCCGACGGTCGGGTAGCAGAACGAGAGTCGCATCCGGTCCCGCCCCCTGCCGTCGGGGTAGAAGGCGGTGCCAGGGACGTAGGCCACCCGGCGCTCCACGGCCTCGGGCAGCAGGGCCTTCGCGTCGAGCCCGTCGGGCAGGCCCGCCCACACGTAGAAGCCTCCGCGCGGCCGCGTCCACGTCGCCCCCTCGGGGAAGTGCGCCTCGAGGGCCGCGAGCATCGCATCGCGTCGCTCCCGGTAGAGGGCGAGGTAGCCCGCCAGGTTGGGGGCGAAGTGCTCGCTCCGCACGTAGGCGGCCACGGTCAGCTGTCCGAAGGCGCTGCTGCAGAGGTCCTCGGCCTCCTTGGCGACCAGCAGCCGCTCGAAGAGCCCGGGTCGAGCGGTCGTCCACCCGACCCGGAACCCCGGCGCGAACACCTTCGACGCCGACCCGATGTAGACCACGTTCTCAGGATCGAGCGAGTGAAGCGTCGGCAGGGGCTCGCCCTCGAACCGCAGCATCCCATAGGGGTTGTCCTCGACGATCGGGACCCCATGCTCGCGGCAGAGGGAGATGAGCCGCAGTCGCCTGGTGTATGACATTGTCACACCTGCGGGATTGCTGAAGCTCGGGACGGTGTACACGAACTTCGGGCGCACCCCGCCCGCGAACAGCTCGGCCAGGTCCTCGACGATCATCCCGTCGTCGTCCATGCCGACGGCGAGGAACCGCGGTTCGTACGCGGAGAACGCCGAGATCGCCCCCACGTAGCTCGGTCCCTCGACCACCACTCGGTCGCCGGGGTCCAGGAACACCTTCGCGACGGTGTCGAGCGCCTGCTGTCCCCCGGCGGTGATGAGGACGTTCCCCGGGTCGGCGTGGATTCCCTCCATGGCCATCAGCTCCGCGGCGGCCTCGCGGGTCTCCGGCAGCCCAGCGCCCCCGCAGTACTGGAGCGCACGTCCGAGCTCCCTGCGGACCACGCGGGCGACGATCTCCGCGACGTGCTCGGCCGGAAGGATCCGGACGTCCGGCATTCCGCCGGCGAGCGACACGACGTCGGGCCTGGAGGCGACGGAGAACAGCGCGCGGACCTCCGACTCGGACAGCCCGGCGGCGCGCGCCGCAAGAGGGGGGAAGGGAAGAGGCTGGACGGGCTGCATGGCCGTCAAGGCTAGCAGGGCGGCTCGCGACGTCCTAGGATGCTCCGCGCGTGGACGAGGGATCGGGGGACGTGCGCAGGCCGCGGGCGGAGGGGCGTGAGCCCGCCTCCGCGCCACGGGCGGGGGCGCGCCGCAGGGAGCTCGCGCGGGTCGGGCGGGCCGTCGCGCTTGGCGTGGCCCTCGGCGGCGTGCTCGTTCGAGCCTCCCGCGCCGGCCGGGCCGGGGCGCCGGCGACGTCTGAAGGCGGGCGGCCCGCCCCTCGCTAGGGTTCCGCCGCCGGCTCCTCGCCCTCGAGGAACCTCGCCACCGCGTCCGCCACGGCGCGGGCCACCGTTCGAGGGAACTCGCCCCCGCGCAGCAGCGCCTCCTCGTCCGGGTTCGTCAGATGGGCGGGGAAGAGGATGGCGGCCGGCATCCGCGTCTCGCGCAACAGGGGGAGCCACATGGGTCGGACGCCGCCGTCGCCGCGCCCGAGGTCCTCGACCAGGGCCCTCAGGCTCAGCTCGGCCAGCCGCCGGCCCGACACCGACCACCAGCCCTCGCGGCCGCAGTAGAAGGCGAGGGCGCCCCGCGCGGCCGGGTCGGGGTCGGCCGCGAGGTCGATGGAGATCAGCAGGCGAGCCTCTCCGGCGTTGGCGGCACGCGCGCGATCGCCGGCCCCGGGGTTCGTGTCGGGGGCCCGCAACAGGAACGGGCGGGCGCCGCGCGCGTCGAGCTCCGCGACGAGCGCGAGGGCCAGCGCCATGGCGGCCGTGGCCTCCGTGAGGCCAGAGGGGCCGACGGCACCCCCCTCGCCGGGGCCAAGCGCGGCGTCGACGGCCACGCGAGCCCCCGCGAGCCCCTCGGCCGGGGTCCGGAGCTCCTCCCGCTCGCGGACCTGGTCTCGGCCGGGCCCGGTCACCCCGACCGCCCGCAGGCGCTGGAGGGCGAGGAGGGTCGTCGGCCCGGCGATGCCGTCGACCGGGAGCCCGACGTTCGCCTGGAACTCGCGCAGGGCGCGGTCGGTGCGTTCCCCGAAGACGCCGTCCTCGCGCCAGGCGTCGAAGCCGAGCAGGTTGAGGCGCGCCTGCAGCCCCCGGACGTCGTCCCCGCGGACCACCGGATAGCGCAGGTACAGCACCCGGTCGCCCAGCGTGTACCCGGCCTCCACCAGCTCCTGCCAGGTGTCCGCGCCGACCTCGCCGTCGACCAGGACGTGGCGCTCCTGCTGGAACGCGCGAACCGCCGCCTCGGTCCCCGGCCCGAAGACGCCGGGCTCGTCGGGATCTGCCCGGTGGCCGAGCGCCGACAGCCGGGCCTGGACGTCGCGGACGTCGTCGCCGCGGCACCCCCGCGCGATCACTCGCATGGACACATTCTGCCCGGACGCCGGAGGCGTGGCCTCCGGGTCGGCGATCGCGGACCTACGCGACCAGGTGGTCCTGGATCTGCCGCAGGATGGCGTCCTTGCCCTGTGCGCCGACGACCCGGGCCACCGGCTCGCCCCCCTTGAACAGCAGGAGCGTCGGGATGCTCATCACGCCGTAGGCTCGCGCGGTCTGCGGGTTGTCGTCGACGTTCAGCTTGGCCGTGACGAGGGAGCCGACGCGCTCGCGGGCGATCTCCTCGACGACCGGCGACACCATGTGGCAGGGCACGCACCACTCGGCCCAGAAGTCGACGAGCACGGGCGTGTCGGATCGGAGCACCTCCTGCTCGAAGTCGCCGTCCCCCACGTGGATGATGTTGTCGGCCATCGAAACTCCTTCCCGATGTGTCGTGTGTGTCGTGCGACGGCGGCCTGCGCCGTCTCTGCTCTGATCGCCGCCCGGCTCAGTGGCCGTGCTCTGCGAGGAACCGCTCGGCGTCGAGGGCGGCCTGACAGCCCATGCCCGCGGCCGTGATCGCCTGCCGGTAGATGTGATCGACGACGTCTCCGGCCGCGAACACGCCCTCGACGCTGGTGCGGGTCGTCGGCTCGTGGACCTTGATGTACCCGTTCTCGAGCTCGAGCTGTCCCTCGAACAGCTCCGTGTTCGGGCTGTGCCCGATCGCGACGAACACGCCGCCGGCCGGGAGGTCGCTCGTCTGGCCGGTCTTGACGTTGCGCACCCGCACGCCGGTGACCGCGTCCCCGCCCAGGACCTCCTCGATCGTGGAGTCCCATACGACATCGATCTTCTCGTTCGCGAAGACCCGGTCCTGCATGATCTTCGAGGCGCGGAACTCGTCGCGACGGTGCACGATCGTGACCTTCGACGCGAACCGGGTGAGGAAGGTCGCCTCCTCCATCGCCGAGTCCCCGCCGCCGACCATCACCAGCTCTTGGTCGCGGAAGAAGAACCCGTCGCAGGTGGCGCACGCCGAGACGCCGCGGCCGCGGAGGCGCTCCTCGCCGGGCACGCCGAGCCAGCGCGCGGATGCGCCGGTGGAGATGATCAGGGTCCGGGCGCGGAGCTCCTCGTCCCCCGACCAGACGCGGAACGGGCGCTGCGAGAGGTCGACCCTCGTCGCCGACTCGTGGCGGAGCTCGGCGTCGAAGCGCGCGGCCTGCTTCTCCATGCGCTCCATGAGGTCGGGGCCGAGGACGGCGTCGGGGAAGCCGGGGAAGTTCTCGACCTCGGTGGTCAGCATGAGCTGGCCGCCGGCGTCGACGCCCTTCAGCAGGAGGGGCTGCAGGTCGGCGCGGGCCGTGTACAGGGCGGCGGTGAGGCCGGCCGGACCCGAGCCGAGGATGATCACGTTGCGCTCGTTCACGTCGGGCATTCTAGGCTCCTTCGACCACCCCATCCCCCGGCTCTGCAACGCCGGCGCCCGCCCGGAATGTTCCCGTGGCGGTGCGCGCGCGGGGCCCGGCCGCAGGGAGCGGCCGCGCGGCAGGACGCCCGAAGGGTCAGGCGGCCGGGACCGGCACGCGGACCAGGGAGAGCAGGCGGCAGCCGGTCGCGGTCACCGCGACGACGGTCACGTGGCCGCGACCGGGGCCGGTGCGGTCGAGGAACCCGCCGATCAGCGCCGGCGCCGTCCGGAAGGATCCGCGCGCGAAGAAGACGAGGGTGGCGTGCGCCGGCGCGCCGGCCAGGCCGCGAAGGCACGAGAGCTCACGGGGCCGCAGGGAAGCCGCAACGCCGCCGAGCTGGCCTTGGACCGGCACGTACGCGTCCGACGGGGCGCCGTGGGCGGAGGTCGGAGCCGGGCTCGGCTGGGCCCCCGGTGCCCGGAAGGTCGGGACGGCGTTTCGGGCGAGCGAGGCGGCGAGGGCCGCGAGCGAGGCGGGATCGTACCTGGTGGGCCGCGCGGGCAGGAGCTTCGCCGCGCCACCGCTTGCCGCGGTCTCCGCCGGGTGCGAGGAGCGAACGAGGAACCCGCCGCCGACCACCACCGCCACGAGGACGAGGGCCCCGAGGGCCGCTGTCAACCTCCGCCGGCGGACCTCGGCCCGGGCCCTGGCCCCGCGGCGCTCGGCCAGCGACTCCGGCCCG
>JAJYHN010000211.1 GCA_021784765.1 Actinomycetes bacterium
GGGGACCGTGTCGGCGTGGGCCAAGCTCGCCGCCGAGGCGGCTGGCCGCGCGCGGGGCTGAGGCCGCCGCCGGGGGAGCGATGGGCGTCTTCGGGCCCCGCCACCCGGCCGCGATCGCGGCGCGAATCCCGCCCGGCCAGCGACTGGTCAAGACCTGGCCTGTGCTGCACGTTGGCGGCGTGCCCCGGTTCGACGAGGCGACGTGGGACCTCCGGGTCTTCGGACTGGTCGAGCGCTCGTTGAGGCTGTCCTACGCTGAGCTGAAGGCCCTCCGCCCGGCCGTGGTCCGGGCGGACATGCACTGCGTCACGGGCTGGTCGACGCTGGGCAACGACTGGGAGGGGACCCCGTTCCGCGCGCTGGCCGAGCGTGCCGGCGCGCTGCCCGGGGCGCGCTGGGTGATCGCGCACTGCGACGGCGGGTACACGAGCGACCTGTCGCTGCAGGCGATGATGGACGACGACGTGCTGGTCGCCTGGGGGCACGGCGGCCGGCCCCTCGAGCGCGACCACGGGTTCCCTCTGCGACTGGTCGTCCCGAAGCGCTACGGGTGGAAGAGCGCGAAGTGGCTCCGCGGCCTGGAGCTCGTGGCGGCGAACCGTCGCGGGTTCTGGGAGGAGCGCGGCTACCACGTTCACGCCGACCCCTGGCGCGAGGAGCGCTACGCCCACCAGGAGGGGCCCGAGGCCGCCGAGGAACCCTGAACCGCGTCCCCGCGGACCCCCGCGGCGCCAGCGTCAGGGTCCGGGTCAGCGTCAGGGTCCGCTGGCGAGCTCCTTCAGCAGGGCGATGTCGCGGGCGCGGCGTGCGTCGTCGCCGGGCGTCTCCAGGATCACTGCGGTCGCGCGCCGCACGGCCGGCTGGGCGAGGATCGCGCGAAAGCCCTCGACGCCGATGCCGCCGTCGCCGATGTCGGCGTGGCGATCGAGGCGTGAGCCGCGATCGCCCTTCGAGTCGTTCGCGTGGACGAGCGCGAGGCGCCGGTCGAGGCCGAGGTCGTGCAGCTCGCCGAAGGCCGCCGCGACCCCCTCGGGCGCGTCCAGCGCGTACCCGGCCGCGAACAGGTGGCAGGTGTCCAGGCACAGCCCGAGGTGCGGATCGTCGCCGCAGGCGTCGAAGAGCTCGCGGGCCTCGGCGAGCGTCGCGGCGACCGACCCGGCGCCTCCGGCCGTGAGCTCGATCAGCACGCGCGACCGCTCGACCCCGGCGGCGATCGCGAGGATCGTGGCGGCCGCCCGCGACAGCGCCTCCGAGCGCGGGGTCGCGTCCCCGGCGGAACCCGCGTGGATCACCAGGCCCTCGACCCCGACGGCCTCGGCCAGGGCGGCCGTCATCCGCCCGAGCTCGATGGACCGCGCGCGAAACTCCGCGTTCGCCGAGGCGACGTTCAGCGGGTAGGGGGCGTGGAAGAACAGGGGGCGGGCCCCGGCCGCGCGCCACGCGGCCGCGTCTGCCGCCGCGCGGTCGAAGGACGGGGCCGGCGGAGGCGCCCACCCTCTGGGGTTCGAGGCGAAGACCTGCACCGCGTCCGCCCCAAGGGCGGAGGCCGATCGTGCCGCGCCGGGGAGGCCGCGCCCGCGGCTGGACACGTGGGCGCCGATCCGCACCGGTCCGGGCACCGCTACTGGGTGACGATGATCTGCACGGTCTGGCCCTGCTGCACGGTCTGGCCCGCGAGCGGGAACTGGCCGACGACGGTGTTGGACGGGGCCCCGCCCGGCGGGACGAGCGTGATCGTGTAGTGGAGCCCGTCTTGGTTCAGGATCGCGACGGCCTGCGCCTGCGTCATCCCGAGGAGGTTCGGCATCGGGAACGTCCGGGGACCCTTGGAGACGATCACCAGCACCGTGGCGCCCTTGGGCCATTGCTTGCCGGCCGGCGGCTGGGTCCCGATGACGTCGCCGGCCTTCACCGTCACCGAATACTGGTAGCTCGGCTGCCCGACGACGAACCCGTCGGCCCTGAGCGTCTCGGCCGCGGCCTTGAAGGGCTCGCCCGCGACGCTCGGGATCGGCAGGAGCGGCGGCCCGAGGCTCACGGTGATCGTGACCGTCTGCCCCTGCTGGATGCGGTTGTCCCGGCCGGGGTTCTGGCCGGCGACCATGCCCTTCGTGACGTTCTCGTCGTACTGATGGGCGACCGCGACGCGGAGGTGGGCACGACCGATCGCGGCGATCGCCTCCGCCTGCGTGTCGCCGACCACGTACGGCACGGTGGTGAGCGGCGGCCCCTTCGACTGCACCAGCACGACGTCGGTCGTGGTGCGGATCCGGCGCCCGGCCGCGGGGATGGTCCGGACGACCTGGCCGGCGGCCACCGTGGTCGAGTAGACGAACCTGCCGCCTCTCGAGGACAGGCCGGCCTCGGCGAGCCTCGCCTGCGCCTGCCCGAACGGGAGCCCCGCCACGCTCGGCACGACGGCGTAGTGGGGGATGACGTACCGCCATCCGGCCCAGCCGGCGGCCGCGAGCAGCAGCACGGCGACGAGCGCAGCGAGCCCGCGGAGCGCCCGGCGCCGGCGGCGTGCGGCGGGCGGCTCGGGGCGGCGGATCGTGACGGTCGGGGCGCGTTCGGGCGGGGTCGGGTCCGCGACGGGGAGCGCGGCGGCGAGGTCGGCCACGCGCGGGGCGGGCGGCAGGCCCACCCCCGCCCGCACGATCTCGTCGCGGAGCTCGCGGGCCGAGCCGGGCCGGCGGTCGCGCTCGCGCGCGGTCGCGTGGAGCACGGCCGCGTCGAGGGCCGGCGGCACCGACGGGACCAGGGTCGAGGGCGCGGGCACCCGCTCGGACACGTGCTTGTAGGCGATCGCGAGCGAGGTCTCGCCGGAGAACGGCGTCCGGCCCGTCAGGCACTCGAACAGCACGATCCCGACGGCGTACAGGTCGGTCCGGGGGTCGGCCGGCTGGCCCTGGATCTGCTCGGGCGCGAGGTACTGGACGGTTCCGGTCACCGTGCCCTCGGTCTGGCTGACGCTCGCGTCGGCGAACGCGCGCGCCAGGCCGAAGTCGGCGACCTTCACGGTGCCGTCCTGAGCGATCAGGATGTTCTCCGGCTTGATGTCCCGGTGGACGATGCCGTGCGCATGCGCCTGCCCGAGCGCCGAGAGCACCTGCATCGAGATCTCGACGACCTGGGCCGGCGCCAGCCGCCGGTGCTCGACGAGCAGCGAGCGCAGGTTGTGGCCGTGGACGAACTCCATGACCATGAAGTAGGTCCCGTTCGTCTCGCCCCAGTCGTAGACGCCCACGATGTTCGGGTGGTTCAGGATCGCCGCCGCGCGGGCCTCGCGCCGGAAGCGCTCGACGAAGCCTCGGTCACCGGCGAACTGGGGGTGCAGGACCTTCAGCGCGACCTCGCGGCCGAGGACGGCGTCGTGCGCCCGGTAGACCTCGCCCATGCCGCCGGTGGCGACGCGGGACATGATCTGGTACCGACCGGCCACGGTCGGCTCGATGGTGGACGAGGACATCGCGCCTCTCGGGGGGACGGGAACGGGACGCCCCTGTGGGGATTGTATGGGCGGCCCCCGCCGCGCGCACGGAAGCCCTGGCTCCGGCGAGGGGTTCCTATAATCGAGGGCGAGAACCGGGGAGCTCGGGGCAACCGGGCTGAGAGGCCGGTTTCGGCAGCGAGACGCCGCGGGACCCGCGGCCCGCGCCGGGCGCCGGCGACCCGAACCGAACCTGATCCGGGTAATGCCGGCGAAGGGAGTGGACGTGGATCTCTCGAACGACCAGCTCGTGATCGCTGGACGCGCGTTCTCGTCGCGACTGGTGGTCGGGACCGGGAAGTTCGGCTCGTTCGACGTCATGCGGGAGGCGCTCGCGGCCTCCGGGGCCGAGATGGTCACGGTGGCCCTCCGCCGCGTGGACCTGGAGGCGACCGGCGGGCCGGACATCCTGGCGTTCATCGACCCCGAGCGGTACCTGCTGCTGCCGAACACCTCGGGAGCCGTGGACGCCGACGAGGCGCTGCGGGTGGCCCGTCTCGCCCGGGCCGCCGGGCTGCCGTCGTGGATCAAGCTCGAGGTGACGCCCGAGCCGCGCTACCTGCTGCCCGATCCCGTCGAGACGCTCCGCGCGGCGGAGCTCCTGGTGCAGGACGGCTTCACCGTGCTGCCCTACATCAACGCCGACCCGATCCTGGCGAAGCGCCTGGAGGAGGTGGGGTGCGCGACCGTGATGCCCCTCGGGTCGTGGATCGGCTCGAACCGCGGGGTGCGCACCCGCGAGGCGATCCAGATCATCGTCGAGCAGGCGACGGTGCCGGTGGTCGTCGACGCGGGCCTCGGGGCTCCATCGCACGCGGCCGAGGCCATGGAGCTCGGGGCCGACGCGGTGCTGGTGAACACCGCGATCGCCGTGGCCGGCGACCCGGTGGCGATGGCGGGGGCGTTCCGGCTCGGCGTCCAGGCGGGGCGCCGCGCCTTCCTGGCCGGGCAGGCCCCCGAGCGGGCCGAGGCCGAGGCATCGAGCCCGCTGACGGGATTCCTCGAGCCGCTGTCGGCGCCGGGCGCGGCGTTGGGCACCGGCGAGGAGGCGCGGGCCCGATGAGCGCGCTGTTGCCGAACGCCCCCGCCGATCGGCGCGGCCGCGGGTTCCTCGCCCCCGAGCCGGCCGAGACCTTCGCCGAGGAGCTCTCGCGGGTTCCGTTCGAGGCGCTGCTCGGGCTGGCCCGGATGGCCTCGCCGGCGCGCGTCGATCGGGCCCTCGCCGCGCCCGACGGCGAGCGCTCGCTGGAGGACTTCGCGGCGCTGCTCTCGCCGGCCGCGGCCGAGCGGCTGGAGGACCTCGCCGCGGCGTCGCGGCGCCTGACGCTCGCGCGGTTCGGGCGGACG
>JAJYHN010000166.1 GCA_021784765.1 Actinomycetes bacterium
TCGGGCAACACCGCGGCGCGGGCGGCCGCGCTGGGGGTGACCGAGGTCAAGGTGGCTCTCACGCACGAGCGGAGGATGGCCGCCGCGTTCTGCGTCGCCGTGCGGGAGGGGTGACCTGGTGCTGCCAGTCCTCAGCCCCGCCGAGGCCGCGGCCCTGGACCGTGTCAGCGAGGCCCGTGGGATCCGTCCCGACGACCTGATGGAGGCCGCGGGGCGGGCGGTTGCCCGGGCCACCGTCGCCGCCGCCGGGGGGAGCTACGGGCGGCGAGCGGTCGCGGTCTGCGGCAAGGGGAACAACGGTGGGGACGGCCTGGTGGCGGTCCGCCTCCTCGAGCGCCGGGGGATGGGCGCCGTCGCGGTGATGGCCAGCGACCCGGCGGCGCTGTCTGGCCCGGCGGCGAGGAGCTTCCACCGGTTCGCCGCCGCCGGGGGCCGCGTCGTCCGTCTCGAGGGCGACGCGCTGGCCCGCGAGCTCCGCCGGGCCGACGTCGCCGTCGACGCGCTGTTCGGCACCGGCTTCCGGGGCGCCGCCGAGGGGGCCGCCGCCGCGGCGATCGAGGGGTTGAACGCGTTCGCCGGGCCGGTCGTCGCCGCCGACGTCCCCTCCGGCGTGGACGGGGCGACGGGCGCCGTGGCCGGGCCGGCCGTACGGGCGGCCGTCACCGTGACGTTCGGCGCG
The DNA here is from genome assembly GCA_021784765.1 of Actinomycetes bacterium. Lineage (GTDB taxonomy): Bacteria > Actinomycetota > UBA4738 > UBA4738 > UBA4738 > JAJYHN01. The sequence continues at coordinate 680 of JAJYHN010000166.1, forward strand.
ATGAAGCCGGGGCTGCTCTTCCAGCCGGGCGCCGCGCATGCGGGACGGGTCGAGGTCGCCGACATCGGGTTCCCGCCCGAGCTGGTGACGGGCGACCTGTGGTTGGTCCAGCCGAGCGACGTCGCGGGATGGCTGGCACCGCGGCCGGCCTCGGCCCACAAGCGGTCGACCGGGGTCGTGCTGATCGTCGCCGGCTCGCGCGCGATGACCGGCGCGGCCGTGCTGACGGCGATGGCCGCCTACCGGGCCGGCGCCGGGCTGGTGACCCTGGCGGCCCCCCCGGCGGTCGTCGAGGTGGCCCAGCGCCATCTGGTGGAGGCCGTCCACCTGCCCCTGCCGCAGACCGAGGACGGCACGGTCGCCGAGGCCGGCTGGGAGGCGGTCGCCGAGCGGCTCGGCTCCGTCCACGCGGCGGCGATAGGGCCGGGCCTCACGACGAACGCCTCGACCGTGGCGTTCGTGCGCAGGTTCGTCGCCGGCGCGCCGGTGCCGTTCGTGCTCGATGCCGACGGCCTGAACGCGTTCGCGGCATCGCCCGAGGGGCTCGCCCGCCGCCGAGTCGCCGCGGTCCTCACCCCGCATGCGGGTGAGTTCGCGCGCCTGGCCGGGGGGACGGCCGCCGAGGCCGAGGCCGACCGGGCCGCCGCGGCCCGGCGGGCCGCGGCGGCCTTCGACTGCGCGCTACTGCTGAAGGGCCCCGCCACGGTGGTGGCCGAACCATCCGGCCGGGCCTTTGTGAATCCGACCGGCGGCCCGTCGCTCGCGACCGGCGGGACCGGGGACGTCCTGACCGGCACGGTCGCCGCGTTCCTGGCGCGCGGGCTCGAGCCGGGCCCGGCCGCCGCCGCCGCCGCGTTCGTTCAGGGCCTTGCCGGCGACCTCGCAGGGGAGGAGCTGGGCGAGGGGACGACGGCGAGCGACGTGGCGGCGCGGCTGCCGGCGGCGCTCGCCGCCGTCAGGGAGGCCTGCGGCACGTGAGCGCCGGACCGCGCCCCACGCCCACACGCCGCCAGGGATCGCCGGCGCGGCCCGGCTGGCGTCCGACGACGGCGACGGTCGACCTCGACGCCGTCCGGCACAACGTCCGCACGCTCGCGCAACCGGGAGCTGCCGTCATGGCCGTGGTGAAGGCCGATGGCTACGGCCACGGGGACGTGCAGGTGGCCCGGGCCGCGCTGGAGGCCGGGGCCACCTGGCTCGGGGTGGCCCTCGTCGAGGAGGGCGTCCGCCTGCGGGATGCGGGCATCGGCGCGCCGATCCTGGTGCTGAGCGAGTTTCCACCCGGCGCCGAGCGCGAGGCGCTGGCGGCCGGGCTGACCCCGAGCCTCTACACCGACGCGGCCCTCGCCCGTCTGGTCGCAGCGGCCGGCGACCTCCGTGTCCGCCCCGGGGTCCACGTCAAGGTCGACACGGGGATGCACCGCGTGGGACTCGCCCCCGAGCGCGCGGCCGCGTTCGTCGCCGCGGTCGTCGCGGCCGGGCTCGGGGTCGAGGCCCTCTGGACCCACTTCGCGAAGTCCGATGAGCTCGACGACCCCTTCACCGACGTGCAGCTCGAGCGGTTCCGCGGCGCGGTCGCGGACGTGGCGCGTGCCGGCGTGCGTCCGCGGTTGCTCCACGCGGCGAACACCGCCGCCGCGATGGCCCGCCCGGCCGCCCACCTCGACCTGGTCCGGCTCGGCATCGGGATCTACGGGATCGCGCCGACGCCCGCCCTCCGGGGTCGGTTCGACCTGCGGCCGGCGATGACCTGGACGAGCCAGGTGGCGATGGTGAAACGGGTGGCCGCGGGCGAGGGGATCTCCTACGGGCTGCGCTACCGGCTCGAGCGCGAGTCGACGGTCGCGACGGTGCCCGCCGGTTATGCCGACGGGTACGCGCGGGTCCTGTCGAACCGGTCGCAGGTGCTGATTCGCGGCCGCCGCCACCCGGTCGCGGGGACGGTCTCGATGGACCAGCTGATGGTCGACTGCGGTGACGATCCGGTGGAGCCCGGCGACGAGGTCGCCCTGCTCGGCAGCCAGGGGGACGAACGGATCGAGGCGGCGGAGCTCGCGGCGCTGGCGGGTACCATCCCGTACGAGGTGGTCTGCGGGGTGAGCAAGCGGGTCCCCCGTGTCTACGTGGGGGAGTGAGGGCGGACCATGGCGGAGGGAGCGCGAACCGGGAGGCGGCGGCTCCTCGTCGGCGCCCTCGCGGCGGCTGCGGCCGCCGGTGCCGCGGCCGGGGTCGCAGCGCTGCTCCGGGCGCGCAGGCCGATCTCCGAGGAGGGCGGACCCCTCGCCGCGCGCCCGGCCGAGGAGCTCAGGATCCGCTCGTTCGACGGCACCGAGCTCGCCGTCGGGCTCGAGGGGCCGGCCGGCGCCCTTCCGACGCTCGTGTTCGCGCACGGGTTCAGCCTCGACCTCACGTCGTGGCACCACCAGCGCGTCCGGTTCTCCGCCGACCACCGCGTGGTCTCCTACGACGCGCGAGGGCACGGCCGGAGCGCATGGGCACGGAGCGGCGACTACTCGCTGGAGGCGCTCGCCGAGGACCTGGCCCAGGTGCTCGACGAGGTCGTGCCCCCGGGCCCTGCGGTGCTGATCGGGCACAGCATGGGGGGTATCGCCATCATCGGGCTTGCGGCGCGTCGCCCGGAGCTGTTCGGCGACCGGGTCGTCGGCGTCGTCCTCGCCGACACGGCGGCCGCCGACCTCCCCGCATCCGGCATCGGGGGGCCGGTGCTCTGGGCCGGCGGGGCGCTGCGGCCGGCCGTCCGGCGGCTCGCCGCGGACCGCCGCCGCGCCGAGCTGGCGCACGCGCTCGCCACCGGTCCCGGCGGCCAGCTCACGCGCCTGGTGGCGCGCGCGTCGAACTTCGGCCCCGGCGTCGCCGACGAGGTCGTCGACCACGTGGTCCGGGTCGGCTCCAGGGCCGATCTCGACGTCTGGACGACGCTCGGCCCGAACCTGCTGACGTTCGACGTATCGGGGGGGCTCGCGAACGTGCGGGTCCCCGCACTGGTGATCGTCGGCGAGCTGGACCGGATCACGCCCTCGCGGGCCGCCCGCGAGGTCCTCTCCAGGTTGCCGGAGGCCCGCCTGGTCGTGCTGCGCGGCGCCGGCCACACGTCGATGCTGGAGCGCCACGGCGAGTTCGACGACGCCGTGGCCGCGTTCCTCGGAGGGCTGCCGCGATGATCACCGACGTTCCCGGCGTCCGTGTCGGGCACTGGACCGATCCGGTCGGCCTGACCGGCTGCACCGTCGTCCTGCCCCCGCCGGGCACCGTTGGGTCGGGCGAGGTGCGGGGCGGCGCCCCCGGCACCCGCGAGACCGACCTGCTGCGTCCGGGCATGCTGGTCGAGGAGGTGCACGCCGTCCTGCTGACGGGCGGCAGCGCGTTCGGCCTGGCCGCGGCCGACGGCGTGATGCGGTTCCTGGAGGAGCGGGGGGTCGGCTTCGCCCTCGGCGCCGTGCGGATCCCGATCGTCCCGGCGGCCGTCCTGTTCGACCTCGGCGTCGGGGACCCGGCGGCGCGACCGGGGCCCGAGGCCGGCTACGCGGCGTGCCTGGCGGCCGACGGCGGGCCGGTCGCGGAGGGGAACGTCGGCGCGGGGACCGGCGCGACCATCGCGAAGCTCCACGGGCCCGAGCGGGCCCTGAAGGGCGGGATCGGGACCGCGAGGGTCGCCCTCGGCGGGCTCGTCGTGGGCGCGATCGCCGCCGTGAACGCCCTCGGCGAGGTGCTCGGCGAGGGCGGGGCGGTGCTGGCCGGCGCCCGGCCGGTGCCGGACGGAGGCGTCGGGGGCCCCGCCGCCGGCCCGGGCCCGGGCAACACCACCCTGGTCGCGATCGCGACGAACGCGCGCCTCACGAAGGAGCGCGCGCGCCTGCTCTCGTTCGCCGCCCACGACGGCATCGACGGCGCCATCCGGCCGGCGCATACAATCTGGGACGGCGACACGGTGTTCGCGCTGGCGACCGGCGAGGTGGATGCCGGTCAGCGCGAGGTCGAGGCGCTCGCCGCCGAGGCGACCGCCCGGGCGATCCGGCGGGCGGTGCTCGCGGCGGATGGAATCGAGGGGTGGCCCTCGGCACGGGAGGTGCCCGCGTGACCGCGACGCTCGACGAGCTCCGCGCGGAGGCTTCGGCCTGCATGCGC
>JAJYHN010000193.1 GCA_021784765.1 Actinomycetes bacterium
TCACCCTCCGGCTGGAGATGGCGAAGAAGCGCCTGGCGCACGGCGACGCCAAGGCCGCCGCCGCCGACCTCGACGACATCACCGAGATCAAGGAGAAGGCGAGCACCATGGTGCGCTCGCTGGTGCGCGACCTCCACCGGGTGCCGATCGGGCGCAACGGGCTCGGCGACGCCATCAAGAGCTTCGCCGAGGAGGTCTCGAAGGGATCGAAGACGCGGATCGCGGTCGACGTCCCGGAGGTCTCGCTGCCCCCGCCGATCCAGCTGCTCGCCTACCAGATCGCGCGCGAGGCCGTCATGAACTCCCTGCGCCACGCCGACCCGCAGAACGTATGGGTCGCGCTGACGGAGACCGACGAGGGCGCCGAGCTCCGGGTGCGCGACGACGGCGCGGGCTTCGACGTCTCCCAGGGCCCCCCCGAGGGCCACTTCGGCACCGTCATGATGCGCGAGCGCGCGACGGTCGCGGGCGGCCGGTTCGAGATCACGAGCGAGCCCGGCAACGGCACCACGGTGGTCGCCGCGTTCCCGCGCGTCTGGCCGGACGACGAGGAGTCCGCGCCCGGCGGAGGAAAGGGCCCCGAGCAGGCGGGCTCACGTGCGGCCGCGCGAAGGGGCACAGGGCCCGACCCGGCCACCAGCGCCGGCGAGATCGCCTCCACTCCCCCGGGGCGATCCGCCCCGCGCGGGGTCCCGGCCTGACCCCTGCGACCGGGGAGGCTCCCGCCGTGGCGCGGATGGTCCCGTTCCCGATGCTCCCGACCGAGAGCGCCGCCGAGCGGCGCCTGTACGAGGCGTTCCTCGAGCGACTGCCCGACGAGTACGTCGTCTACCACAGCGTCGACTGGGTGCTGGCGGCGGAGGACGCCGGCGGCGCGCCGGTGCAGGGTGAGTGCGACTTCCTGATCTCGCACCCGGTCGACGGCATCCTGGTGCTGGAGGTGAAGGGCGGCCGGATCGGCTATGACCCGGCCACGCGGCGGTGGACGACGACCGGCCACCAGGGGACGCACGCCCTGGACGAGGACCCCTTCCACCAGGCCCGCGACGAGATGACCTCGCTGCTCGACATCCTGCGGGCCCAGCCGGGCTTCGAGCGCTGGCGCCCCTCCTACGGCTACGCCGTCGCGTTCCCCGACGGGACCTACCGGCACGACGCGCATCCCGGGGCGCCCGCGTCGATCGTCGTCGACCACGACGACCTCGGCCGGCTGCCCGAGCGGATCCGCGAGATCATGCGGGGCTGGCGGCGTCCCGGCCGCACGTTCGGCGCCGAGGGCATGGAGGCGCTGGCGCTGGCGCTGGCGCTCGCGCTCGGCCGCCGCGTGGAGATCCGCACCTCGCTCGCCACCGAGTTCGCCGAGGAGGACCGCAGGATCGTCGAGCTCACCGACGAGCAGCAGTACGTGCTGTCGTTCCTCACCCATCTTCGCCGCGCCGCCGTCGTCGGACCGGCCGGATGCGGCAAGACCCTGCTGGCCGTCCAGACGGCGAGACGCCTTGCCGGCCAGGGAAGGCCGACGCTCTTGACCTGCTTCAACCGCCGGCTCGCGACAGACCTCGTCCAGCGAACGAGGGGCACCGCGCACCTCGACGTCGCCCACTTCCACGGGCTCTGCGTGCGGCTCGCGCGCGAGGCGGGGCTGGAGGTGCCGGCTCCCCCCGGACCCCTCCCCGACGGTTCGCCGTACTTCGAGGAGATCCTCCCCGGGCTGCTCGCCCAGGCCGCCGCCCGCCTCGGACCCCGCTACCACGCGATGGTCGTCGACGAGGCGCAAGACCTGCACGAGGCATGGTGGCCGCCGCTGCTCGCCCTGCTCGAGCGGCCCGAGGAGGGGCCGCTGTACGTGTTCGCGGACGACCACCAGAACCTGTACGGGGGCAGGCTGCCGCTCGGTCCCGAGGACCCCCGCCTGCCGCTCCCGCACAACCTTCGGAACACGCGGTCGATCCACGAGTTCGTGGCGATCTTCTACCAGGGGAAGACGCGGGCGCGAAGCCGTGGGCCCGAGGGCCGTCCCGTGGAGGTGCTCGGCTACCGCGACGAGGACGACCTCGTGCGCCTGCTGGCCCTGGTCGTGCGGAACCTCCTCGACGAGGGGGTGCGCCTGGACGACATCGTGCTGCTGACCCCGGCCCGGACCGCGAAGAGCCCGCTGCGCTCGCGCGGGCGCGTCGATGGCATCGAGCTGTCCGAGCGCCCCGAGCCCGGGAAGCTCCTCGCGTCCACCGTGCACGCGTTCAAGGGGCTGGAGCGTCCGGTGGTGATCCTCGCGGAGGTCGAGGACCACCACCAGGAGGACTTCGCGACGTACCTGTACGTCGGCGGGTCGCGGGCACGCAACCACCTCGTCGTGCTGGCCGCCGAGCAGGTGGCCGCGGACATCCGGCGCAGGACCGCCGCGGCCGGCCCGTAGCCGCCGGGCCGATCGGCGCGCCGGAAGGGGGCACTCGCCCGCTGACGAACCGCCCTCGCCGTGGCATCCTCGCTGCATGCACGGCGACGCCGCCCCGCCCGCGAGCCCGTTCCAGGCAGAGCTCGCGCGACGCTTGTCGGTGGCGCGGGGCGACGAGCCCGCCGACCTGGTGCTGGCCGGAGGTCACGTCCTCTCGGTCTTCACCGGCGAGCTGCTGGAGGCCGACGTCGCGATCGCCGGGGAGCGCGTCGCCGGCGTCGGCCACTACGAGGGGCGGGAGGCCGTCGACGCCTCCGGCCTGATCCTGCTGCCGGGGTTCATCGACGGCCACATGCACCTCGAGTCGACCAAGCTGATGGCCGGCGAGTTCGCTCGCGCGGCCCTGCCCTGGGGGACCACGACGGTGGTCCTCGACCCCCACGAGATCGCCAACGTGTTCGGCGTCCGGGGGGTTCGCGCCCTGCTCGAGGGCGCGGAGCGCGTGCCGCTCGACTTCTACGTCATGGTGTCCTCGTGCGTGCCGGCGAGCCCGTTCGAGTCGAGCGGCGCGACGGTCACGGCCGCGGACATCGCCGCGTTCCTCGAGGAGCACCCGCGCGCGATCGGCCTGGCCGAGATGATGAGCTACCCGGACGTGGTGGCCGGCGCGCCGGACGCCCTGGCGAAGCTGGAGGCGGCGCGGCGGGCCGGCGGGCACGTGGACGGCCACGCGCCCGGCCTCTCCGGGGCCGCCCTGAACGCCTACCTCGCCGCCGGTGTCGAGAGCGACCACGAATGCACCACCGCCGAGGAGGCGCTGGAGAAGCGGCGGCTCGGGATGTGGATCATGATCCGCGAGGGCTCGGCCGCCCGGAACCTCGAGGCGCTGCTGCCGGTCGTGCTGGAACACGGCCCGGCGAACACCCTGCTCTGCACCGACGACCGGGAGCCCGACCACCTGCTGCGCGACGGCCACATCAACGACGTCGTGCGCAAGGCGGTGGCCCTCGGATGCCCGCCGGCCGACGCCGTCGTGATGGCCACGCTGAATGCCGCCCGTTTCCACCGCCTGCGCGCGCACGGGGCGGTGGCGCCCGGCTACCTCGCCGACGTCGTGGCGGTCGAGGACCTGGTCCGGTTCGCCCCGGTGAGGGTGTGGAAGCGCGGTCGGTTGGTCGCCGAGGACGGCCGGGCGATCGGCATCCCGAGGGTCGAGGCGCCGGGGTGGATGCGAGGGAGCGTCCGGGTCCCGCGGCTCGCGGCGGAGGCCTTCGCCGTCACTGCGGACGGCCCGGTGCGGGTCATCGGCGTCGAATCGGGGCAGATCGTGACCCGCGCCCTGGTCGACGAGCCCGCGCACCGGGACGGGCGGGCCATCGCCGACCCGGCGCGCGACCTGGCGAAGATCGCCGTGGTCGAGCGGCACTCGGGCTCGGGGCGGACCGGCGTCGGGTTCGTGCGGGGGTTCGGCCTGCGCCGCGGCGCGCTCGCGTCGACGCACGCGCACGACGCCCACAACGTCGTCGTGATCGGCGTGGACGAGGCCGACATGGCCGTGGCCGTGAACCGCCTTGCCGAGATCGGCGGCGGGCAGGTCGTCGTGGCCGACGGAGCCCCGGTGGCCGAGGTCCCCTGCCCGATCGGCGGCCTGCTGTCCGACCAGACGGTCGAGGAGGTCGCCGAGCGCGTCGACTTCCTGGCGGAGGCCGCCGCCTTGCTCGGCGTGACGCTCCCCTCGCCGTTCATGGCGATGTCGTTCCTCGCCCTGTCGGTGATCCCCGAGCTCAAGATCACCGACCGGGGGCTGATCGACACGGTGCGGTTCGCGCCGGTCCCGCTCGAGGCCTGACGGGGCGGTTCCCTCGTTCCCTTGACTTCTGGGGGGGGCGGGGCGTAGTGTCCGAACCGGACACACGGGGACGAGCCCGCGACCCGGTCTACATGCATATCCCGCACGAAGGGGGCGCGGAATGAGACGGACAGCGAGGACCGGGACGCGCCGGCCTCGGGGCCGTTTCCTGGCCCTGGCGGCGACCCTAGCGCTCCTGGCAGCCGCCTGTCGGTCGCTCTCCGGGGGGCCGCTCGCCGGTCCGACGGGGTCGGGCTCCCCATCTGCGGGACCGACGCCACCGCCCTCGCCCGCCGCGAGCCTGCGATTCCTGCACGTTGTCCCGGTCCCCTCGCTCGCGTTCGTCTCGGCGACCACGGGTTGGCGCATCGCCGGCCAGGGGCTCTTCCCGCACCTGAGCGGGCAGGCCTCCGCGGGTGAGCAGGTCACGTGGCCGGGGGACTCGTTGCAGGCGACGACCGACGGGGGCGCGACCTGGACCACCGTGCTGACGGATGCGGCCGGGCTCTGGGGGCTCACGTTCTCGGGCCCGACCGATGGGTGGGCGGTCGGGGTGGATGCGCTCTACCGCAC
>JAJYHN010000043.1 GCA_021784765.1 Actinomycetes bacterium
CGCGTCGGTCGAGCCCTTCTTCCTTGAGCCCCACGGAGGCGACCTGGAGGGGTTCTTCCTGCTGCGCGGCGACCTCGACGAGCTGAACAGGATCCGCGGCGAGGACGAGTTCCAGCGGATGGCCGTCCGCGCCCAGGTCCTCGTCAACAACTTCGGCGTGGTCGGCGCGACCACCGGCGAGCGGCTGAACAAGCACATGGCGTGGTTCGCCGAGGCGGCCGCCGTCGCGCAGTCCGGCGACTGAGGAGGTCGCCGTGCGCATCGAGCTCGTCCGGGGCGACATCACCTCGCAGGAGGTCGACGCCGTCGTGAACGCGGCCAACTCCTCGCTGCTGGGCGGCGGCGGCGTCGACGGCGCGATCCACCGGCGCGGCGGGCCGGCGATCCTCGCCGAGTGTCGGCGTATCCGCGAGACCCGCTACCCGGACGGCCTTCCCACAGGGCAGGCCGTGGCGACGACCGGGGGCGACCTTCCGGCCCGGTGGGTGATCCACACGGTCGGGCCCGTCTACGCGCGCTCGCAGGACCGCTCCGCGCTGCTCGCGAGCTGCCACACCGAGTCGCTGCGGGTCGCCGACGAGCTCGGTGCCCGGAGCGTCGCGTTCCCCGCGGTCTCCACCGGCGCCTACGGCTATCCGCTGGACGAGGCGGCGCCGATCGCGGTCCGCGCGGTGCTCGGCGCCGACACCCAGGTCGAGGTCGTGCGGTTCGTGCTGTTCGACGAGGCCGCCGAGCGGGCCTTCGATCGGGCGCTGCGGGAGGCGACCGGCCAGCCCGGGTAGGTGGCGGACATGGCGGCGCGACCCGCCGGTCCGCGAGGGGGCGACCGCGTCGCCAGCTGGGACACTGTGGGCCATGCGCGCGCGAGTCTGGGGGTGCCGCGGATCGCTGCCGATGCCGGGGCCGGCGACCATCCGCTACGGCGGCAACACCTCGTGCGTCGAGGTGCGCGGTCCCGGCGACCATCTGCTCGTGCTGGACGCCGGCACCGGCATCCGCAGCCTCGGCCGCTCGCTCGACTCCTGCCCCACCCGCATCGACATCCTGCTGTCGCACCTGCACCTCGACCACATCGAGGGGCTCGGGTTCTTCGATCCCCTCTTCGACGAGCGCTGCGAGGTCCACGTGTGGGGGCCGGGCCTCGGCGACCGTCCGCTGCTCGAGGGGCTCGCGGCCTACTTCGGGCCGCCGATCTTCCCGGTCCCCATCCACCGGGTCCCGGCGAGCCTCGATGTCCGCGAGGTGCCCGAGGGACCCTTCGAGGTCGGTCCGTTCCGGGTGCTGGCCGAGCGCGTGGAGCACCCCGGGCCGACGCTCGGCTACCGCGTGGAGGGCGAAGGCGCGGCGCTCGCCTACATCTCCGACCACGAGCCGGCGCGCGAGCCGGGGCTCGCGGCCGCCGACCCCTCGGCGGTCTCGGGCGCGAGGCTGGCGGCGGGGGCCGACCTGCTGGTGCACGACGCGCAGTACACCGAGCACGAGTACCCGGAGCGCGCCGGCTGGGGGCACTCGAGCGTCGCGCACGCGGTCGCGTTCGCGAGGCTCGCGCGCGCGCGGCGGCTGCTGCTGTTCCACCACGACCCCGGCCACGCCGACGAGGACCTCGACGCGCTGGCCGTCCGGGCCCGCGAGCTGTGGGGCGCGGGGGGCGACGGCGTGCTGGTGGCGGCCGAGGGGATGGAGATCGAGGTCGCCGGGCCCTAGACTCGGGCCCATGCTGCTCGCCGACAGGAAGCTCCTCATCACCGGCGTCCTCACCCCGCAGTCGATCGCCTTCGCCTCGGCGCAGGTCGCCCAGGAGCAGGGCGCCGAGATCGTGCTGACGGGATTCGGACGCGCCATGAGCATCACCGAGAAGACCGCTCGGCGCCTCCCCGACCCACCCGACGTGCTGGAGATGGACGCGAACGATCCGGCCCAGATCGCGGCCGTGGCCGACGAGCTCGGCCGGCGATGGGGGCGCCTGGACGGCTTCCTGCACGCGATCGCGTTCGCGCCGACCGACGCCCTCGGCGGGAACTTCCTGGCCACGCCCATCGAGAGCGCGCTGACGGCCTTCCAGACCAGCGCCTACTCGCTGAAGGCGGTCGCGGCCGCGATGCTGCCGCTGATGCGCGAGCGCGGCGGCGCGATCGTGAGCCTGGACTTCGACGCGACGAAGGCGTGGCCGCTGTACGACTGGATGGGGGTCGCCAAGGCGGCGCTGGAGGCCGTGAACCGCTACCTCGCGCGCGATCTCGGGAGGTACGGGATCCGCGCCAACTGCGTCTCGGCCGGCCCGCTGCGCACGATGGCCGCGAAGGGGATCCCGGGCTACGACGACCTCGCCTCGGTGTGGGGGCGTCGGGCGCCCCTCGGCTGGGACATCACCGACCCCGAGCCCGTGGGGCGTGCGGTGGCGTTCCTCCTCTCGGACTGGGCGAGGGGCATCACCGGCGAGATCGTGCACGTCGACGGCGGGTTCCACGCGATGGGGACCGACCTCGCGCCACCGGGCGGCGGGGAGCCGGCGCGCTGAGCCGCATCCGCGCGCTGCTGTTCGACTTCGACGGGCTGCTCGTCGACACGGAGACCCCGGCGTTCGCGGCCTGGCAGGAGGTGTTTCGCGAGCACGGGGCGGAGCTCTCGCTCCGCCGCTGGTCCGCGTGCGTGGGGACCGTCGGCGGCTTCGACCCGGCGGCGGAGCTCTCCGCCCTCACCGGCCGGCCCGTCGAACGAGCCGCCGCCGAGCGTCGGGCCGCGGAGGTCGAGCGCGACCTCCGCGCCGGAACCGGCCTCCGGCCGGGCGTCGCCGGCTACCTCGCCGAGGGCCGAGCCCGGGGGCTGCGGCTCGGGATCGTGTCGTCGAGCTCCACCGGGTGGATCGAGGCGAACCTGCGCGCGGTGGGCGCCGGCCGAGCCTTCGACGTGATCCGCGCGGCCGAGGGCGACGCGCGGGTGGCCAAGCCGCGCCCCGACCTGTACCTGGCGGCGCTTGCCGACCTCAGCATCGGGCCGGACGAGGCGGTCGCGTTCGAGGACTCGCCGAACAGGGTGGCGGCCGCGAAGGCCGCGGACCTCTTCTGCGTCGCCGTGCCGAACCCGGTCACGGCGACGCTCGACCTGTCGGCGGCCGACCTGCGAGTCGGGGCCCTCGCCGACCTGCCGCTGCCCGATCTGCTGGCGCGGCTCGGCTGACGCCCCGGCGTCGGCCGGTCTGCTCGGCGGGTCGGCGGTCACCCCCGTCGGTCCGGGCGGGGCCGCGGCGGACCCAGCCGGAAGCTCCGGCGGAGCCGGCGGCGCTCCCGCTCGAGGTAGCCGGGGGTGCGGGCGATCAGGCGCTGGGCCCGCCGGACGATCCCGAGACTCACGAGCGCGAGCGGCAGCTCGACGAGCGCGGCGCGGCCGGCGGCGATCGCGAGCTGGCCCCCCGGCCGGGCCGTCATGACGTCGAACCACGCGTCGCTCACGAGCAGCGTGGCCGCCGCGCCGGCGAAGAACAGCAGCCACGCGGACCGGCGGAAGGCCGAGATGGCCGTCGCCGCGAGGGCCGCGGCCAGCATCAGGTCGAACCCGACCCAGGCGAGGTTCCAGTGCCAGAAGGCGTGCCGGCGCGGGAGCGTCAGCGAGAGCCAGAACGTCCAGGGAAGCAGCAGCAGGGCGAGGACCAGGAAGGTCGGGCCGACCCATCCCGGCACCAGGGCGGTGACGGGCGCGGGAGCGTCCCGGGCCGCCGGCTCCGCCGGCGGCCCGGGCTCCCCGTCGGAATGCTGCAGCTCGTCCACGTCCGCCTCCGCGATCAGCGTACGCGCGAGGGGCGGGATCCGCGGCCCCGAACCGGCTACTGCTGGCGGGTCGCGACGATCGCGAGGTCGACCTTGACCTCGTCGCTCACGAGCACCCCGCCGGCCTCGAGGGCCACGTTCCAGGTCAGGTCCCACTCCTTGCGGCTGATCCTCGTGGCCGCCGTGAATGACAGGCGCTCGGCGCCCCATGGGTCCTTCGCGATGTGGTCCTCGAGCTCGACGTCCAGCACGACCGGCCTCGTCACGCCGCGGACCATCAGGTCGCCGTGGAGCTTCGCCTTCGAGTCCGAGACCGGCTCCAGCCGGGTGCTGGCGAAGGTCAGCTCCGGGTGCTTCTCGACGTCCAGGAAGTCGCCCGAACGCAGGTGGGCATCGCGATCGGCGCTGTTGGTCGAGATGCTGGCGGTCTTGATCGTGGCCGTGACCTTCGAATCCGTCACGTTGGGGGCGAGCTCGATCGTCGCGGCGAAGTCGTCGAAGCGGCCGCGCACGTTGGTGATCATCATGTGCCGGGCCACGAACTCGACCCCCGAGTGGGCGACGTCGACGTTCCAGGTGCCCGCGAGCTCCTCGAGCTTCGGGGTCGTGGTGGTGCTCATGCGTCCCGCTCCTTTCGTTCCGATGCGTGTCTGCTCGACGACCCGTGCAACTGTGGTTGCGCGTGCAATATTCCTGCCCGCCGGCGCGTTGGCCCGATTGTGTCCACGGCCGCGCCGCTGATAGCCTCCGACGACGTGGGGGCGAACCTCTCCGAGACCGAGCTCCGCGCGTGGCGAGGGTTCCTGCGGGCCCACCACGAGGTGGTGTCGCGCCTGGACCACGAGCTGTCGCACGAGCAGGACCTGCCGCTCGGCTCCTACGAGGTCCTGCTGCATCTCGCACAGGCCCCCGACCGGCAGGTGCGGATGGCGAGGCTCGCCGACTCGGTGCTGCTCTCGCGCAGCGGGCTGAGCCGGCTCATCGACCGCCTGGAGGCCGAGGGACTGGTCGAGCGGCGGACCTGCCCGACGGAC
>JAJYHN010000062.1 GCA_021784765.1 Actinomycetes bacterium
TCGGGACGCACCTCGCGGGAGCCGAAGGAGAGCATCAGGGCCACGCCCACCGACAGGGCGGCCGAGGTCCAGTAGACGGCGTCGAGCGAGGTGCGCAGGACGTGGACCATGAGGGCCCCGAGCAACGGCCCCACCGCGAACCCGACGGACGAGCTCGCGCCGAACACCGACACGGCCGTCCCGAGGCGGCGCGAGGGCGTCACGTCGCGCAGGGCCGCGATCATCACGCCGGTGTTGCCGAGCTGGAAGCCGACGAGCAGCAGCGCGCCGGCCAGCTCCAGCGGCGTGCGGCTGAGCGCCACGGCACCGAACACCACCGCCTCGACCACCGCGCTGCGGACGATCACCACCTTCCGACTGTGCTTGTCGGCCCACACGCCCCACAGGGGAACGATCGGGAGGCCGAGCACGAACACCAGCGGCGAGAGCAGGCCGACCAGCGTGCTGGCCTCGTGGCCCGAGACGCCCATGGATCGCAGGCGCAGCAGCATGAACGCGAAGATCTGGCTGACGCCGAGTCCCTCGATCAGCGAGGTGATCGAGTAGAGCGCGAGGAGGACGCGCCACGACTGCGGCGCCCCGGCGCCCGGGCGCCCGCCGGCCACTCCCGCCACCTACAGGCCGATCTCGGGCGCGACCTCCTGGAGCCCCTCGATCGCGAGCCCGATGAACTCGTCGAGCGACAGGCCGAGGTTCGGCTCGGCGAGGGCGACCTCGTCCCGGTTCACGCCGGGGGCGAACGACCGCTCCTTCAGCTTCTTCTTCACCGACGAGACCTTCATCCCGGCGGAGCGCTCGGGGCGCACCAGGGCGGCGGCGACCAGCAGCCCGGCGACGGCGTCGGCGGCAACGATGGCGTTCGACATCCGATCGGTCCGGTACTCGGGATGCGCGTGGGCAAGCACGCCGTTCACGATCGTCTCCTCGACGCCGGCCTCGCGCAGCCACTCCGCCGCGATGTGCGCATGGCGGGCGAGGTCGTCCTCGCCGGTCTCGTCCTGGTCGAGGTCGTGGAACAGGCCGGTCTGCGCCCAGACCCCCTCGTCCTCGCCGAAGTGGCGGCCCAGGCGACGCATGACCCCCTCCACGCTCACCAGGTGCCGGTACGTGATCTCCTTGCGAACCTTCCCGCGCGCGAACGCGCGCGCCTCGGCGATGTCGATCTCAGGCCTCCTCCCCTGCCGTCGCGGCGCTGGGCTCGCGGTGCTCGGCACGCTCACCCAGCTCCACCTGGTACGGGACGCTGGTCAGGAGCACGCGGTCCTCGAACAGCAGGAGCCGCTTGATGAACAGCGCGCGCTGGCCGTGCAGGGCGAACTGCCACCAGCCGTGCACGACGATCTCCGGAACGACGACGACCGCCACCGCCTCCGGCCGCGCGGTGATCGAGCGGACCTCGGCCAGGATCGGGCGGTCGAGCTCGCGAAACGGCGCCTCCACCACGTCGAGCTCCAGCGGGATGTTCCGCTCCTCCCACGCGCGGACGATCGGGTCGACGGCCGAGGGGTCGAGGGCGAAGAACACCGCCCGCGTCCGGTCGGCGCGCAGCGACCGCGCGTAGTTGACCGCGCGGATCGTCGCGTCGTGGACGGCCGAGACGAACACCAGCACCTCCGTGTACTGGGGGATCATGGTCTTGCGCCGGCGACCGCCCTCCTCACCGTCCTCCGCGAGCACGGGGACGTCGGTCACCACCACCCAGTGCTGGCCCAGCAGGCCGTACTTCAGCCGGAAGGCCGAGCGCCGGAGCGCGTGCGCGAGCGACCGGCCCCGCAGCAGCTCCGGCACGACGACGGTGACGAACCGCCCCGGACCGCGCGGGAACCCGCGCAGGTACTCGCGCACGGTGTCCACGGTGCTGCCGCGGAGCGGCAGCACCTCCAGCGAGCAGCCCATCCGCGAGAACGCCCGCCAGCGCTCGGCGAGCTCGCCGGTCGGGTCCTCGCCGATGTGGACGGCGTGGACCTCGGTCCCGCGCAGCCCACGCACGTAGCCGATCGCCTCCGCGACCGCCGCGTTCAGGTCCGCCACGTAGATCACGACGACGTTCGAGACCCCCTCCCTGACGCCGACCTCGGCCCTGCGCAGCCGGCTGGCGACGGCGGCGTAGTGGCGATGGATGGCCAGGAACACGGCGATCATGATCGGGATCGCGGTGATGACCACGTAGGCCCCGTACAGGAACTTCGTGTAGATGACGGTGACCAGCACGATCGCGGTCGCCACCGCCCCCACGGCGTTGATCGAAAGGCGCCAGTGCCATCCCTGCGCCTTCGCCCCCCCCTGCCGGGACGCCCTGTGCCAGTAGCGCACCATGCCGATCTGGCTGAGGGTGAACGCGGTGAACACGCCGACCACGTACAGCTGCAGCAGGTTGTTGACGTTCGCTCGGTACACGACGATCAGCAGGCCGGCCAGGACCGCGAGGACCACCATCCCGTTCGAGTACACGAGCCGGTCGCCGAGGTTCTCGAACTGTCGCGGCGCGTATCGGTCCCGCGCGAGCAGCGCGAGCAGCCGGGGGAAGCCCTGGAAGGAGGTGTTCGCAGCGAGGATCAGGACGGCGAACGTGAATCCCTGCACGACGTAGAACATGAACGCCGAGGCCGACGAGCCGGGGAACACGGCCCGGGCGATCTCCGACACCACCGAGACCGACGCGAGGTTGCTCGGGTGGGCCCCGGTCTTCAGCGCCAGGAACGCCGTCCCGGTGATCATGATCACGGCGATCAGGCCGAGCAGGCCGAGCGTCTGGGAGGCGTTGCGCCCCTGGGGCCGGCGGAAGGCGCTCACGCCGTTCGAGATGGCCTCCGTACCGGTGAGGGCCGAGGAGCCGGAGGTGAACGCGTGCAGGATGGCGAACATCCCGGCCGCGGCGACCGGGGTCGCCGCCCGCAGCGGATCCGGCACCGCGCCGACGTGGGGGCAGCCGCCGATGCACCGCACGGCCCCGACCGCGATCAGCGTGAAGATCGAGAGGATGAACCCGTAGGTGGGGATCGCGAAGAGGATCCCGGCCTCACGGACCCCCCGGATGTTCGCGACGAGCAGCAGGGCCACGAGCAGCAGCGACAACGGGACCAGGACCGGCCCGAGCGTGCGCGGGGAGATCGAGGTGACCGCGACCACCCCGGAGGAGACCGACACGGCGACCGTCAGCACGTAGTCGGCCAGCAGCGCGGCGGCGGCGATGAGGCCGAAGATCGGCGCGAGGTTCTCCTTGCTGACCACGTACGAGCCGGCCGAGGTGGGATAGGCGTGCACGACCTGCCGGTAGGACAGGACGACCACCGCCATCACGCCGGCGACGGTCAGGTTGATCGGGACGATCAGTCCCCGGTAGTTGTTGGTCGCCAGCACGAGCGGGACCATGCTGGCCTCGACGGAGTAGGCGACCGAGGACAGCGCGTCCGAGGCGAAGATCGGCAGCGCCAGGATCTTCGGCAGCAGGGTGTGCTCCATCCGGTGGCTGGCGATGCGCCTGCCAACGAGGAAGCGGCGGGCGACCTCCGCACCGGAGGAGCCCTGACGGGGATGAACGGCGGCCACGACCCCGGATTCTAGTTGCGGCGCGCCGAGTCGCGGGGGTGCCCATGCGGCGCGCCGCGGGCCTCGGCCTTTGCCGCTCGGGCGAGTTGGGCCCCCGGAGGGGTCGCGGTAGGCTGTGGCGTCATGCACGTGGTCATCGTGGGGTGCGGCCGGGTCGGCATCGAGACCACCCGCGAGCTCTGCAAGCGGGGCCACACCGTCGCCATCATCGACCGCCGCGCCGAGGCCTTCGAGAAGCTCCCGCCCGGGTTCGACGCCAAGACGGTGGTCGGCACCGGCTTCGACCGCTCGGTGCTCGAGGAGGCCGGCATCAAGGAGGCCGGGGCGTTCGTCGCCGTCACCAACGGCGACAACTCGAACATCGTGGCCGCGCGGATCGCGCGCGAGCACTACCACGTGCCGAAGGTGGTGGCCCGCATCTACGACCCGCGGCGCGCGGAGATCTACGAGCGCCTTGCGATCCCCACGGTCGCCTCGGTGCGCTGGTCCGCGGCGCAGATCGAGTTCCTGCTGTTCCACGCCCGCGAGGAGCTGAAGGAGAGCTTCGCCGGCGGGGAGCTGCTGCGCTACGCCGTGACGATCCCGGACCACCTGGTCGGACGGCCGATCGCCGGCGTCGAGGCCCGCGGCCGGATCTCGGTCGTCGGCGTGGAGCGCGGGGGCGGCGGCTTCCTGCCGATCGAGGGGGCGACGTTCCAGCAGGGCGACGTCGCGCACTTCGTCGTGGTCAAGGAGGCCATGGACCAGCTGGACCTGCTGCTGCAGCCGGCGGCGGAGTGAGGGGGCGGGGCGGGGATGAGGGTCGTGATCACGGGGGCCGGCAACGTGGGGCGCCACCTGGCATGGGCGCTCGTCCACCGCGGACACCAGGTGACGCTGATCGACCAGGACAAGGGCGCGGTCCAGCGCGCACGCGCCGAGATCCCGAACGACGTCACGGTGATCCTCGGCGACGGCTGCGAGCCCTACGTGCTGGAGGAGGCGAAGCTCGCCGAGGCCGACGTGCTGGTCGCGGCCACGGGCGACGACGAGGACAACCTCGTCACCGCGCTGCTCGCCAAGCAGGAGTTCGCCGTGCCCCGCGTGCTGGCCCGCGTGAACCACCCGAACAACGAGTGGATGTTCACCGAGCAGTGGGGCGTGGACGTCGCGGTGAGCCCGCCGCACATCCTGACCTCGCTGGTCGAGGAGGCGGTCTCGGTCGGTGACGTCGTCCGGCTGCTCACGCTCGAGCGCGGACAGGTCGTGCTGGTCGAGATGACCCTGATGCCCCAGGCGAAGGTCGTGGGGCGTCCCCTCTACGAGCTTCGGCTGCCGGTCGACTCGAGCATCGTCGCGATCGCGCGGGAGGGACACGTCGTGATCCCGCAGCCCGAAACCGTCCTCGCCGCCGGCGACGAGGTCATCGCGATCGCCACCCCGGAGGTCGAGAGCGACCTCCGGACCACCCTCGCCTGAGCTCGGCTCCTGGAACTGACGAGTGGAGCAGTCCCGCCGAGCTGGGAGACGCATGCGTGGCAGTGTCCCTGGGCGCTGTTCTCGGGTACGACGCAGAGGGGTGATGCCGTCGCCGGGTGGCTGCGCGCCCGCCAGATCACTCTGGGCAAGCGCGAAATCAGCCTGCCGGAGACGATGACTTCCCTCACGTGGGAGCGACGGCAGAGTCGCTCGCCGGTTCCGTACGAGTCCCTGGACTGGCCGGCTACGGACCCGACCATCGCGCACGTCGACGTTTACCAGGGCGAGCCGCAAGAGCACCTCGTGTCCGCCGACGATGCACCGTCGTTCATCAACTTCTACACGGCGGCAGCCTGCTTCTTCTGGCTCGACCGGCAGCCGGTCGGTGGGTCGCTCCACCAGGGCGTCATGTACCGGCACCAGGACTCGCGAGGTCGGGTGAATGGTGTCCGGATCTTGGATGAGGAAGTCGAGGTCGAGGTCGAGGGAGAGAGACGCCATTGGAGGGATGATCGTGGAGTTGGCTGGCGGCGGACCGGGACCTGCTCATCGGCTCCCCGACCGTCGCGGTCCGTCCGTCGAGACGGTGAGATTCCCGGTCAAGGACGGGCTTCCTCCTGGCGCCTGGGTACTCTTGCGATCCGGAGAAGAGTGCGGGCGCACCCGAATCGATGGCGCTGCGACGTGCTTCGGGGGCTTGCGACGCTGCCGGGGGAGCGTTCCCCGAGTGCGGTTTCCTCTGGGAACATTCGTCGGGGTGACGTGACGTGGCCAGCTCTGGGCTCGACCTGACGCGGACACAGATCCTCGCGTTCCGGCGACGCGTCGGCGCGCTCGACGAGCGGCTTCCACGGGGACGGCACTCACTTCGGCGCGCGGCGTGGGCGGGGTTGCAGGACAGCATGCCCCGCGCCGCGCTTCTATCGATCAACGCGCGCGTCGAGGGGGCCCGCGCATCGGCGTGGGAGGACCCTTCGCTCGTCCAGCTCTGGGGGCCGCGGTTCAACGTCTTCGTCGTCGCCTTGCGCGACCTCGCCCTCTTCTCGCTCGGGACGCTCCCCGACGACGTCAAAGGCCGGCGGCGGGCGGAGGAACTCGCGGCCCGCCTGCACGCCCTCCTCGGCGGCGCCCGGATGACCTACGAGGAGGCGGGGCGCGCGCTCGGCGTGCACCCCAACAGCCTCAGGTACGCGGCAGCGACCGGCACCGTCCTGATCCGGTGGGAAGGGGCGCGACAGCCGACCGTCTGGACCGTACCGCCACCTGAGGTCGACCCGCGCGACGCCCGCCACGAGCTCGCGCGCCGGTACATGCACATCTACGGACCTGCCACGCCGGAGGCATTTGCTCGGTGGGCGGGGATCGGGCCGCGGCACGGCGTCGCGGCGTTCGAGGCACTCCGCACGTCGTTGACCCCTGTGCGAACACCGGTCGGCGACGCGTGGATCCTCGCCCGCGACGAGCCGACCTTCCGCGCCGCCGCGGGGCCCGTGGCGCCCGCACGGCTGCTCCCGAGCGGCGACGCCTATCTCCTCCTCCAGGGAGCCGATCGCAAGCTGCTGGTCCCGGACGCCGACCGCCGTCGCGCGCTCTGGACCCCGCGCGTTTGGCCCGGTGGCCTCCTCGTCGAGGGAGAGATCGTCGGCACGTGGCGGCGCGCGAACGCGTCGATGACGTTGCAGCCCTGGCGGCGGCTGTCGCCCGCCGAACGCGACGCAGTCGCGGCGGAAGTGCAGTCCATGCCGCTGCCCGGTATCGAGGGGCGGATCGTCGTGCGCTGGGACAACTGACGCCCTACTCCCTCCGGATCGCGATTCCCCACTTGGTTGCGTCTGGTGGGGGCTGGTCGCACCCGGCGCCGCGTTGTGCTCGGTATCCGCGGCGACGAGCCTCGATGCCACCCCCGCCATCCTCCGGGAGGTGTTCGTCTCCCACCTGGCCGCATGAGGATGGAGTTTCCCGAACGGGGGCTCGGCCAGCACCGGATCCGGAGGTTCAGCCCTCACGCGTGCTGGTCGGGACCATCGGTTGCCTCGGTGACGGCGGGACCGAGGGCCCCGCCCACCCGCTACTCGGCCTCGGCGAACTCGAACGTCGGGTTCACCATCGTGCGGCGCCCCCCGGCTCGCCCGAGAACCCCCTCGACCACCAGATGCGAGCCGAGCGTGAGGCCGGGGATCGACCTGCGCCCGAGCCAGGTGACCCACACCTCGCCGGTCCCGTCGGAGAGCAGCACGTCCAGCGCGTCGAACCCCTTCACCGGTCGGATCGTGATGCGCCGGACGGCGCCGGCGAGCTTCGTGCGCCCGCGCTCCGGCACGTCCTGCAGCAGGGCGACGCCGGGCAGGCCCCCCGCCCACTCGCGGGTCTCCTCGGCCAGGCGCCCCTCGTCGGTCTGGTAGAGGCGTTCGACCATCCGCCGGAACCGCGCCACGGGCGCGTTCCCCCCTCTATTCGGAGGCCGCGGCCGGCGCGGCGGCTGGGGCGCGCTCCTCCGAGCCCGGGCCGAGGTCGCTGCGGCGCGCCTTCGCCACCCAGATGGCGACCGCCAGCACGATCGCCGCGCCGAGCCCGACCACCAGGCGCAGCGCGAGCCCGCCGCCGGACGAGCCGGTGTGCTCGACGATCACCGGGACGATCAAGAGGGCCACCAGGTTCATGACCTTGATCATCGGGTTCAGCGCGGGGCCGGCGGTGTCCTTGAACGGGTCGCCGACCGTGTCGCCGATGACCGTCGCCTTGTGGGTCTCGGAGCCCTTGCCGCCGTAGCGGCCCTCCTCGACGAGCTTCTTCGCGTTGTCCCACGCGCCGCCGGAGTTCGCGAACATCACGGCCATGAGCTGCCCGGTGAGGATCGCGCCGGCGAGGAACGCGCCAAGCGCCTCCGCCTGCAGCAGGAACCCGACGATGATCGGGGCGAGCACCGCAAGCAGGCCGGGCGTGACCAGCTCGCGCAGCGAGGACTTCGTCACGATGTCCACGACCGCGCTGTAGTCCGGCGTCTCGGTGAAGTCCATGATCCCGGGGTGCTCGCGGAACTGCTTGCGGACCTCGAAGACCACCTGCGAGGCCGCGCGGCCGACGGCGCGGATCGCGAACGACGAGAAGAGGAACGCGACCGACCCTCCGACCAGCAGGCCGACCAGCACGAGCGGCGTGTCGACCCGGACGTGGAACCCGGCCTGCCCGGTGGCGCTGGTGAACGCGCCGAACAGCGAGGTCGCCGCCAGCACGGCCGTCGCGATCGCGACGCCCTTCGTGATGGCCTTGGTGGAGTTCCCGATCGCGTCGAGGCTGGTGAGGATCTCGGCCGGGCGCCCCTCGAGATCGCCGGACATCTCCGCGATGCCCTGCGCGTTGTCGGAGACGGGGCCGAAGGTGTCCATCGAGACGATCACGCCGACCGTCGAGAGCATCCCGATCCCGGCCAGCGAGACGAAGTACAGCTGCTCGTGGATGTTGTGCCCGAGGTAGAAGCAGGCGGTGATGACGACCCCGATGATGAGGATCGACCAGACCGTGGACTCGAGGCCGGCGGAGAAGCCCGACAGGATGTTCGTCGCGGGGCCAGTCAGCGAGGCCTCCGCGATGTCCTTCACCGGCCGGCGGGTCGTCGAGGTGTAGTGCTCGGTGATCAGCTGGATGACCGAGGCGAGCGCGAGCCCGAGCACGACCGCCCAGAACGCCCGCAGGTCCTTCAGGTAGAACTCCGCGACCAGGAACACGCCGGCCGCCGCGAGCACCGCCGAGACGAAGAACCCGCGGCTGATCGCGCGCATCCCCGGCTCGTCCTCGGAGCGGGGCACCACGATCATGATCCCGATCATCGCGACGATCACGCCGATCGCCATGACCATCAGTGGGAACAGCACGGCCTGGATCCGCCCGGCCAGCGCCACCGCGCCGAGGATGACCGAGGCGGCGAGCGTCACCTGGTAGGACTCGAAGAGGTCGGCAGCCATGCCGGCGCAGTCCCCGACGTTGTCGCCGACGTTGTCGGCGATGGTCGCGGCGTTGCGAGGGTCGTCCTCGGGGATCCCCTGCTCGACCTTGCCGACGAGGTCGGCCCCGACGTCGGCTGCCTTCGTGAAGATGCCGCCGCCGACACGCATGAACATCGCGAGCAGGGCCGCCCCGAACGCCAGCCCCTCGAGGACCTCGCTCGCGGCCTGCTTGAAGATGATCACGAAGGCCGTGGCGGCGAGCAGGCCGAGGCCGACGGTGAGCATCCCCGCCACCCCGCCGGTACGGAACGCCAGCGTCATCGCCCGCCGCAGGCCCCCGTCGGCCGAGGCCGCCGCCACCCGCACGTTCCCGCGGAC
Organism: Actinomycetes bacterium; assembly: GCA_021784765.1. Classification (GTDB taxonomy): domain Bacteria; phylum Actinomycetota; class UBA4738; order UBA4738; family UBA4738; genus JAJYHN01. The sequence goes on from JAJYHN010000062.1 coordinate 9,330, forward strand.
CGAGAGCCACATGCCCATGAACCCCGTGGTCCCCGAGGCCAGCGCGCCGATCACGAACGCGATCGACCGCCCGATCCGGATGGCCCACGCCGAGTAGCCCCCGACCGGGTGGACGGGAAGCGCCAGCAGCACGAACGCCAGGACGGCGGCGAACATCGCCACGGTGCGCAGCTGCCGGTTCAGGTAGGCGGCGCTCCCCTCCTGGACGGCCCTCGCGATCGAGCGCATCTTCTCGGTGCCCTCGGGCGCCGAGAGCACCTCCCGGCGCAGGTACAGCCCGAACAGGAGGGCCAGCACGGCGATGGCCGCGATGGCCCACAGGGCGTTGTTCTCGAACGGCCGGAAGGCCGCCGCTGCCGCGGCGAGGAACGTCATCGGGAAATCCTCCTGCTCGACGGTTGTCGGTCGCCGGGGCCGGTGCGGCACGAACGCACGAAACCCCTGGTCAAAGCCCGGGGGATTATAGAGCCTCCGGTCGGCCGGCGCTCTTTGGCACCGCCGCCGGGTCGCGCCCGCCGCCTACGGGGCCGCCTGACCTGGCGCCGAGGGATCCGGGTCCACCCCCAGCTCCTCCTCGGCCAGGCGATCGGCCTCGGCGATCCCTCGCGGCCGACCCGCGCGGACCCAGGCGCGGTGCAGGCCGAACGCGATTGCCAGCGTGGCGGCGAGCGAGACGAGGGGGAACCCCTTGCCCACGTTCACGAGGAGCGTCACCGTCACCGCCAGCGCCCCGGCGACGTTCGCCACCACCCATCCGCGGCGCCCCTCGCGGCGGGAGAACGACGCCATCGCCACCAGCCCGACCAGGAACGAGACGAAGACCGCAACCGCGTAGTAGAGGACCAGCACCTGGTCCCGCCCGCCGGCCACCGCCACGACCGCCACCGAGACGCCGAGGAACACCGCGACCCCCCAGTAGGGGGTGTGGTGGCGATTCGTCCGCCCGATCCAGGCTGGCAGGATGCCGGCGATCCGCAGGTCGGAGCGCCGCTCCCCGGCGAGGGCCTTCAGCAGCCCAGGCCCGGCCTGGAACGACGAGCTGGCGGCGGCCAGCAGCAGCAGGGCGCTCGTCAGCTGGAAGGCGGCGAACAGCCCACCGCTGCCCACGCTCGCCTTCGCGATCTGCGCCACCAGCGTGGAGTTGGCCGGCGGCAGGCCGACCCGGAGCCGGACCGCCAGGTCGGCGAGGCCCATCGTGAGCGTCCCCACGATGGCGAGCATCACCCAGAGCGTGGCGCGCCCGAAGCGGCGCCGGCCGGCGTCGTCGAGCTGCCCGAGCTGCGCGATCGCCGACGAGGGGGCCTCGACCCCGGTCGCGAGCGCCATGCCGACGGGGAACGCCAGCAGGATGGCCAGCGGGGGCCAGTGGCCGGCGCCGGTTGCGAGCGCCGGCGTTCCGCCGACCACCCGCGCGTGCAGGAGGCCGCTCGCGATCACGGCCACGGCGACGCCGGCGAACGCCATGGTCATGACCGCGAACACGGCGCGGCCGCCATGGCCGAACCAGGTCACCCCGGCCACCGCCACGCACAGCGCGAGCGCGATCGGCACCCGGGCCGGCTCGAGGCGCGGCAGGAAGGCGATGATGGCCGACGCGCCGGCGGCGACGCTGATCGAGATCGTCAGCGCGTAGTCGACGATCAGCGCGCCGAGGGGCAGGAACGCCCATCCATCCCCGAACGCCGCCCCCGAGGCGCCCGCGGCCCCGCCGCCGCGGGCGAAGCGCCCGATCAGCTGGTGGTAGTTGGCCACCACCAGGACGATGATCCCGACGACGACCGCCATGGTCGGCACGAGCAGCGCAAGGTCGCCCCGCAGCTCGCGCAGGCACGCCTCGATGGCGTAGGCGACCGACGAGACCGGATCGCCCATCACCGCGAAGGCGAACGCCACGAACAGGACCGGGCGAGACACGTGCCGGACCTTGCGGACGGGCCTGCCGCCCGCGCCGCCCGCGCCGTCCTCGTCCCGCGAGCCCGCTCCCACCGCGCCCCCCCCCGACAACGACGAAGCGCCGGTGCCGACCAGGCTTCCCGGCGCTCCGATGAACGATCTTCGATTGGCTGCATCGTATCCGACCGCGCGAGCCCCGCCACGGCCGCCCGCCGGGCCGCCTGGGTGGCCAACCGGCCCGCTCGCCGGTAGGCTTCCGCCGGTGTCCGAGCCCCGCCCACCGACCGGCCCGCCCCGCAGCTCGCGGGGGGAGCCATCCGACGCTCCGGCCGTCCTCCGGGGGACGCGCGCCGAGCGGCTCGCCTCCGGCCGCGGCCGCGGGGCGCTGCTCGCGACGGCCGCCGCCGCCGTGGTGATCGCCGCGGTCGCCCTCCTCGTCCTGTCGCGCTCCCACGGCGGCCCCAGGGGCGGCGCGTCGCCGACGGCCCCGACGGTCGCGTTCTCGTTCCCGGCGCCCGCCGCGCGCGGACAGCTGCTCGGCGGGGCGAGCGCCGACGCGCTGGCCAGGCCGATCGCGAACGGGGTCGCGCAGACGCTGGGGCGCTTCTACGAGCTGGCCTTCTTCGACGCCGCGGCGTGGTCGGGCCCGCCCCCCGCGGCGGCCTGGGCGGCGTTCGCCCCCTCCGCGGCCGGGCGCGCTCGGCGGGACGCGGCCGGCCTCACCCTCGCCGGGGCCGGCGAGCGCATCGGGACGCTCCGGCCGGCCTCGTCCTCGCTGGCCGTCCGGGTCCTGTTCGACCCGAAGCGCCGCCCGATCGCGGTGATCGCCACCGTCTCGTTCGTGGCGCGCGGGACGCTCGCTCGGGGCGGCTCGGTCGAGGTGACGAGCCGCGGGAGCTACCTGATGGAACAGGTCGGCGGCCGCTGGCTCATCGCCGGCTATCCGGGCGTCAGGACCGAGGTCGTCGCGCCGGCGCCGGCCGGCGCCTGAGCCGGGCGGCCCTCGGAGAGCAAGGAGGAGGGAGCCGATGCGAGACGGAGGCCGGGGGGCACGGGTCGGAGAGCCCGGGCGGGCGCGCCGACGCGTGGGCCCGCTGGCAGTTGCCGTCGCGGTGCTCGCAGCCGGCGCGGCCGCGGTCGTCCGCGCCGCCTCCCCGTCGGCCGCGGCGACCCCGAGCCCGGGGACGACCGCCTCCCCTGCCATCGTGCTCCACGCCGTGCACGGGGCCTCGTACCTCCCGGCCCTGGAGGGCCAGCGACCCCTCTACATCCTGGCCCTCGGGTCCGACGCCCGCCCCGGCCAGGACGTCACCCACGGGTCCCACAGCGACTCGATCCACCTCATCGGGGTGAACCTGCGGACGCACCACGCGACGCTCCTCGGGTTCCCCCGCGACGCCTGGGTGAACATCCCCGGCGTCGGAATGGCGAAGCTCACCACGGCGATGTTCTACGGGGGACCGAACCTCGTCGTTCAGGTCATCAGGCAGATCACCGGCATCACCCCCGACTTCTACGCGGTCACCTCGTTCCCCGGCCTGGTGAACATGGTGAACGGGATCGGCGGGCTCACCGTGCGGGTGCAGGTCCCCATGTACGACCCGTACTCGGGAGCCGACTTCTCCACCGGCATCCACCGCTTCGACGGCCAGCAGGCGCTCTCGTTCGCCCGCGACCGGCACACGTTCGCCAACGGCGACTTCTCGCGCTCGGGCGACCAGGGCATCCTGCTGCTCTCGGCGCTCCGCAAGCTCGACGCGGCCTTCGCGAAGGACCCGGCGGCCATCCTCGGCTGGCTGTCGGTGTTCTGGCGGAACATCTGGACCGACCTGCCGCCCCCGACGCTCGTCCGGCTGGCGTTCGCCGCCACGGAGATCCCGCCGGCGAACGTCAACAACGTGGTCGTGCCGGGCACCGGCGGCATCGTCGGGAACCAGGACGTGGTGTTCCTGGCCCCGCAGGCGCAGGCGCTCTACGCCTCGATGCGGGCGACCGGGACGGCCCCGGGGAGCTTCACCCCCGTCGGCTGACGCCGGCCGCGACGGCGGGGTCAGAGCCTGGTCGTCACGACGTAGACGACGAACCCGCCGTACAGCACGCCCTGGGCCAGCAGCAGCCAGGCGCTCAGCCGCCCCCGCAGGCGGAGCGTCAGGAGCACCGCGCCGGCCGCGACCAGCGCCACCAGCGCGGAGACCGCCCCCGTCTGGTCCAGGCGCCACGGCGTGAGCAGCAGCCCGACGCTCACCGGGAACGAGGCCTGGAACACCATCGCCCCGGTCACGTTGCCGAGGGCCAGCGTGTCCTTCCGCCGCCGGACCCAGAGCACGCTGTTGAACTTCTCCGGCAGCTCGGTCGCCACGGGGGCGACCAGCAGCGCGAAGGCGAGGGCCGGCACCCCGAGGCTCGCCGCGATCCCCGAGATCCCGGCCACGAACGCCCTCGCGCCGCCGACGATCAGGCCGAGCGCCACGACCGTCTGCGCGACGCTCTGCCACGGGACCGGGCGGCTCGGGTCGACCGACCCGCGCAGCCGCAGGAGCCACGCGCGCAGGTACAGCGGCGCCACCTCGCCTCCGGCCTCCGCCTCGAGCTCCCGCTCCCCGGGGGCCTGGAGGTGGCGGCGGACGTAGATCGTGTAGGCGACGACGAGGCCGCCGGCGAGGGCCCAGTCCAGCTCGCGCACGTCGAGCAGCCCGGCGACCAGGCTCAGGGCGTACATAGGAAGGAAGAACGCCAGGTCCTGGCGGATAACCCCACCGTCGGCCTCGAGATCGCGCGGCCGGCGCCCGCCCCGCGCGGCGACCAGGGTCCCGACGCCGACGACGAACATCGTGAGCGTCGAGAGCATGAACGGAGCGCCGAGGATCGCACCGATCCCGATCTCCTGCCCGCTCTCCCGACCGGCGTGCCCGAGCAGGATCGCCACCAGCGGCAGGATCGTCTCCGGAAGGGCGGTGCCGACGGCTGCGAGGACGCTCCCGACGACCCCCTCCGAGAGCCCGAAGCCCTCGCCGACCCACTCGACGCCGTTGGTGAACAGCTGCGATCCGGCAAGGATCACCGCCAGCGAGGCGAGCAACACTAGGACGTCCACGCCGGCCATGCTCGCACACGGGCGCCGGCTACCATCGCGTCAGTGGACGCCGACGCCTTCGTCGAGGAGCTCCGGCGGGCCGACGCGACCGGCGCGAGCCTCGCCCACGTGCGTCGCCTGCCGGCGAGGGAGCCGACGACCGAGCCCTGGTCTGGGCTGCCACCCGTCCTCCTCGACCGGCTGTCGCTGCTCGGCGTGCACGGCCTCTATCCGCATCAGCGGCGCGCGCTCGAGCTGCTCGACGCCGGCCGGAACGTGATCGTCGCGACCGGGACGGCCTCGGGGAAGACCCTCGTCTACGACCTCGCGTTCGCGCGGGCCGCCGTCGAGGACGACCGGCGCACCGCCCTGTACCTGTTCCCGACGAAGGCGCTCGCCCGCGACCAGCTGCGCCAGGTCCGGGAGCTCCGGATCCCGCAGATCCGTGCGGCCGTCTACGACGGCGACACCCCGCAGGCCGAGCGGCCGCTGATCCGCCGGAACGCGAACCTCGTGCTGTCGAACCCCGACATGCTGCACGCCGCGATCCTGCCCGGCCACGCCCGGTGGGCCGACTTCCTGCTTCGGCTCTCGCTGGTGGTGCTCGACGAGGCGCACGTCGCCCGCGGGGTGTTCGGCTCGCACGTCGCGATGGTGCTGCGGCGCCTGCGGCGCCTCGTCGCCCACTACGGGGGGGACCCGCGGTTCGTGCTCTCCTCGGCCACCATCGCCAACCCGACCGAGCTGGCCGAGCGGCTCGTCGGCCTGCCCTTCGACGAGGTCGCCGAGGACGCCTCGCCCCGCGGCGAGAGGGTGTTCGTGGTCTGGAACCCACCGCTCGTCGACGAGGATCTCGGGCTGCGTGCGAGCGCCGTGTCGGAGGCCTCGCGCCTGCTCGCTCGCCTGGTCGAGGACGGCACCCGCACGATCGCGTTCTGCCGCTCGCGGCGCGCGGCGGAGCTCGTCGCCGAGTTCGCCCGGCGCGAGCTGCCCGGGTCGCTGCGGGACCGCGTGAAGGCCTACCGCGCCGGGTACCTTCCGGAGGAGCGCCGCGAGCTCGAGCGGGCCCTCGGCTCGGGCGGGCTGCTCGGGGTGGCGGCGACCACGGCGCTGGAGCTCGGGATCGACGTCGGATCGCTCGATGCCGCCGTCCTCGCCGGGTACCCGGGAACGCGCGCCTCGATGTGGCAGCAGGCCGGCCGCGCGGGGCGCCGCGGCGATCAGTCCCTGGCGGTGCTGGTCGCCCAGGACGACCCGCTCGACCAGTACCTCGTCCACCACCCGGAGGACCTGTTCGACCGTCCGGCCGAGGGCGCCGTCGTCGACCCCGACAACCCCTACGTGGTCGAGCCGCACCTCGCGTGCGCCGCCCGCGAGCAGCCGCTCTCCGTGGACGAGGTGGCCGCGTTCGGGCCGGCTGCCGCGGCCGCGGTCGAGCGCCTGGAGGCCCGCGGCGAGCTCGTCCGGCGCCGAGGGCTCCTGCACCATCGGGGACGCGAGTCGCCGCACACGAGGGTCGACATCCGCTCGGCCTCAGGCGGGCTGTACGCGATCGTCGACGAGGAGACCGGAGCCCTGCTCGGCACCGTCGACGAGGCGCGGGCCTTCTTCCACGTCCATCCCGGCGCCGTCTACCTGCATCAGGGCGAGCAGTTCGAGGTCACCGAGCTCGACCTCGCCGGCAGGGTCGCCCTGGTGGCCCGCAGCGCCGCCGACTACTACACGCAGCCCCGCGACGTCACGGACCTCTCGGTGGTCGACGAGCTCGAGGTCGACGAGACCGGGCCGGTGGAGGCCGTGTTCGGCATCGTCGATGTCGCGCGGCGGGTCACCGGCTTCTCCCGCAGGTCCGTGTTCACCGGCGAGGTGCTTGATGCCGTCGACCTCAACCTCCCCGACCAGACGCTGCAGACGAAGGCCATCTGGTGGCCGGTCCCCTCCGGCGTGATCGAGGGGGCGCGGATCGGCCGCGCGGCGCTGGCCGGCGCGCTGCACGCGGCCGAGCACGCGGCGATCGGCCTGCTGCCCCTGGTGGCCACCTGCGACCGCTGGGACGTCGGCGGGGTCTCGACGCCGCTCTCGCTCGACACCGGCACCGCCGCGATCTTCGTCTACGACGGCTACCCGGGCGGGGCCGGCATCGCCGAACGCGGGTTCCGGACGTGGCGCCGGTGGCTCGAGGCGACCTTCGACGCCGTGCGGGCGTGCCCGTGCGCGCGGGGCTGCCCCTCGTGCGTGGTGTCGCCGAAGTGCGGGAACGGGAACGAGCCGCTCGACAAGCAGGGCGCCGCGGCGCTGCTCGCCGCCATGACGGGAAGGACCTGGGGATGAACGGGATCACGGCGCGCTACGTGGCCGTCTGCGGGCCCGGGACGGCCACGCCGGAGGTGGCGGCGCAGGCGGACGAGGTCGGGCGCCTGCTCGCTCGGGCCGGCGCGGTGCTCGTCTGCGGCGGCATGGGCGGCGCCATGGACGCCGCCGCGCGGGGAGCCGCCGCCGAGGGCGGCACGGTCGTCGGGATCCTCCCGGACGCGACCCGCGCGGGGGCCTGCGAGCACCTCACGGTCGCGATCCCGACCGGGCTCGGCGATCTCCGCAATGGGCTCGTCGTTCGCGCCGCCGACGCGCTGATCGCGGTCGGCGGCGAGTTCGGAACGCTGTCCGAGATCGCGCTGGCGCGCAAGGCCGGGGTGCCGGTCGTGGGGCTCGGCACCTGGCAGCTCGCCAGGGCGGGCCGGATCGTCGCGGACGGGATCGTCCGCGCACGAACCCCCGCGGAGGCCGTCGACGCCGCCCTCCATCTCGCCGGGACGTGACCGCCGGCGCCGCCGGGCGGCCCGGCCCGTCAGGACGCGCGGCGTGAGACCAGCCGCCGCGCGGCGGAGCGCTCGGCCGGAGTCAGCCCGAACGCCGGCAAGACCGCGAGGTAGGCGACCCCCCCGGCCACGGCGCTCCCCAGCAGGTCGGCCGGCCACGCCGCGTGGCGGAGCGCCAGGTGGACGGCGGCCATCGCCAGCCCCCCGGCGGCGGCCGGCACCGCCAGCCGCGCGTACCACCGGTCGAAGGGCTGGATGCCGACGAAGCGCCGGACGAGCAGCAGCCGGGCCGCGTTCGAGACCGCGAGCGTCGCCGTCTGCGCGATCGCCGCCCCGGTCGTCCCGATCCGCGGGGCCAGCAACAGCGCCAGCGCCGCGTCGAGCGCGAACGAGCCCGCGTACACCGCCAGGTCCCATCCCGTCCGCCCGACCATGATCAGGATGAAGCCGACGGCGCCGACCGCCACGTTCACCGTCTGGCCGATCAGCAGGATCCGCAGCTGGGTCGTCCCGGCCGAGAACCCTCCGCCGAAGATCGAGAGGACCGGGCCCGGCACGATCAGCAGCAGCAGCAGGACCGGGAGGGTGCCGGCCATCGTCCAGCGGGTCAGGGCCTTGTAGAGGCCGTCCAGCCGCTCCCGCTCGCCCCGCTCGTGCAGGTCCGCCACGAACGGGCTGAACATGTAGCTCACCGCCGTCAGGAACAGCACCAGCGCCTGCGCCACCCGCACCGAGGCCGCGTACACGCCGAGCGTCGACCCCGGAACGTACCGGGCGACGACGAAGTAGTCGGTCCAGAACAGCAGCTGCGACAGCAGGGCCGCGGGCGCGCGCGGCGCGCCGTAGCGCAGCAGCGCGCGGGTCTCCCCGGGGTCGGCCGGCAGGTGGGGGAACCCGTGCGTGGTCCGCCCCCACGCAAGCGCGGCGGCGACCGTGGCGAGCGCCCACGAGGCGGCGTAGGCGAGCACGGTCGCCCCGATGGTCCGCGAGGCCGCCCACAGCGCGAGCGTCAGCGCGATCCAGGCGATCGGCTGGCCCACCCACTGCACGCCGAGGGTGTGCCGCATGATCTTCAGCCCGCGCGTCCCCCCGAGGTAGACCTGGGTCAGGGCGACGAACGGCAGCGCGAGCGCCGCGCCGAGGATCGCCGAGCGGTACGCGCCGGCCTCCCCCGGCCGCGCGTGCGCGAGGACGCCCGCGAGCGGCCCCGCCGCGGCCGCGACCGCCAGGGCGACGACCAGGCTCACGACGGCCGCGATCGCGACCGACCGGCGCAGGACGGCGCGCGCCCGTCCCGGCTCGCCCTTGCCGACGTCGATCGCCACGCGGCGGACGGCCGCCATGTCCATGCCGAACCGGGTGCCGGCGCCGGCGACGAATGCGAGCTGGGTCGCGAGCGTCACGATGCCGAGGCTCGCCTTCCCGAGAGCGCGGGCGACGAGAACGTTCGTGGCGAAGCTCGCCACCACGAACACGGCGAGGCCGAGGACGTTCTGTCCGGTGCCGGAGACGAGCGTCAGGCGGTCGCCGGCCGCGCCGGGCAGGGCCGCGCGGATCGCGGCGAGGGGCCCGCCGCCGCGAGGCCGCCCGCCCGCTCGATCGGGCCCGCCGTCACTCGAGGTAGCCAAGCCCCCGGAGGTGCTCCTCGACCTCCTCGGCCTCCGTCTCGGAGAGGCCGAGGGCGGAGTCGTCGTCGACCGTCCCGGCCGCAGCCTCCACGCCGGCCCGGGACGCCGCCGCCTCGCCCACCACGGCGCGCAGCACCTCGCCGGTGTGGCGAACCGACGGCGGCGCGCCGACGGCGGCGAGGATCGTCGGGGCGAGGTCGACGAGCCGGGCGTCGGCCGGGAACGCGTCCCGCGCGACCGACCCCCCCGCGGCGACCAGCACGCCCTCGATGCGGTGATCGCCGGAGAGCCAGTCGGCCGGCTCGACCGGCGACTTCGCGTGGGTGAGGCTGTAGAGGGGCGTCGGCTCGAGCAGCAGGTCGGGCGCCTCGTCCGCGTACCTGCCCTTGAAGACCTCCTCGCGGCGGAGCACGCGCGCGACGGGGCGCAGCCCGGTCCGCGGGTCGACGAACGCCGCGACGCGCCCGGCGACCTCGTCCCGGATCCGCTCGAAGTCGGCCGGGTCCACGACGCCGTCCGACTCGCGCCCGGCGAGGTTCACGTTGATGCCCTCGCCGGTGGTCCGGACGCTGGTGTAGGCGCGGGTCTTCGCCCAGTTCACCGACTGCGGCAGCGCGACCTTCCCGTGCAGGCCGAGCGCGTCGTACACCTTGCGCGCGACCGAGCGGACCGGCCCCCACTGCATGGGTCCGAAGATCGCCTGCGACGCCGAGAACTCCAGGAACCCGAGCTCGGCGAGCAGCCGGTCCATGTTCACCGCGCCGGTGCACGACTGCATGCCGTGGTCGCTCATGAACAGCACGAGGTCGTCGGGGCCGGCCCGCTCGACCAGGCGCCCGAGCCCCTCGTCGAGCAGCCGGTAGACGTCCCACACCTTCTGGGCGAGCGGCTCGGCGACGCGCCGCTCGTAGTCGGGGTGGTCGCTCGACAGGTACTGGGACAGGCAGTGCTGGATGCGGTCGGTCGCCACGAACACCGCGGTCGCCACCCGCCAGTCGGTGGCGTCCAGCAGGTGCTCGGTCGCGCGCTGGCGCGCCTTCGTGACCGTGACCGCCTCGTCGAGGAACGCCTCGGGGCGGTTCCGGAACGTGGTCCACGACATCCCGTTGATGGGGAACGGCGCCCCGGCGGCCTCGAGCTCCTGCTCCAGCGAGGCCGGGTGGGTGAACTGCCTGCGCTTCGGAAGCACGCCGCCGGCGACGAGCGCGCCCTTGATCTGGGGCGGCGGGAACGTCAGCGGGACGTTCACCATCAGGGTCTCGACCCCGGCCGCGGTCAGGTCGTGCAGGAAGGTTCGCTCCCTGATCGAGCGAAACGTCACCGGGAACTGCCGGCCGGTGCCGCCGCGCGACTCCAGGATGTCGTACACGCCGTGGTCCACGGGGTCGACGCCGGTGAGGAACGAGGGCCACGCCGACCAGGAGTGGGTGGGCACCGTCGAGCGCAGCACGGAGCGGCCGCCGCGAGCGATCAGCGCCTGCAGGTTCGGCAGCAGGCCGCGCTCGAGCAGTGGGTCGAGGATGCGCCAGTCGGCGCCGTCCCATCCGACGATCAGCACTCTGGACATCGCGATCAGGGGGGTCGGGGTCCGGGCTAGTCTACGCGGCGCCGTCGGGCGCGTCCCCCGCGGACGCGACGGACGCGGGGGAGCTCGACGAGGGCCTCCCGGGCGCGGCCACGCGTCCGGTTCGATACTGCAGATGAAGTATTGACGATCTCGTCCAGATCGCTACCCTCGCTCCGCCGGGCTCGAGGGAGCGGGGGAGTTGTCGGAAGCGGAGCTCGAAGCGCGAACCCTGCGCCGGAACGTCCGCGAGCTGCCTGCGGCCGCCTGGTGGCTCGTGGGCGGCATGTTCGTCAACTACTTCGGCGCGTTCGTGCCGATGTACCTGATCCTCTTCCTCCCGAGGGACCGCGGGTTCACCACCGCGGGGGCGAGCTTGGCGGTCGGCGCCTATGGCCTGGGCGAGCTTGCGGCCGGCCCGGTCGGCGGCTCCCTGGCCGACCGGCTCGGACGGCGCACGACGATCGTCCTCACGACCCTGGCGGCCGCGGCCTGCACCATGGGGCTCTACGCCGTGCACTCGCGTTCCGCGATCATCGTGGCCGCGTTTCTCACCGGCTTCGCCACCGAGGCCTTCCGCCCCGCGGCCTCGGCGTTGATGACCGACCTCGTGCCGGAGCGCCAGCGAGTGACGGCGTTCGCGCTGATGCGCTTCGCGGGCAACCTCGCCTTCGGCATCGGCGGCGCGGTCGCCGGGGTGCTCGCCGACCGGTCCTACCTCTGGGTGTTCGTCATGAACGCCACCTCGCTGCTGGCCTTCGCGCTGCTCGCGGCCGTCGCCCTCCCGCGGGTCCCGCCGCCGGGGGCCATTGCGGACGGGGGCGGGAGCCGCGACGGCGACGGGTACGGGCACGCGCTCCGCGATCGCGTCCTGGTCGTCTTCCTGGTCGCGTGGGCGCTCACGGCCTTCGTCTACGCGCAGCAGCAGGCGGCGCTCCCCCTCCAGGTGGTCGCGCGTGGGCTGCCGAAGCGGGACTTCGGGCTGCTGCTGCTGGCGAACGGCCTGCTGGTCGCGGTCCTCGAGCTGCCGATCTCGTCCTGGACGATGCGCCGGCCGGCCCGGACGATGAACGCGCTCGCCTTCCTGCTGGTCGGCGTCGGATTCGCGCTCACCGGCCTCGCCGCGAGGACCCCCGCGTTCCTGCTGACGGTCGTCGTCTGGACGGCCGGGGAGATGGTCGGCGCCCCCGTCGGCTCGGCCTTCGTCGCGGGGCTCGCGCCCGATCGCCTCCGCGGGCGCTACCTCGGCCTCTACCAGCTCGCCGGCGGGATCGGCATGGTGGCCGGCCCGACCCTCGGGGTCCTGCTCTGGAGCCACGGACACGCGCTCCTCTGGGAGGTCTCGGGAGCCGTTGGGGTGGTCGCCGCCCTGCTCGCGCTCGCCGCGCGCGGCCCCCGGGAC
>JAJYHN010000164.1 GCA_021784765.1 Actinomycetes bacterium
GCGAGGACGCCGAGGACGCGAGCCCGGAGCTCCGGCGGGGCAGGCGCCGCGTGCGCGGCGCTGGCGAACGTCGCGACGCCGCGGTCGAGCGCCTCGGCCTCGGTCCGGCAGACGGCGCACCCGCGAAGGTGGCGCCGGACGGCGGCGTCCTCGGCCTCCGGCAGGCCCCCGAGCGCGCGGTCGGGCAGCTGCGGCCGCACGTCCTCACATCGCACGATCGGCCCCCATCGCCTCGCGCAGGCGGAGCAGCGCCGTCCGGATGCGCGTCTTCGCGGTCCCGATCGGTATCCCCTCGAGCTCGGCGACCTCCGCGGAGGTCTTCCCACCGAAGTAGGCGAGCTCGAGGGCGGCCCGCTGCCCGGGGGTGAGGGTCGCCATCGCGCGGCGCGCCCGCTCGGCGAGGTCGGCCGTCTCGGCGCGGGCCTCGGGACCGTGCTCCGGCGGGGCCTCGAGCGGCTCCTCGCTCCGGGAGAGCGTTCGTCGCTCCAGGACCCTCCTCCGAAGTGTGTCGATCGCGAGGCTGCGCGCGACCAGCAGCACCCAGGTGTCGAGCGACCCTCGCGCGGGGTCGTACGCGCCGGCCGAGCGCCAGAGCTTCACGAACGTGTCCTGCACGAGGTCCTCCGCCTGGGTCGCATTGCCGAGCATCACGATGCCGAGGCCGAACACCCGCCCCGCATACCGGTCGTAGAGAGACGCTGCGGCCGAGGGGTCCCTTCCCGCGAAGGCACGAACGAGCTCGGCGTCCTCGCGCACGTCACCGCCCACGTCCGCAACCCTACGCCGGCCGCCCACGTCAGCACTACGGATGAGCCGGCTCGGCGGATTGCTGTGGTGGGGCCGTGTAGGCTGGCGCCGTGCACGTCCTGGTCGCCCCCGACAAGTTCCGAGGGACCCTGACGGCGGCCCAGGCCGCCGCGGCGATCGCCGCAGGGTGGCGCCGCGGGGACGGGACGTCCACGGTGGAGGCCGTCCCGGTCGCCGACGGCGGCGAGGGCACCCTGGACGTCCTGGTCGAGTCCCTTGGCGGCGAGCGCCGGACGGCCGTCGTGCGGGGGCCGCTCGGCGAGGACGTCGAGGCCGAGTTCGGGCTGGTCCCCGGCGGTGACGGTGGCACGCTCGGCGTGGTCGAGCTCGCGCGGGGCTCCGGCCTCGCGCTGATACCGCCGGACCGGCGCGATCCCCTCCGGGCGACCACGCGGGGGACCGGGGAGCTCCTGCTGGCCGCCCGCCGGGCCGGGGCCGCGCGCCTGCTCGTGTGCCTCGGGGGCAGCGCGACGAACGACGCGGGCGCGGGGCTCGCCGCCGCGCTCGGCATCCGCCTGCTCGACGAGGCCGGCCACGACCTCCCGCCGGGCGGGGGCGCGCTGGCAGGGCTCGCACGCGTGGATCCGAGCGGGCTCGATCCCGACATGCGCGGGGTCCCCATCGACGTCGCCTGCGACGTCGACAACCCCCTGACCGGCCCCGCCGGGGCATCGGCCGTCTACGGGCCGCAGAAGGGCGCCTCGCCCGAGGCGATCGCGGTGCTGGATCGGGGGCTCGCGAGGTTCGCGGCGGTGGTGCGCCGGGATCTTCAGGTGGACGTCGAGTGGCTGCCGGGTGCAGGCGCCGCCGGGGGAGCGGCCGCCGGGCTGGTGGCGTTCCTCGGGGCGCGACTCCGCCCGGGGGCCGAGGTGGTGCTGGAGGCCCTCGGGTTCGGGGGGCGCCTGGCCGGCGCCGACCTGGTGGTCACCGGCGAGGGAACGTTCGATGCCCAGTCCCTGCACGGGAAGGCCCCGGCCGCCGTCCTGCGGGCGGCCGCGACGGCCGGGATCCCGGCCGTCGTGCTGTGTGGCCGGGCCGAGGTCGGGCCGCCGGGAGTCCTGGTGGCGTCGCTGACCGAGCGCTTCGGAGCGCGGGAGGCGATGGCGAACGCCGGTGCGCTGCTGGCCGACCTCGCGGCCGAGGTGGCGGCCGGGATCGCCGTCCGCGCCGCCGCGGGTGGGGGCCTGCCCGCCGCCGTGGCGGTGGCAGCCCGGGCTCGGGGGGCACGCTGAGTGGCCGGCGGAGTCGAGCGGTTCGCGGCGGCCGCCGCCGCCGGGGGCGTCGCCGTCGAGGTGGCCCGCTTCCCCGAGGGGACGCGGACGGCGGAGGACGCCGCGCGCGCGGTCGGATGCGCGCTCGGGCAGATCGTGAAGTCCCTGGTCTTCGTGGCGGACGGGCAGCCGGTCCTCGCGCTGGTGGCGGGGGGGAACCGGGCCGACCTCGACCGGATCGCCGCCGTCCTCGGTGTCGGTGAGGTCCGCCGCGCGAGCGCCGACGAGGCGCGTGCGGCGACCGGGTATGCGATCGGCGGGACGCCGCCGTTCGGGCACGAGCGGCGCCTCCGGACACTGGTCGATCGCGACCTGCTCGGCCACGAGGTGGTGTGGGCGGCCGCCGGGGCGCCGGACGCGGTGTTCCCGATCGTTCCGGTGGAGCTCCTCCGCGCGAGCGGTGGCGAGCCGGCCGACCTCAGGGAGACGTGAGCCGGCCTCGGCGGAGCCACGGCCCCGCTTCGCGTCCGAAATCCATCCCGGGGATATACTTCGGGCAGGTGGAAGCGCCGCGGCCGCGGCGCGGGGGCAGCAGGAGGAGCGCGCGTCGATGATCATGCTTTCGGAATCCGCCGCCGGCAAGGTGAAGGAGCTCCTCGAGCAGGAGGGGCGTCCCGACATCGCCCTACGCGTCGCCGTGCAGCCGGGTGGCTGCTCGGGACTCCGCTACGCGATGTATCTGGACGACGAGCTCTCCGACGCCGACGTCGCCGAGGAGCAGTTCGGCGTCCGCGTCGTGGTCGACCGGATGAGCCTGCCGTACCTGACGGAGGCGAAGGTCGACTTCGTCGACTCGCTCGAGCAGTCGGGCTTCACCATCGACAACCCGCTCGCCCAGGGCGGGTGCGCCTGCGGCAGCTCGTTCCACTAGTCCACTCGTTCCACGAGTCCACTCGGTCCGCGGCGGTCGTTCGCGTCGGCCGGCAGGGCCTCCGGCCCAGCCCAGATGGGCCGTTCGGCCCCTATATGCCCGCTCTGATCCTCGCCCGCGTGGGAGGTCGTACTCTTACGTGCGACAACGTCCACCCTCCCCGCGAGGAGCAGCATGACCGCCAAGACCACCAAGACCGCCGAAGAGAAGGAGTACGTGGTCATCCGGCTGGCCGGCGACTCGGGCGACGGGATGCAGCTGATCGGCGACCGCTTCACCAGCGCGACCGCCATCCTCGGCAACGACCTGGTCACCCTCCCGGACTACCCGGCCGAGATCCGCGCCCCCGCCGGCACGATCGCCGGCGTCTCCGCCTTCCAGATTCACTTCTCCGCCCACGACATCGCGACGCCCGGCGACGCCCCCAACGTGCTGGTGGCGCTCAATCCCGCGGCGCTGCGCGCGAACATCCGCTACCTGGTCAAGGGTGGCACGGTCCTCGTCAACGAGGATGCGTTCACCGGCCGGAACATCGAGAAGGCCGGGTACTCGACCAACCCACTCGAGGACGGCTCGCTCGAGGGCTACGAGGTGGTGCGGGTCCCGATGACCTCGATGACGGTGCGGGCCACCGAGGACATCGGGATCAGCAAGAAGGAGGCCGAGCGGGGCAAGAACATGTTCGCGCTCGGCCTGCTCTCGTGGATGTTCTCGCGCCCGACCGACGTCACGCTGCGCTGGATCGAGCAGCGATTCGCCAAGGACGAGCTGATCCGCGACGCGAACCTCGCGGCGTTCCGGGCCGGCTACAACTTCGGCGAGACCACCGAGCTGTTCGCCCATCACTACACGGTCAAGCCCGCCCCGGCGGCCCCCGGCGCCTACCGGAACGTCACCGGAACGACGGCGCTCGCCTGGGGACTGATCGCCGCCGGCGCCCGCAGCGGGCTTCCGGTGTTCTACGCGAGCTATCCGATCACCCCGGCCTCCGACATCCTGCACGAGCTGTCGCGCCGGAAGAACTTCGGCGTGCGCACGCTGCAGGCCGAGGACGAGATCGCGGCGGCCGGGATGGCGATCGGCGCATCGTTCGGCGGCCACCTCGCGGTGACCGGCACGAGCGGGCCCGGCCTCGACCTCAAGCAGGAGTCGCTCGGCCTGGCGCTCATGCTGGAGCTGCCGCTGGTCGTGGTCGACGTCATGCGGGCAGGGCCCTCGACCGGGATGCCGACCAAGCCCGAGCAATCCGACCTGCTGACGGCGATCCACGGCCGCCACGGGGACGCGGCGATGCCCGTCGTCGCGGCCCGCTCGCCAGCGCACTGCTTCGATGCGGCGCTCGAGGCCGCTCGGATCGCGGTGAAGTTCCGGACGCCGGTCATCCTGCTATCCGACGCGTTCCTCACGAACTCCTCGGAGCCGTGGCTGCTGCCCGACGTCGAGTCGCTTCCGGTCATCGAGCCGAGGTTCGCGACGGCCCGCAACGGCGACGACGGATTCATGCCCTACCAGCGGGACGAGAACCTGGCCCGGCCGTGGGCGCTGCCGGGCACGCCGGGCCTGCAGCATCAGATCGGCGGCCTCGAGAAGGAGGACGTGACCGGGCACATCTCCTACGACCCGGCCAACCACGCGCGGATGACCGAGCTGCGGGCCGCGAAGCTCGCGAAGATCGCGGAGGACGTCCCCGAGCTGGAGGTCGACGACCCCGATGGCGACGCCGAGCTGCTGGTGCTCGGCTGGGGGTCGAGCTACGGGGCCATCCGCGCGGGGGTCAACCGCGTC
>JAJYHN010000052.1 GCA_021784765.1 Actinomycetes bacterium
CGACGAGCTCTACCTCATCGACGTGACCACCGGGGCGCTGCGCCAGCTCACGTTCGTCGGCGAGAACCAGGAGCCGGCGTTCTCCTCCGACGGCCAGCACATCGCGTTCGCCTCGCACCGGACCGGACAGTGGAAGATCTGGCTGCTGAGCCTCGCCGGGGGCCTCACGCAGCTCACCTTCGGCCCGAACGACGACGAGCACCCCTCGTTCGCTCCCGACGGGGCCACGATCGCCTTCGACTCCACGCCCCCCGGCGGGACGACCGACATCTGGATCCGCCAGCCACAGGGCTCGCTCCAGCAGGTCACCTTCGATCAGGGGAACGACTCCTGCCCGACCTGGTCGCCGGACGGGACCATGATCGCGTTCCAGTCGGACCGGTCCGGCCAGGCCAACGTCTGGCTCCTGAACCTCACCGGGGGCCTCACGCAGCTCACCTGGGGCACCACCTCCGCGTTCGAGAGGCCGACCTGGCGCCGCGCGTGAGCTCCCCGCCCGCGGGCATCGCTCAGCCCCCGGGCGCGAGGGCCGCCCGCAGCGCGGGAAGGTCCAGCGGCGGCTCCGGGTAGACCGGTGCCATGTCCTCGAGCGTCTCGAGCAGCAGGTTCGTGACGGCCCAGTTCCGGTACCACTTCCGGTCGGCCGGCACCACGAACCAGGGAGCGACCTCGGTCGAGCACCGGCGAACGGCGTCCGCGTAGGCGCGCCGATAGTCGGGCCACCGGCGCCGCTCACGCAGGTCGTTCGCGTCGAACTTCCAGCGCTTGGTGGGATCGTCGAGCCGCGCCAGCAGGCGCAGGCGCTGCTCCTCCGGCGAGATGTGCAGCACGACCTTCACCAGCCGAGTGCCCGACCCCTCGACCTCGGCCTCGAACCGGTTGATCTCGTCGTAGCGCGCGCGCCAGACCGCCGGGGGCACCAGCCCGTGGACCCGCACCACCAGCACGTCCTCGTAGTGCGAGCGGTTGAAGATGCCGACCTGACCCGGTGCCGGCAGGCCGCGCCGGATCCGCCACAGGAAGTCGTGGCGGCGCTCCTCCGCGGTCGGCTGCTTGAAGCTCACGATGCGGGCGCCGGCCGGGTCGAGCCCGCCGATCACGTGCTTGATCGTCCCGTCCTTCCCGCTCGTGTCCATGCCCTGGAGCACCAGCAGCAGCGACCGCCGGTGCTCGGCCCACAGGCGTTCCTGCAGCTCGAACACGCGCTCGTGCAACTCCGGCAGCTTCGCCAGCGCCTTCGCCTTCGACCCGACCCCGGGCGTGGATGCGGGGTCCACCGACCCGAGCGCGCCGTCCGACGCCGACGGGTCGGCGAGGAGCAGTTCACGAACCGATCGCTTCGCCATGTGCACCTCCCTCTCGATCCGGGGGGGCCGGCAGGCGAACGGTGAACGCCGTCCCCTGCCCGATCCGGCTCTCCACCCCGACGGTCCCACCCATCGCCTCGGTCAGCTCCTTCACGATCGCGAGGCCGAGGCCGCTGCCGACCGCCCGGTCCTCCGTGCGGCGACGGTGGAGGTAGAAGCGCTCGAACGCCCGGGGCAGGTGCTCCGGGGCGATCCCCGGCCCCGTGTCGCGCACGGTCAGCCGGCTCTCGGCCGCCACCACGGTAACCTCGCCGCCGCGGGGCGTCGAGCGCAGCGCGTTCTCCACCAGGTTCGACACCACCTGCAGCAGGCGGTCGGGATCACCGAGGCCGGCTGCCGAGCCGTCACGACGCGCCGACAGGACCACGCCGAACTCCCGGGCCGAGGCCTCGTGGCGGCGCACCGCGTCCTCGGCGACCGTCCCGAGGTCGACGCGCTCCCGGCGGACGGTGAACGCACGGCGATGCAGCCGGCCCAGGTCCAGCAGGTCCTGGATCAGCCGCTCGAGGCTCGCCGACTCTCGGCGGATCATCGCCGCAGCCTCCGGCGGCGGGACCACGCCCTCCTCGACCCCCTCCGCATACCCTCGAATCGCCGTCAGCGGGGTCTTCAGCTCGTGGCTCACCGACAGCAGGAAGCTCTGCTCGGCCTCGCGGGCCCTCGCCAGCTCCGAGGCCATGTCGTTGAACGAGACGGCCATCGTGGCGAGCTCGGCCGTCCCCTCGACCGGGACCGGCTCCGGCGACGCCCCGGCGGCCAGGCGCCGGCTGGCCTCGGCCACCCGGTGGACCGGCTCGGCGATCCGCGTGGCCAGCACGAACGAGACGATCGCCGCCGCGGCCACGCCGACGGCGCCGGCCACGAGCAGGGCCACGACGAAGGGGCGGAACTCGGCCCGGCCGAGCCTGACCGGGCGGGCCAGCAGGAGCACCCTTCCCGGCAGGCCGGCGGCCGCGAACAGCACGGGGCGCCCCTCCAGCACGGTGGTGCCGGAGACCGTCCCCCCGGCCTCCAGGGCCACGACCTGCGCGGCCGTGATCGGCGCACCTCGCGGGAGCGGGAGCGGGACGGCGCGCACCAGCTCCCCGCTGTGCGCCAGGACCCGCTCGGCCGCACGGGCCCCCCGCGGGGGCGAGCCGAGCCCCGGCGCGCGCGCCGCCAGCAGGTCGACCTGTCGCACCAGCTCGGCCAGAACCGTCCGGTCGTACGAGCGCCGCACGAGCAGCCCGCCGACGACGAGCGCGAGGGCCATCGACGCGACGACCGCGATCCCGATGGACGCGAACAGCCGCGTCCGCAACGTGCTCACGAGCGCGCGACCTTGTAGCCGGCCCCCCGGACCGTTCGGATGAACCCCGGGTGCCCGAGCTTCTTTCGAACCTGGGCGACGTGGACGTCGACGGTCCGCGTGCCGCCCGGGTAGTCCATGCCCCACACCCGCTCGAGGAGCGTCTCCCGCGACCGCACCACCCCGGGGCTGGCCATCAGGTAAGCGAGCAGGTCGAACTCCCTCGCGGTGAGCTCGACCGGCGCTCCGGCCACCTCGACCTCGTGCTCGGCCGGGTGCAGGATCACGTCCCCGACGGCGAGCGGCGCCTCGCCGGGGAGCGCCTCGGTGCGGCGGAGCACGGCCTTCACGCGGGCCATCAGCTCGCGGGGCGAGAACGGCTTGCGCACGTAGTCGTCGGCCCCGACCTCGAGGCCGGCGACGCGGTCGGCCTCCTCGTCGCGGGCCGTCAGCATGATCACGGGCAGTCGAGAGGTCGCCCGGATCCGTGCGCACACCTCGAACCCGTCGATCCCTGGAAGTCCGATGTCCAGGACGACGAGCCGCACCGGCCGGCGGGACAGCTCCGCCAGCCCCTCCTCCCCGGAACGGGCCCACGCGACGCGGTACCCGTCGCGTTCGAGATAGGCGCGGACGAGCGCGCCGATGCTCTCCTCGTCCTCGATCAGCAGGACCGTCCCGGCCACAGCCTCCTCATGCTACGCGGCCGCCGACGGTGAGGCGGAGGCGCCGACCCCAGTGCCGGCGCCGGGACGCGCCGCCCCGTGCGATCGCGACCGCCTGAAGCCGGGCGAGAAGGCACGCACGCTCCGCGCGGGCCGACCGTCGATGCGCACCGCGAGAAGCCGCATTCCCGGCTGCAGCGCGCTCAGGCCGGAGGACTGGCCGTTCACCCGCACCCGGGTCGAGGACGACACGGGCACGGTCACGGTGGCCCCGTCGGGCTCGCGCAGGACCACGTCGGTCCCGGTCGCCGACGCCAGCACGCCGCGGTCGAGGCGGACCTCGACGGTCTGCCCGTGGACCGTGAGCGTGAGATCGGCGGATGACAGGCGCCGGAACAGCAGGCGCCGCCACCTGCCATCGTGAGTCCCGGACCTCTGCGTCGTCTGGGCGAGCGCGCTCGCCGACGTCGTCCCGGACGAGCCGCCACTGCGCGCCGAGCTCACCCCGTACGCGATCCCGCCGACGAGCGCCACCGCCACGACGCCGGCCAGGGCCGATCCCCACCACTTCGTCCACCGCCTCATCGCGATCACCTCCGCCGTCCATGCTCGGACCGGAAGGTGAGCTGCCCGTCGATCGCGCGTAAGGAGCACGTAAAGGCTCCCGCCGCCGGCGGTGGCCCGCCCGCCAGGCCGGCCCCAGGCCACCGAGACGGCGCCCGGCTACGGTCGCGCCGGGGCCTCCGGTCCGGCGACGGCATCCAGCACGGCGCGCGGGGCTCCGAGGTCCTCCTCCCCGACGCCGACGGTGGCGGCCCCGGCCAGATGACGGCCGCGGGTCGCGACGGTCGCGACGACGAGCTCCGCATCCGCGGAGGGCGCCGTCACCTGCAGGTGCTCGAGTGCCAGGTCGTCGATCAGCGGCCGCAGCGCCTCGACCGTCGCCCGGGCAGCCGCGACGTGGCGCCCCACCCACGTTCCTCCGGCCCGGCCGCGGCCGCGAAGGGTCCGCCCCATCCACTCGAGGACGACCTCCGAGACCGTGGCGCGCGCGCCGGCCCGTCGCGAGGAGACCGACCGCAGCACGGGGGGCTCCGCGGACGCCGGGACGGCTCCCGGGGGCACGGCATCGGGGCCCGGGAACAGCGCATCGGCCAGACGTGAGGAGTCGCGGGAGAGCTGCTGGTGGATGATCTGGCCGACCACCCCGGTCGGCGCCGCCTCGCGACCCGCGGGCAGCTCCGGGCCCGCGGGCAGCTCCGGGCCCTCGGGGGGCTCCGGGCCCTCGGGGGGCTCCGGGCTCCGGGCAGAT
>JAJYHN010000037.1 GCA_021784765.1 Actinomycetes bacterium
GCGACCTGTGCTCGCACGCGCAGGGCTTCCTCTCGGAGGGGGAGGTCGACGTCGGGGAGTGCACGATCGAGTGCCCCCGGCACGGGGCGACGTTCGACCTCGAGACGGGGGCGGCGCGAACCCTGCCCGCGACGGCGCCGGTCGCCGCGTTCGCCGTCAAGGTCGAGGGCGAGACGGTCCTGGTGGAGATGGAGGGCTGAGGTGGCCACGCAGACGCTGGATGCCACGGCGACCGAGCTTGCGACCCTGGAGATCCGGGGGCTGCGGGCCTCGGTCGAGGGCAAGGAGATCCTGAAGGGAATCGACCTGACCGTGCGCCAGGGCGAGGTCCACGCGATCATGGGCCCGAACGGCTCCGGCAAGACGACCCTGGCGAACGTGCTGATGGGCCGGCCCGGCTACGAGGTGACCGCCGGGGAGATCCGCTTCCGCGGGCAGGACATCGTCGCGCTGCCGACCGACCAGCGGGCGCAGCTCGGACTGTTCCTGGCGTTCCAGTACCCGACCGAGATCCCCGGGGTCTCGGTCGTGAACTTCCTGCGCACGGCCTACAACGCGGTGCACTCGGACGCGCAGCTGTCGGCGCTCGCGTTCCGCAAGCTCCTCAAGGAGAAGATGGACACGCTCGGCGTGGACGACGAGATGGTCCGGCGCTACGTGAACCAGGGCTTCTCCGGAGGCGAGAAGAAGCGCAACGAGGTGCTGCAGCTCGCCGTGCTGGCGCCGGCCATCGCGATCATGGACGAGACCGACTCGGGACTCGACATCGACTCGCTGAAGGCCGTGGCCGGCGGGGTCGCGCAGCTCATCGGGCCGAACCTCGGGGTCCTGCTGATCACCCACTACCAGCGGATCCTGAACTACATCACGCCCGACCACATCCACGTGATGATGAGCGGGCGCATCGTGCTCTCGGGCGGCCCGGAGCTCGCCCCGCAGCTCGAGCAGAAGGGCTACGAGGGACTTCGCGCCGAGCTCGGCATCGAGGGGGCGTTCGACGAGGAGGACCCCGAGCGGGAGGCGTGACGGCGCGGGCGGCGTGACGCCGGCCGCCTCGCGGCGAGACACTCGTTCGCCGGAAGCGAGGTGAACCGATGGCGAAGGTGATGGACCAGCAGCCGGCGTCCCTGGATGTCGCGCGCATCCGCCAGGACTTCCCGATCCTTGCGAGGACCGTCGGCGACAAGCCGCTCGTCTACCTGGACTCGGCGGCCACCAGCCAGAAGCCGCGGCAGGTGATCGGGGCGATCACGGAGTTCTACGAGCGGCACAACGCGAACGTCCACCGCGGGGTGTACACGATCGCCGAGGAGGCGACGGCGCTCTACGAGGGGGCCCGCGAGAAGCTCGCGCGGTTCGTCGGGGCGAGCGACCCCGCGTGCATCGTGTTCAACCGGGGGACGACCGAGTCGACGAACCTCGTCGCGCACGCCTGGGGACGGAAGTTCCTGCGCGAGGGCGACCAGATCGTGCTCTCGATGGCCGAGCACCACTCGAACCTCATCCCGTGGCAGTTCGCGGCGAGGGCGACCGGCGCCGAGGTCCGCTTCATCCCCGTGGCCGAGGACGGGACGCTCGACCTCTCGGAACTGTCCTCGATCGTCACCGAGCGGACGAGGATCGTCGCGGTGACCGGGATGTCGAACGTGCTGGGCACGCTGCCCCCGCTCGCCGTGCTGTCGGAGGCCGCGCACTCGGTGGGCGCTGTCTTCCTGGTCGACGGCGCGCAGCTCGTGCCGCACGCGCGGGTGGACGTGGAGGCGACGGGGATCGACTTCCTCACGATCTCGGGGCACAAGATGCTCGGGCCCACCGCCTCCGGGGGCCTGTACGGGCGGCGGGACCTGCTGGAGCAGATGGACCCGTTCCTCGGAGGCGGGGAGATGATCCGGGAGGTCTGGCTCGACCACGCCACGTTCAACGGCGTGCCGGGCAAGTTCGAGGCTGGGACCATGAACATCGCCGAGGAGGTGGGCCTGGCCGCCGCGATCGACTACCTGGAGGGCCTCGGCATGGACGCCGTCCGGGAGCACGAGAAGCAGCTCACCGCCTATGCGATCGGGCGGCTGGTCGAGGCCGGTGCGACCGTGTACGGTCCGCGCGACCCGGAGGTCCGCGGCGGCGCCGTCTCGTTCTGGTACAAGGAGGTCCACCCGCACGACCTGGCGACGATCCTGGACCAGGAGGGAGTGGCGATCCGCGCCGGGCACCACTGCGCGCAGCCGCTGATGCGGATCCTCGGTGTGCCGGCGACCGCCCGGGCGTCGTTCTACGTCTACAACACCGCCGAGGAGGTCGACGCGCTGGTCGACGCGCTCGGCAAGGCCGAGGACATCTTCGGCTGAGCCGGCGCGACCGGGGCGGGACGCCCGACGGTTAAGGAGGAAGGAGAGCTCGCGTGTCGCTCGAGGACCTGTACAAGGAGGTCATCCTCGATCACTACAAGAACCCGAGGAACAAGCGGGACCTCCCCGGGGCGGTCCTGTCGTGCTCGCGGAACAACCCCCTCTGCGGCGACGAGATCACGGTGAACGCCCTGGTCGAGGACGGTAAGGTCCTCGAGGTGACGTTCGAGGGGCAGGGCTGCTCGATCAGCCAGGCGAGCGCCTCGATGATGACCGAGGCCGTGACGGGCAGGACCGTCGAGGACGCGTTGAAGCTCGTGGCCGACTTCCGGACGTTCATGGAGGGCAAGCTCGATCCCTCCGAGGAGGAGTTCGGCGACCTGATGGCGCTGAAGGGCGTCGTGAGGTACCCGGTCCGGATCAAGTGCGCGGTGCTCGCCTGGGACGTGCTTCAGGAGGCACTCGACGAGCGGGACGGCACGGCCGCCGGGGCCGCGCCGCATTCCGGGTAGGAGTCGGCCCTCTCCGACCCGGATACCCTTCGTGATGTGATTGCGATCCGGCCGGCGATCCGGTCCGACGCCCGCGCGTGCGCGCGGCTGATCGTCGAGCCCTCCGGGGGCATCAACGCGATCCTCGGGGACCGGCGGGCGGCGCTGCGGGCCGCGCGGGCCGCGTTCCTCGTCGGGGACACCGGCCTCGGGTGGAACAGGTCGCTGGTCGCCGACGAGGGGGGGATCGTGGTCGGGCTGGCGGCGCGGCTCCCGGGCTCGGAGTGGTCGCGCCTTCGCGTGCGAACCGGCCTCGCGATGCTCGTCGGGGCGCGCGGGCGGGCGCACCGCCTGGTCTGGCGGGGAGCCGTCTACGACCGCGCCGTTCCCACGATCCCGGCCGACGTCCTCTACGTGATGTCGCTCGCCGTGCTGCCCGGCCGAAGGGGCCGCGGGATCGGCGCGGCGCTCCTCGCGCGTGTGGGGGAGGAGGCTGCGGGACTCGGCGTCCGGGCGGTGGCCTTGGACGTGGACGCCGGCAACGGCCGCGGCATCGCGTTCTACCGGCGCGAGGGGTTCGAGCCCGTGGCCGAGGTCGCCGCGCCGGCCTCGCGCGGCCTGCCGCCCCTCGCCTCGATCCGCATGGAACGCCCGGTCGCCTGACGCAGCCCCGTCTCACCGCGCCGCCCCGTCTCAGAGGCGGTCGGCGTGCTCCAGCAGGTCCACGACCTCGGCGAGGACGGCGGCCGCCGGAGCCCCGTCGATGACCCGGTGGTCGAATGTCAGGCTGAGGACGACGAGCGTTCGCACGGCCACGGCCCCGTCGACGATGGCCGGGCGCGGCCGAGCCCGGCCGAGCCCGAGGATGGCGGTCTGGGGCGGGTTCAGCAGCGGCGTGAACGCGTCGATCCCGTACGCGCCGAGGTTCGTGACGCTCGCGACCCCGCCCTCGGTCTCGGCCGGCGCGAGGCGCCCGTCGCGGGCGCGCTCGGCGAGGTCGGCGACCTCCGCGTTCAGACGCTCGAGGTCCTTGGTGTCGGCGTGGCGGACGACCGGGACGATCAGGCCCTCCTCGAGGGCCACGGCGACCCCGATGTGCATGCCCTCGGGGAGCGCGAGGCCCCGGTCGGTCCACAGGGCGCCGGCCCCGGGGTGGTCGCGGAGGGCGAGCGCGAGCGCCCGCACCGCCGCCTCCGTGTAGGAGGCGCGGCGGCCCCAGGCGGCCGATCGCTCGGCCAGCAGGCCCTCGAGGTCGGTCACGTCGGCCTCGGCCGTCAGCGTGAGCTGCGCCGTCGAGGAGAGCCAGCCCTGGAGCCGGTCGGCGATCGCGCGACGGACCGGCGAGATCGGCGCCAGCCGTCCGCCGCCCGGCACCGGCATCGCACCTGGGGCCGCGGCGGGGGCCGGGGTCGGCGGGGCGCCGGCGGCGGCCGCGCGGACGTCCTCCTCGACGATCCTCCCCCCGGGGCCGGATCCCCGCACGGCGGCGAGGTCCACTCCGAGCTCCCCGGCCACGCGGCGCGCGGCCGGGGAGCTCGGGAGGGGTGCGCCGGTCGGCGTCGCCGCGGCGCCCACCGGCGCCGCGGCGGCCGGCATGCCCGAGACCTCGCCGCCCGGGACCTCTGCGGCCGTCCCGGCCGTCTCGATCACTGCGATCGGCGTGCCCTGGCGGATCGCGTCGCCCTGCACGGCGAGCAGCTCGGCGATGCGCCCGGCGACCGGCGCGTTCACGTCGATGCTCACCTTC
>JAJYHN010000134.1 GCA_021784765.1 Actinomycetes bacterium
GCGCTCGAGGTCCAGCCCGGGTCCCTCCAGGTAGTCGCGCAGCAGGTCGGCGCTGCGGAGCTCGCCGCCGGAGTCCGGCGTCCCGTCGTTCACGCAGGCATTCCGGATCAGGCGGACCAGCAGGTCGGCGACCTCGTCGGTGAGGGCAGTCAGCGTCGTGTCCCTTCTCCTCGGATCGCTGGGCGACCCTTGGGAACGATGGGCGGGCCGCCCCGGAGACGATAGACGATGGCTCGGGTCCGGGGCTTCGGCACGCAGGCCCCGCCTGAGACCCCGGGCCCTCAGCCGCCGCGGCCGGCGCGGGCTCGACTGCGGAGCTTGGCCCGCTCCTCGGCCGGCAGCGCCAGCTTGCGCAGGCGAACCGTCCGCGGGGTGACCTCCACGCACTCGTCCTCGCGGATGAACTCGAGGGCACGCTCGAGCGACAGGTCGCGCGGCGGGATCAGCCGCACCAGCTCCTCGGCCGTCGACTGCCGGATGTTGGTGAGCTTGCGCTCCTTCGTCGGGTTGACGTCCATGTCCTCGGGCCGCGGGTTCTCGCCGACGATCATCCCCTCGTAGACCTCCACGCCGGGGCCGACGAACAGCTCGCCGCGCTCCTGCAGGTTCAGCAACGCGTAGGTCGTCGTCAGGCCGCGGCGGTCGGCGACGAGCGACCCGGTCGGCCGGGTCCGGAGCTCCCCGTGCCATGGCTCGTAGCCCTCGAAGACGTGATGGAGCTGCCCGGTGCCGCGGGTCTCGGTCAGGAACTCGGTGCGAAAGCCGATCAGGCCGCGCGCCGGCACCAGGTACTCCATGCGCACCCACCCGGTGCCGTGGTTCACCATCTCCTCCAGGCGTCCCCTGCGCAGTGCCACGAGCTGGGTTACGACCCCGAGGTACTCCTCGGGCACGTCGATCGCCACCCGCTCGACGGGCTCGTGCAGCCGGCCGTCGACGGTGCGGGTCAGCACCTGCGGCTTGCCGACGGTCAGCTCGAACCCCTCACGGCGCATCATCTCGACGAGCACGGCGAGCTGCAGCTCGCCGCGTCCCTGGACCTCCCACTGGTCGGGACGGTCGGTGTCGAGGACGCGGATCGAGACGTTCCCGACGACCTCCTGCGCCAGGCGGTTCCGCACCAGGCGGGCCGTCATCTTGTCGCCTTCCTGGCCGGAGATCGGCGAGGTGTTGATGCCGATCGTCACGGCGAGGCTCGGCTCGTCGACGTGGATGACCGGCAGCGGCCGCGGGTCCTCGGGGTCGGCCAGCGTCTCGCCGATCGTCACCTCCGGGATCCCGGCGATCGCGATGACCTCGCCGGGCCCGGCCTCGTCGGCCTCGACGCGCTCGAGTGCCTCGGTGACGTACAGTTCCGAGACCTTGACCCGTTCGACGGACCCGTCGGCGCGGCACCACGCGACCTGCTGCCCGCGCCGGATGGATCCCTGGCGCACGCGGCAGAGGGCGAGGCGACCGACGTAGGGCGAGGCGTCGAGGTTCGTGACCAGGGCCTGCAGCGGGTGGTCCTCGTCGTAGGAGGGCGCCGGGATCCGCTGGAGCAACAGCTCGAACAGCGGCGCGAGGTCGGTGCCGGGGATGCCGGGCTCGCGCGAGGCCCAGCCGGCCCGCGCGTTCGTGTAGAGGATGGGGAACTCGATCTGCTCCTCGTCGGCGTCGAGGTCGAGGAACAGCTCGTAGGTCTCGTCGAGCACCTCGGCGATCCGCGCGTCCGGCCGGTCGACCTTGTTCACGACGAGGATCACCGGCAGGCGGCGCTCGAGCGCCTTGCGCAGGACGAACCGCGTCTGAGGGAGCGGTCCCTCGCTGGCGTCGACGAGCAGCAGGACGCCGTCGACCATCGTGAGCCCGCGCTCGACCTCGCCGCCGAAGTCCGCGTGGCCGGGCGTGTCGACGATGTTGATCTTCACGCCGCAGTAGCGCACCGCGGTGTTCTTCGCGAGGATCGTGATGCCTTTCTCGCGCTCGAGATCCATCGAGTCGAGCACGCGCTCCGCCACGTCCTGGTGCTCCCGGAACGCGCCCGACTGCCAGAGCATGGCGTCGACCAGGGTCGTCTTGCCATGGTCGACGTGGGCGACGATGGCGACGTTGCGCAGGTCGTCGCGGGCGGGCACGGTCGGGAGCCTCCGGGGTCTCGGGTCGCGCCGCCCGGATCGGGCGGCAGAGGTAGTCTACCGGGGCAGGATGGCCGACCGACCCCGACACCGCGCCCCCCGCGCCGGGCCTCCGGCGACGGTGCTCG
Organism: Actinomycetes bacterium; assembly: GCA_021784765.1. GTDB lineage: Bacteria > Actinomycetota > UBA4738 > UBA4738 > UBA4738 > JAJYHN01. Next base: position 2,246 of record JAJYHN010000134.1, read on the forward strand.
CATGGGTGACCGCCGCGTCCCTCGCGGCCGTCGCCGTCGCCACGGGCCTCGGTCGTGCGACAGGGTCGTCCCCCGCGAGGCCGGCGACCGCCGGGGCCGCCGCCACGCGCTCGCCCGCCGCCGTCTCCTCCATGCCGTCGCCCGGCCCGGCCTCCACGTCGCCCGGCCCGACCCCGACCTCCTCCCCGCCGCCGGGCCCGACGGAGCGCCCGGTCCCGAAGCCGCGGATCGTGTGGAAGCCGATCCCCTTTCCACGGCATCGCCTGACCGAGACCGCCGCCTACGCGCGCCTCCACTACGGCATCGACTCGTGGCGGATCGTCGGGCCACACGTGATCGTCGAGCACTTCACCGACTCCACGACGTTCGCGCCCGTGTGGAACGAGTTCGCCGCCGACGTCCCCGACTACGAGTTCCACGTGCTGCCGGGGATCTGCGCCCACTTCGTGATCGACCGGGACGGCACGATCTACCAGCTGGTGCCACTCGACGTGATGTGCCGGCACACGGTCGGGCTGAACTGGACGGCGATCGGCATCGAGATGGTCGGGACCAGCGACCGCTCCATCCTCGCGAACCCGCGGGAGCTGCGGGCGGCCCTGTCGCTCACGCTCTGGCTCGCGGAGCGATTCCACATCCAGCTGCGAAACGTCATCGGTCACGCCGAGAGCCTGCTCTCCCCCTATCACCACGAGCGGGTGACCGCGTGGCGCTGCCAGACGCATGGGGACTGGGTGCACCCCGACATGCAGGTCTTCCGCCGTGACCTCGGGCGGATGATGCGTCGCTACGGGATCCCGCCGGGCCCGGCGTGGGCGCCGCACCCGGTGCCCGGCTGCTGACCCGCCGCCACGACCCGGATCCCGGGGGGCTGGGCCGGTTTGTCCGGGTCGATGTGCAGGAAGAGGCGCGAACTGCTTCAACCCGCCCCTGGCGGTGCCGATACTGACGACCTCAGGCGTTCGGCCGACGGAGGGGGGATGACCGCGAACAGGGAGGGCGAGATCGAGGGCGGCTCCCGCGGCGTCCCCGAGACGCTGTTTCGGACCATCGCCGACCGCCTGCCGGCCATCACGTACCTCACCACCGGGTCTCCCGAGGGCGCGCCCCTGTACGTCAGCCCGCGAATGGCCGACGTCCTCGGCTACCCGGCGGCGGAGTGGGCCGATCCGGCGCTCTGGCGCGACTGCCTGCACCCCGACGATCGCGAGCGCGTCCTTGCCGAGCGTCGCCGGACGAGCGCGACCGGCGAGCCGTTCGACGCCGAGTACCGGATGCTCGCGAGGGACGGCCGCGTCGTGTGGATCCACGACGAGGCGACGGCCGTGCCCGGCCCCGACGGGCGCCCGGCGTTCCGGGTCGGTGTGCTGCACGACGTCACCGAGCACCGGGAGGCCGAACGGCGGGCCTCCGATGCGCAGGAGATGTACCGGGTGCTGGTCGAGCAGATCCCGGCGATCACCTACACCGACGCCGTCGACGACGAGATGTCCACCGTCTACATCAGCCCGCAGGTCGAGACGCTGCTCGGGGTGGCCCCCCATGAGTGGGTCGCCGACCCCGGGCTCTGGTACCGGCGGCTCCACCCCGAGGATCGCGAGCGCGCCCTCGCCACGTACCTGCGGGGACGCGCCGAGGGCCGCTCGTTCGCCTACGAGTACCGGATGATCGCCGGGGACGGGCGGGTCGTGTGGTTCCGCGACGACGCCGTCGTCCTGCGCGGCGAGCGCGACGAGCCGCGGCTCGTCCACGGCGTCATGCTCGACATCACCGAGCGCAAGCAGGCCGAGGAGCAGGCGAGCTTCCTCGCCTACCACGACAAGCTGACGGGGCTGCCCAACCGGGCGATGTTCGAGGAGCTGCTCGACCTGTCGCTCGCCCGCGCCCGCCGGCACGGCCTGTCGGTGGCGGTGCTCTCGGTCGACCTCGACGACTTCAAGCTGGTGAACGAGGGGCTCGGGCACGAGGCTGGAGACGAGCTGCTGCGGCAGGTGGCGGCCAGGCTCGCGGAGGCGACCCGCGAGACCGACCTGGTCGCGCGGCAGGGCAGCGATGAGTTCCTGCTGCTGCTCTCGGACCTCGAGGCCCGGACCCCTGCCGCCGGGACCGTCGACGGTCCGCAGATCGTCGCCGAGTCGGTCGCCGGCCGCGTCCGGGAGCTCCTGGCGCCTCCCTTCGATCTCGAAGGCACCGAGGTGTTCGCCACGGCGTCGATGGGCGTCGCGCTGTTCCCGTCGACGGCGGTCGATGGCAGGTCGCTTCTGAAGAACGCCGACGTCGCCATGCATCGCAGCAAGGCGGCGGGGCCCGGT
>JAJYHN010000077.1 GCA_021784765.1 Actinomycetes bacterium
CACGCTCGGGCCGAACAGCCCGGCCGCGATGGCCTCCTCACGGGTCAGCACCCACATCCGCCCCCCGAGGGCCTCCCGCCAGGCGGCGGCGACGTCCGCGGCCGCCCCGGGACGCGCGTAGACGAAGCGGGCGCGGGGCTCGCCGCCCAGCATGCGCACCCCGTCCTGCAGCCCCGGCAGGTCGGCGACGTCGAGCTTGTCCTCGTCGCCGACGTCCATCAGCCCGTGGTCGCCGGTCACCAGCAGGACCGCCCCGGACGGCAGCAGGTCGGCGAGGTCCCGGGCCAGGCGGTCGACGTGGGCGAGCTCGAGGGCGGCCGACTCCGAGGCCGTCCCCCGCAGATGCATCACCAGGTCGACGCTCGCGTGGTAGGCGTAGACGAGGCGCCGCCCCTCCCCCGCCGCGAGATCGGCGGCGGTCGCGGCGAGGTCCCCGATCGAGTACGCGGCGACGAACTCGCCCCCCCGGAGGGTCGCCCGCGTGAGGCCGGACCCCGCGTGGTCGGGGGGTCCGGCCGCGAACACGTGGACCCCGTTCGCGGCGGCCCGCTCGAAGGCCGTCCGGTTCGGCTGCAGCAGCTCCGGGGCGAGGTCGTCGGGCAGGCCCTCCTTCGGCCCGCCGCCCGCGGGCTCCCACCGCAGCGCGTTCAGCGGGCGATCGAGCCCCGGGACGGCGAACGTGTAGCCGACCAGGCCGTGGGCACCGGGAGGCAGCCCCGTGCCGAGCGAGGCGAGGCTCGTGGCCGTCGTCGCCGGGAAGCCGGTCTCGATCGGCCGGGCGGCCGCAGCCGCGAGGGAGGCGAGGAACGGCGCGGCGTCGGCGTGCAGGCGGAGCCCCTCCCAGCCCAGGCCGTCGACCATCAGCAGGACGGCCGCGCGCGCCTCGGCCAGACCGAGCGGGTTCCGCGCGCCGGGGACGCCGAGGGCCGCCGAGACCGACGGCAGGACCTCGGCGAGGGTCCGCTCCCCGTAGGGGGGGCGCGGCGGCCCGGAGGGCGCGACGGCGGCGCGCGTCGGCGCGCCGCTCACCCGAACCGCCCGTGCGCCCGCTCGGCGAGCTCCTCGGGGGTCAGGTCGATCCCCGCGTCCCAGTGCAGCCGCTCCATCCAGGCGGCGTCGGACCGGTAGGCCGGCTCGCGGAGGTTCGACCGGCACACGATGCGGAGGTTCAGCGGATGGTCGCCCCGACCCGGGGGCCCGCCGTAGGCCGCCAGGTTGTAGCTCTCGAACCCGAGCTCCGCGTACAGGTTCAGGACGGTCGCGATGCCGGCCCCGAGCTCCTCGACGAGATCGCCGGAGAGCGCCGCCGGCGTCGGCGACCCGAAGGCCACCGCCCGCACCTCGTTCGGCCCGATCGGCGCGAAGCTCGCCAGCCACGTCACGCCCCCGGTCGAGCCGAGGTAGCGTTCCCCCGCCCGCCGCTCGGTCTCGACGTAGTCGCGGAACCGCTCTCCCGGAACCTCCGCGAGCATCCGCTGCATCGTGGTCGGCACGGTGTCGGCGCTGCCCTGGAGGTGGGGGTGGAACAGCGAGCTGCCCGAGGGCAGCATGTGGTTCGCGTTCACCGACGCCCAGGGCGCGTCGGGGTCGCGCTCGACGACCGCCCGGTGGAACGCGACCTGCGCGGCGAGGTTGTCGGCCACCAGCCGGGGGGTCATCTCCCCGAGCGGCAGGAGGTGCCGGTACGGGGAGAACACCGACACCACGCTCCACTTCGCGTAGGCGGTGAGGTTCGGGAACAGCACGGCCTCGCCGACCCGTATCCGCCCCTCCGGCTCGGGCCAGATCGCCGGGGACAGCCTCGGCGTACGCGCCTCGAGCCGTTCAGAGCAGAACGGGCAGGTCGTCCGCGTCGCCTCGGCGAGCGCCGCCAGGTCGTACTCGTTCGGCGGCATCAGCCCCTTGCCGGAGAGGAGCCGCGCCGCATGGCCGGTGAGCGGGTCGACCCGCACCTCGACCGTCGTCGGCGTCGCGGCGAATTCGCGGTCGGGATGCAGGATCTCGCCCCGAAGGACGTGTCGCTCGAGCTCCATGCCGCTTCAGCCCTCCTCGCCGTAGAACACCCGTTCCATCGCCTGCCGCGCCCGGCGCGTGATGCGACGGTAGTCCTCCAGGAACCGCTGCCGCGCGTGCGCACCGTACCCGAGGCGGCGCGCCAGGGCCGCCTGGTCCTCGGCGGCCGGCGGCAGCGCCTCGACCGGGATCCGCCGCTCGAGCTCCAGCGCGTTCTTCACCTCGGTCAGGAACACGTAGTCCTCGGCGAGGGCCAGCGCGACGCCGGGCTCGAGCAGCGCCGCGGCGGCCAGGGCGTCCAGCGCCTCCAGCGTGTTCGTCCGCCGCACCTCGGGGTGGGCGAAGCCGTGGCGCATCAGCGACAGCTCGACCGCGAACTGCACGTCCGCGAGCGCGCCGTAGCCGAGCTTCAGGTGGAACCGGCCGGCGCCCCGGGGCCGCACGCGCTCCTCCTCCATCCGCACGCGCATCCGCCGGATCGCCGCGACCTGCTCGAAGGTCAGGGTCGCCGGGTAGGCCACGTCGGCGGCGTTCGCGGCGAACCGGCGGCCGAGCGCCTCGTCGCCGCCCACCGGGCGGGCGTGCAGCAGCGCCTGGAACTCCCAGGTCTCGGCCCAGCGCTGCCAGTACTCCAGGAACGAGGCCAGGGAGCGCGCGAGGGGCCCGGCGCGCCCCTCCGGCCGGAGATCCGCGTCGACCCGCCATCCGGCGTCGCGGACCCGCGCCATCGTGCGTTCGGCCGCGCGGACGGCCGCCCCGAACGCCTCCGCACCCTCGCCCTCGTAGACGAACATCACGTCGAGGTCCGAGCCGAACGAGAGCTCCTCGCCGCCGAGCTTCCCCATGCCGATGACGGCCATCGGGAGCGGCGGGGCCGCGGCCGCGAGCGCCCCGGCCAGCACCTGGTCGGCGACGACCGCGATCCGCCGCCCGAGGTCGGGCACGCGCAGCTCGCCTGCCGCCACGGCGCCGGCGATCCGGACCATCTCGGCCTCGGGATCGCCGGGGAACAGGGGCCGCTCGGCCGCCGGCGTCCCGTACAGCTGCTCGACGTGCTCGGGCCGAGCCGCCAGCACGTCGGAGAAGGCCGAGCTGGCGCCGACCAGGGCCGCCAGCCGGCGGGCGGCGTCGGGGCGGTCGGCCAGGCGGTGGGCGACCTCCTCGTCCCCGCGGAGCCCCTCGGCGACCCGCGCGAATCGCACCAGCGCCGCGTCGGGAACGGCCGCCCCGGCGAGCGCCGGGGCCAGCACCGGGAACAGGGACCCGAGCACCTTGCCGAGCCGTGTCGCAGGGTCGACCAGCCCGGCCAGCAGGTCGTAGGCGCCCGTCGCGTCGGCGAAGCCGAGCCCGGCGAGCAGCTCCTCGGTGGAGGCCCGGTCGGCGCCCGGGTGCGGGGCGGCGCCACCGAACGCCTCCATCAGCGGGCGATAGAACAGCCGCTCGTGCAGCTCGCGCACCGTCCCGGCGTGGCGCTCGTGCTCGGCGCGCAGCCGGTCGGCGCCGTCCAGCCCCATCGCCCGGGCCAGCACCCCGAGGGCGTGCGGGTTCCGCGGCAGCTCGTGGGTCTGCAGGTCCCGCACCATCTGGAGGCGGTGCTCGAGGCGCCGCAGGAACCGGTAGGACGCGGCGAGCGTCCGGGCATCCTCGGGGCGGACGTAGCCGTGCTCGCCGAGGGCGTGAAGGGCCGCCAGCGTGTTCGTGGTCCGCAGCCGCTCGTCGCGCCGGCCGTGAACGAGCTGCAGCAGCTGCACGGCGAACTCGACGTCGCGGATCCCACCGCGGCCGCGCTTCAGCTCGACGTCCTCCTTGCCCTGGGCGCGGACCAGCTCCTCGATGCGGGACTTCGTCGCGCGAACGTCCTCGACCGCGGAGGCCGGCAGCACCGACGGGTAGACGAACGGCGTCACCCCCTCGACGAACGCGGCCCCGGTCGCCGGATCACCGGCGACGGGACGCGCCTTCAGCATCGCCTGCCGCTCCCAGGTCTCGGCGTGGCGCGCGTAGTACTCGTTCATCGCCTCGAGCGAGCGGGCGAGGGGGCCGGCGCGGCCCTCCGGGCGGAGGTTGGCATCGACGCGCAGCGCGATCCCCTCGGCGGTCGGGGTGGAGAGCAGCCGGACGAACGCTGCCGCGCCGCGGTTCATCCGCTCGTGGGACTCGGCCCCCGGCACCGCGTAGACGAACACGACGTCGACGTCCGAGCTGTAGTTCAGCTCCCCCCCGCCGAGCTTGCCCATGCCGATCACCGCCAGCCCGTCGGCGTCGGGGACGGCCGCGAGCGCCGCGTGGAGACACGCCTCGGCGATGGCCGTCAGCTCCGCGACCACGTCGTCGAGCGGCGCGCCGGCCAGGTCGCGCGCCGCCAGCCGGTAGCTCGCGCGGCGCCGGAAGCGGCGGAGCCCCGCCTCGGGGCCGAGGACCTCGACATCGGCCCGCGCCTCCGTGTCCAGCTCGACGGCGGACCGCGGGCGCAGGTCGGCGAGCGACGCAAGCTCGTCGGGATTCGCCGCGTAGAAGTCC
>JAJYHN010000143.1 GCA_021784765.1 Actinomycetes bacterium
CGCGGCGGCGCCTCGTCGGGCGCGGGGGGCCGCGCCAGGGCGGCGGCGAGCGGGGACGGCACGGGAACCCCGGGCCCGGAGCCCGGGACGGCGGTGGCCCCCGCGGCCCCTCCGGGAGCCGGGCGCCGGCGTGCGAAGCACTGCCCGCACCACTCGAGCCCGGGCGTCAGCCGGGCGCCGCACGAGGGACAGGTCTCCGTCACCAAGGAGTCATCGGCAGCCCGGGGCCGCGCGTTGAGACGCCTCGGGCACGGCCCGGGGGTCAGCGCCGCCGCAGCACGACGAAGTGCGACAGGCCGAACCGCGCGGCCGGCGACCGCTCGGCCCGGTAGAGCAGCCCCCGCAGCGCTCGCGCCGCCACCGGGCGCCGAGCGGCGACGTTGTCGAATCCCGGGTAGACGTAGCCGTGGACGACGACCTCGGCCGGGAGCCCGGCCACCAGGCGCCGGACGTCCGCGGCCGTGTAGGCGCGCGCGTGCGGCACCAGGCGGTCCCGCAACCGTCCGGGAAGGTAGTTCACCAGCGGAACGTTCCCGAACCGGTAGGCTCCCCGGACGAACACCCCGTGCGTCTCGAACGGGTAGAGCCGGTTCGGCGCATAGATCACGACGTGGCCCCCCGGCCGCAGCACCCGCAGGCACTCGCGGAGCGTCTCGCGATCGTCCCGCACGTGCTCGATGACCTCGTTCAACAGCACGACGTCGAAGGTGCCATCGGCGATCGGCAGCGCCTCCCCGACCGCGCAGAACAGCCCCGGAACGGTCTTCGAGCCTTCCGCGACGCGCTCGGCCGACACGTCGAACCCGAAGGCGTGGGGCGTGAGCTCGCGGAAGCGGCGAACGAAGGTCCCGATGCCACAGCCGACGTCGAGGATGAAGGCCCCCTCGAGCGGCACGTACCGGCGGATCAGGTCCAGACGTCGCTCCTGGCCGGAGCGCCACACGTAGCTCGGCTCCCCCAGGGTGGCGGCGTCCGGCGAGGGCGACCTCGGGCTGCGGTTCTCGGGGGCCATGCGGACGCGGAGTATACCGTCCGGGACCGGGGGTGAGCCTCGGACCGGACGGTCGTCAGGCCTGACGTTCAGGGCCGCGAGCCCTCGCGTTTCGCCGGACCACCCGCCGGCGGCCGGGCAGCGCGAACCGGGGAGAGGACCTCCGAGTCCGGCACGCGGACGACCTCGCGAGGGACCGAGAGGTCGATGACGGTGCGCTTCACCTCCACGCGAGGACGGACGACGACGGGCGGCGGCAGGGCCCTCTGGTTCCGACGGCCCGGCCGCCACGCGCTCGACAGGAGGAGCAGCACGAGCGCCCCGAAGCTCGCCACCCAGAACACCACGAAGGCGACGCCGGCCCGCCCGGCGACATCGACGAAGCGAAGCGCCAGCCACGCGCTCCCGGCGAGGAGGGCCCCGCACGCGGCGGTCAGCACCAGCTTTGCCGGGAGCGAGAGCGTCGTCTCGGTGGCGCGGAGCGCCGTCCCGTCCTCGGGGACCCGGATGCCGGCCGGACGGGCATCCGGTCTCGGCCGGCGGACGGGGGTTCGCCGGCGCAGGCAGCGGGGACACCAGTCGAGGCCCTCCGTCAGGCCTCCGCCGCAGGACGTGCACCGCTCGTCCATCCGTCCTCCTCCGTCTCCGAGTCTATGCGCGCCGCGCAGCCGGGGAAACGGTCGAAGGACGTAGGCCGTCCGGCCGGACGCGTCCCCTTCCACGGGCCGGCAGCGGCGGCGTAGGATGCGGCCGATGGAGCCCGGCGTGCCGGACCGGCCCGTTGGCGGCCGAGAGGGGGAAGGTGTGATCAAGCACCAGATCAAGGGGACGGCCAGTCAGATGATCCTCTGCCAGGTCGACCAAGGGCAGACCGTCTACGCGGAGGCCGGCAAGTTCCTCTGGAAGACCGCGAACGTCGGGATCGAGACCCGGCTCACGACCCCCGAGACCGAGCAGAAGACGAAGGATCAGGGGCTGTTCGGCAAGGCCCTCGGGGCCGCCGTCGACGTGGGCAAGCGGATGCTCGCCGGCGAGTCGGCCGCGTTCCAGTACTTCACGCCGAACGGCGGCTCGGGGCTGGTGTCGTTCGCCGGGGTCCTCCCCGGCGAGGTCCGAGCGATCGAGCTCGACGGCTCGCGAGGATGGACGGCCGACAAGGACGCGTTCGTCGCCGCCGAGAGCACCGTGCGGTTCGACATCGCCTTCGCCGGGCTCACGACCGGCCGGAAGGGCGGCGAGGGGTTCGTCCTGGAGCGGTTCACCGGGTCCGGGACGCTCTTCGTTGCCGGCGCCGGCAACTTCATCGACCTGAACCCGGCCCAGTACGGCGGGAAGGTCCAGGTCCACCGCGGCTGCATCGTGGCGTTCGAGGACGGCGTCACGTACGGGGTCGAGCGGATCGGACGCCTGGACGCCCAGGGCCTGAAGACGGCCGTGTTCGGCGGCGAGGGGTTCTCGCTGGCGACGCTCGAGGGCGACGGACGGGTGATCCTGCAGTCGGTCAACGCCGTCGCGTTCGGGCGCTCGATCCTGCACGCGGCCGGCCAGGCCTCGGACCAGGGGACCACCAGCTCGATCCGGGGGCTGCTCGGAGGCAGCATCGAGTGACACTGACGGCGTCCGGACCGGCCCGGACGAGGAACGGGAGAGGAGGCCGAGATGGGGCTGTTGGACAAGGCGAAGGCGGCGGCGGCGCAGGCGGCGGCGCAGGCGCAGAAGGGCGCGGCCCAGCTGCAGGGGAAGGTGGAACAGGCCCAGACGCGGAAGAAGGCCGACGACCTCGCGAAGGAGCTCGGCTACCTGATCGTCCGCGAGCGGACCGACGGGACCCCGGCCGGGCCCAGGGCCGACGAGCTCGTCGGACAGATCACCGCCCTGGAGGCCGAGCTGCAGGCCGAGGCGGGCGGCGGGGACGGATCGGGCGAGACGCCGGCGGGATCCGCGACCCCGGCGACCCCGGCGCCCCCGACCTCGGCGTCGGAGCCCGCGGCCGGCGACTTCACCCTGGACTAGCCGCCCCGGCTACAGCTGTTCCCGGATCGAGGCGACGGTCTCGGCCAGGCCGTCCTCGAGATGCGTCCAGGGGCGCCAGCCGATCTCCAGCCCGGCCTGCTCGATGTCCAGCACCATCCGGCGCACGTCGCCGGCCTCGGGCGGGCCGGGCAGCGGCTCGCCCCGGAACCCGATGATCTCGCCGAGCATGTGGCAGAGAGCGTTCACGCTGGTCTCCACGCCGCCCCCGACGTTCAGCACGCGCCCTGACCCGCGGTCGGCGGCCAGGGCCAGGGCGTGGACGACGTCGTCGACGAACACGAAGTCCCGCGTCTGGTGGCCGTCCCCTCGTACGATCGGTCGCTCGCCGGCGAGCATCCGCACGGCGGCCGACCCGACCAGCCCGGGGTCGCCCGCCGGGTCACGCCGCGGCCCGTAGACCGTCGCCAGCACGAGCACGGTGAAGTCGACGCCGCGGAAGCGCTCGTAGAACCGGAGGTACTCCTCGGCGAGCCGCTTGCCGATGGCCCCGGGGGTCTTCGGGCGCGCCCCGGCCAGCATCGTCTCGCGGACGGGGAACTTTCGCGCCTGCCCGTAGACCGAGGCGCACGAGGCCAGCACCACCTTGCCGACGCCCGCGGCGGCCGCCGCCTCCAGCAGGTTCAGCAGGCCTGCCACCGACGCATGGGCGTCCTGACGGGGATCGAGCACGCTCCGCGCCTCGGGCCGGGCGGCCAGGTGGTAGACGAGGTCGGGCCGGTGGCGCCCGAGGATCGTCGACATCCCCTCGGCGCACACGTCGACGCTGTAGAAGGTGAACTGGGCGCCGTAGGCGCGCGCCTCGGCGATGTTGGCGACCCGGCCGGTGGACAGGTCGTCGACGGCGATCACGCGCTTGCCCTCCGCGAGGAGGCGCTCGCAGAGGTGGGAGCCGACGAAGCCGGCCCCTCCGGTCACGAGGACGGTGCTCATTCCCCGTCCATCGGCACCGGCGCCAGCGTCCCGAAGCCGGCCGGGCCGGCCGGGCGGCCGCTCATCGAAGCGGAAGGCCCGGCGACGCGCCGACGCCGAGGTCGGTCCGCTCGCCCCGCTCCAGTCGGGAGAACCCGGCCGCGGCGATCATCGCGGCGTTGTCGGTACAGAGCTCGGGCGGGGGGACCCAGAGCTCGAGCCCCTCCTCCTTGGTCCGCAGCTCCATCAGCTCGCGTAGCCGCGTGTTCGCGACGACCCCGCCGCCCAGGACCACTCGCCGCACCCCCATGGCGAGCGCGGCGGCGACGGTCTTCTCGACCTCCACGTCGACGACGGCCTCCTGGAACGAGGCCGCGAGGTCGGCAACCGGCGTCTCGACGCCGCGCGCCCGCTCCTCGCGGACGCGACGCACGACGGCCGTCTTCAGGCCCGACAGCGAGAAGTCGTAGGAGCCGCGCTCGGCGAGCGCTCGGGGGAAGCGCACGGCGGCCGGGTCCCCGGTCCGGGCCAGCCGGTCGAGGGCAGGGCCACCGGGGA
>JAJYHN010000003.1 GCA_021784765.1 Actinomycetes bacterium
CGGCCACGACCAGCGGCCGGCCGGAGAGCGCGGGGTCCTTCAGCGTCTCGACCGACGCGTAGAACGCGTCCATGTCGACGTGCAGGATCGGCTCGGGGGGCGGGACGTGCCACGAGGGTGGCGGCGAGGTCCCCGCCGGGTCAGGCATCGGCGTCGGGCGGGCCCGCGGTCACGGGCCGGAACCGCCGGGCGCCACGGAGCCCCAGGATCCCGGAGGCGACGAGCGCGACCGCCGACCAGACAAGGTAGGGCTGGACGCGCGTGACGAGGGTCCCGATCGCCGCGAGGAGCAGCGCGCAGGCGAGGCCAGCGGCCTCCTGCAGCATCCCGACCACGCCGGTCACCCGGCCGCGCAGGTCCTCGGCCGCGACCCGCTGGATCAGCGCCTGCGAGAGGCTCAGGTACCACGCGAACCCGACGCCGAGGACGGCCGTCCCCGCGACCGCCACCCCGAGGCTCCCCGTCCCGACGTAGGCGAGGAAGCCGACGCCGGCAACGACCAGCGAGGCGCCGATGAGCGGGACCTCGCGGCCAGAGGCGCGGCGCGACCTCGCGAGCGCCGCGGCGCCGGCGAACGCGCCCACCCCGTGGGCCGCCCACAGGAACCCGAGGACGTCGACCCCGCGGTGGAGCACCTCGCGAACGAACAGCGGCTCGAAGGCCACGAGCACGGTCGTGAACAGGTAGGCCGCCCCCGACAGGAACAGCAGGCGCCGGAGCTCGGGCGCGAGCCACGCGACCCTGAATCCCCCCGCGATCTCGCCGGCGAATCCCGGACCCGGCGCCGGGTCTGCCCGCCGGTCGGGAATCAGCAGGCCGAGGGCGCCCCCGGCGGCGATCGTGGCGAGCGCATACCAGTAGATGCTCGGGTCGAACCGCTTCCCGGCCTCCAGCACGGCGGCGACGCCCGGGCCGACGATCACCGCGAGCATCGACGCGCTGTTCAGCGTGCCGTTCGCGCGCACGAGCGCCGACTCCTCGACGAGCAGCCCGGTGAGCGAGCCCCGCGCCGGGATCGCCATCGCGGCCCCGACGCCGTCGAGGAAGAACGCCACATCGAGCCAGGCGACGGACCGCGCGGCGAGGGCCACCGCCACGCCGGTCGCCGCTGCCAGTGTCCCGAGGAGCATCGTCAGCTTCGGGCTCCAGCGGTCGACCACCATGCCGAAGGGGACGGTGAGCGGGATGAACCCGACCGAGAACGCCGAGAACAGCACCGCGAGCTGGAAGGGCGTCGCGCGGAACCGGTAGCCGGCCTCGCCGACGACCCCGAGGTAGAAGGCCCAGAACCCGAGCTGGGAGACCGCGAACGAGATCATCAGCCACACGAAGGGACGGTTGGCGAAGATCCCCGGGCCTGGAGGCAGCGCCCCCGGGTGTGGCCGCGGCGTCTCGAGCAGGGCCTCCTCGGCCTGCTCGCGAGCGCGACTCAGCGGTCGCTCTGGGTCCGGCATGGTGGTCTCCCGGGCGGTCATCCCGCCGACCCCGGGCTCGCGTGACGGAGGCGGGACACGGCCGGGCCCGGCAGGGGGACGGCGGTGGTCGTCCCCTCGGTCAGGGTCTCGGCGAGGCGGCCCTCACGGCGCGCGCGGGCGAGTTCGGCCAGGTCGAAGGCTCGCTCGGCGATGATACTCGCGCCGCCGACGCCGGTCCGCCGCAGCCGCCCCCACACGGCCAGCAGGAAGCCGTGGAAGATCGTCCCCGCGCACCACGGCTGCGCCCGCTCGAAGACCGTGACGTCGGCGAGGCCGGTCCCGTCGTCGAGCGTGAGGAAGATGATCCGCTGGCCGCTGCGCACGGCCGGCGTCTGGGAGGCGACCTTCACCCCGGCCACCATCACCCAGCGGTCGCCGCGCGTGCGCGGCAGGTCTCGCGCGCGAACGACCCCGAGGTCGGCGAGCAGCGGCTCGTAGAACGAGAGCAGGTGACGCGAGGCGTCGAGACCGGTCACCTCCAGCTCTGCCCGGACCCGCTCGGCCGCGGTGTACTCGCGCAGGGACCCGCCCGGCGTCGCATCCGGCGCGAGCGGGAGTGCGAGCTGCTCGCCATCGCGCGGCGCCTCGGCCGTCATCGCGACGAGCAGCCGGTCGCGTCGCGAGCCGCGCGTCCCCGGCAGGCGGTCGAAGGCCCCCGCGTGCGCGAGCGCCTCCGCCACCGGCCGCGACACATCCGTCCGCCGCAGCACGTCGCCGACGTCGGCGAACGGCCGCTCGGCGCGCGCCGCGAGGATCGAACGGATCTCGGCCTCCGAGATCCCCGCCACGTCCATGAGCCCGATCCGGATCCCGTGCCGTGCGGCGTCTGCGGTGAGGGTCTCCACGGAGGGTTCCGCCGGCCCGACCGGCTCCACCGCGTACTCGCGTTCGCTGGCGTTCACGTCGAGCGGCAGGATCTCGATGCCGTGCCGGCGCGCGTCCTCGAGGATCAGGCGCTTCGGGTACATCCCGGGGTCGTGGGTCAGCACCCCGGCCAGGAACGCCGCGGGATGGTGCGCCTTCAGCCACGCCGACTGGTAGGTCGGCACCGCGAACGCCGCCGCGTGCGCCTTGCAGAACCCGAACGAGGCGAACTGCGCGACCTGCTCCCACACGCGCGCGGCCGTCGCGCGCGGGACGCCCCGCGCCGCCGCCCGCACGAGGAACGCCGGCCGCGTGCGCGCGACGAACGCGTCATCGCCCAGGTGGCGGCGTATGAAGTCGGCCTCGGCCATCCCGTAGCCGCCGACCTCGGCGAGCACCCGCATGACCTGCTCGTGGTAGACGATCACGCCGTGGGTCTCGTGCAGCGCCGCCCGCAGACAGGGGTGCGCGTAGGAGGGCATCTCGCGACCGTGGCGGCGGTTCAGGTACGGCGTGATCATGTCGGACTTCACCGGCCCGGGGCGGAACAGCGAGATGTCGACGATCAGGTCCTCCCACGCCGTCGGCTGGAACTTCGCAAGCAGCTCGCGCTGGCCGGGCGACTCGATCTGGAAGCACCCGATGGTGTCGGAGGCGCGGATCAGCTCGAAGGTCGCGGGGTCGTCGGTCGGGATCGCGCCGAGGTCGAGCTTCACGTCCTCGACGCGCACGACCTCGTCGAGCGCATGGCGCATGGCCGAGAGCATCCGCACGCCGAGGACATCGAGCTTCAGCAGGCCGAGCAGCTCGACATCGTCCTTGTCGGCCTGGATCATCCGGTAGCCCTGCGCCGAGCGCTCCAGGGGAACCCGGTCGGGCAGGTGCTCGCCCGCGAGCACGATGCCCGAGGGGTGCAGCGCGAGGTGGCGCGGGAACCCGTCGAGCCGCTCGACGACGCGGAACAGCAGCTCGAGGCGGCCCGTGTCAAGGTGCAGGCCCCGGAGCTCCGGCAGCTCGCGCATCGCCGCCCGCACCTGCCCGGCCCCGATGTGCGGGAAGGCCTTCGCGATCTCGCCGACCTCGCCCTCCGGCAGGCCGAGCGCCTTGCCGACCTCGCGGATGGCGCCGCGCGCCCGGTAGGTGTCGACCATCGCGACGCAGGCGCAGCGGCCCTCGCCGTAGCGGGACAGGATCATGTCGTAGACGTCCTCGCGCCGCGCCGACTCCACGTCGACGTCGATGTCGGGCAGCTCGTCGCGCAGCGGGTTCAGGAAGCGCTCGAACAGCAGGCCGTGGCGGACCGGGTCGACGTCGGAGATGCCGGTCAGGTGGCAGACGAGGGACGCGGCGGCCGAGCCCCGGCACGCGCAGCGGACCCCCATCGCGCGGATGTCGGCGACGATGTCGGCGACCGTGAGGAAATAGGCCGCGTAGCCCATCGTCCGGATCTGCGCGAGCTCGTGGTCGAGCCGCTCGCGGACCTCGCGGACCGGGGCCATGCCCCGCTCGCGCATGCCACGATGGCACCGCTCGGCCAGCACCGACCCGGCGCTGCGGCCCGGCGGGGTCGGGAACTCGGGAAAGTGCACGGTCCCGACCCGGAGGTCGAACCGGCAGCGGTCGGCAACCTCGAGCGTCGCGTCGCAGAGGTCCGGCCGCTCGGCGAACAGCGCGCGCATCTCGGCCGCTCCCTTCAGGAAACCCTCGGCATTCCGCCGTGAGAGGTGGTGCTCGGCGAGCGGCACCAGCTCGCGCATGCACTCCAGGATGTCGGCGAGGAACGCGTCCTCGGGGACGAGGTGGCGCACGGCGTTCGTCGCCACCGCCGGCAGCCCGGCCGCGTCGGCCAGCGCGAGCAGCCGGCGGAGCTCGGCCGTGCTCCCCTGCTCGCGGAGGTCGCGGACCGCGACGAACAGGTCGCGGTCCGGTCCCGTCCCGAACGCCCCGACCCAGGGGCGCAGGGCGCTGGCGGCGGCGTCGGCGTGCCCGGCCGCCGCCAGCGAGCCCGGCTCGGACTCCGGGCCGAGCAGGCAGACGAGCCCGGCCGCCCGCTCGCACACCTGGCCGGCGGTGAGCGCGGGGTCTCCCCGCTCCCCCGTCGCGTGCGCGGCGGTGATCAGCC
>JAJYHN010000016.1 GCA_021784765.1 Actinomycetes bacterium
GGCATGCCGTGGTGGATGCCGCGTTCCGCCGGATGCTCTCGACGCTCGCCGGCACCGCGGTCTCCGATGCCCGCGTGCACGCCATCGAGTCCCAGCTCGGCCTGCACGTCGCGCTCGGGATCGGCGCCGTCCTCGCCCTCGCCGGCGGGGTGCTCGGGCTCGTCGGCGGCGCCGTCGCCCTGGCGTCCGCCCGCCTGCCGGGGGTCTCCGCCCCGACCGCGGAGCCGCCCGCCGGCCCCTCGGGCTCCGCCTGAGCGGCGGGGCTTCGCTACACTGACCGCCATGACGGCGGCGGGCCGCTGGGGCGGCGAGTGGGGTTCCTGACCGAGACGGTCGAGCGCGTCCGCCGCGAGCTCGACGCCCACCCCCTGCCCGACGGCGCCCTGCTCGCCCACGCGCGGGCGCTGCCGGCGGCCGGGGGCTTCCGGGCGGCGGTCGCAGCCCCGGGGGTCGCCGTGATCGCCGAGGTGAAGCGCGCCTCCCCGTCGGCCGGCGCGATCGCGGACGCCGATCCCGGCGAGCGGGCCGCCCGCTACGAGCGCGGCGGGGCGGCCGCGGTCTCGGTGCTCACCGAGGCCCGCCACTTCGGTGGGTCCCTCGCGGACCTGCGGCTCGCGCGACGCGGCACCGGCCTGCCGATCCTGCGGAAGGACTTCATCGTGCATCCGTCGCAGGTGCTGGAGGCCCGTGCCAACGGGGCCGACGCGGTCCTGCTGATCACGGCCGCGCTCGAGGACCCGGAGCTGGTGGCGCTGCAGGAGACGGCCGCCGACCTCGGCATGGGCTGCCTGGTGGAGGCGCACTCCCACCGCGACGTCGAGCGTGCCGTGGCCTCGGGCGCGCAGGTGATCGGCGTCAACGCCCGAGACCTCGAGACCCTGGAGGTCGATCCGGCGAGGGCGCTCACGCTGCTGGGTGTCGTGCCCGAGGACCGGGTCCGGGTGCTGGAGAGCGGGATCGCCACCCGCGAGGACGTGCGCCGGGCCGAGGACGCGGGCGCCGGCGCCGTGCTGGTCGGCGAGGCGCTCATGCGCGCTGCCGATCCGGAGGCGAAGCTGCGGGAGCTGCTTGGAGCGACCGAGAAGGAGCCGATCGAATGACCGCGATGGCCGCAGAGGTATCCCGCCCCGATGCTCGGGGGCGCTTCGGGGCGTTCGGCGGGCGCTACGTCCCCGAGGTGCTGGTGCCTGCGCTCGACGAGCTCGAGACCGCCTGGCGCGAGCTGCGCACCGACCCCGGCTTCGTCGGTGAGCTCGACGCAGTCCTGCGCGACGTCGTCGGCCGCCCGACGCCGCTGTCGTACGCGCCGCGGCTGTCCGAGCGCCTGGGATACCGGATCTGGCTGAAGCGCGAGGACCTCGCCCACACCGGCGCGCACAAGATCAACAACACCGTGGGCCAGGTGCTGCTGGCCCGGCGCCTCGGCAAGCACCGGATCATCGCCGAGACCGGGGCCGGGCAGCACGGGGTGGCCACGGCCACCGCCTGCGCGATGTTCGGCCTGCCGTGCGCCGTCTACATGGGCGAGGAGGACACCGTCCGCCAAGCGGTGAACGTCGACCGAATGCACCTGCTCGGCGCCGAGGTGGTCCCCGTCAAGACGGGCCAGCGAACGCTGAAGGACGCGATCAACGAGGCCATGCGCGACTGGGCCGCGAACGTCCGCGACACCCACTACGTACTGGGGTCGGTGGTCGGGCCGCATCCGTTCCCCTGGATCGTGCGTGATCTGCAGCGGGTCATCGGGGACGAGGCGCGCGCGCAGTACGCCGAGCGCGTCGGGGGCCTGCCGGACGCCGTCGTGGCCTGCGTCGGGGGCGGGTCGAACTCCATCGGGATGTTCACGGCCTTCGTCGACGCCGGGGTGCGCCTGATCGGGGTCGAGGCCGGCGGGACCGGCAGGGGAGCCGAGCACTGCGCGACGCTCTCGAAGGGGACCCCGGGGGTGCTGCATGGTGGCCGGACCTACCTGCTGCAGGACGAGCACGGTCAGGTGCTGCCGACGCACTCGGTGTCGGCGGGGCTCGACTACCCGGCCGTCGGCCCCGAGCACGCCTGGCTGAAGGAGACCGGCCGGGCCGAGTACACGTCGGCGACGGACGAGCAGGCGGTTCGCGGCTTCATGGCGCTCTCGCGGGAGGAGGGGATCCTGCCGGCGCTCGAGCCGGCCCACGCGATCGGGTGGCTGCTCGAGCGGCCGCTCCCCAAGGGAAGCTCCGTGGCCGTGTGCCTGTCCGGGCGAGGAGACAAGGATCTCGACACGGTGCGGACCTGGCTCGCCGAGCGGGGGGAGCCGTGACGGCCCCGCTGCGGGAGGCGCTCCCGGCCCTGCGCGCGGGCGGCGGCAAGGCGTTCGTCCCCTACGTGACGGCCGGGCTGGCCGGGGTCGACGCGGCCCTGCTCCGGGGCCTCGAGGCGGCCGGTGCCGACGCCATCGAGGTGGGCATCCCGTTCTCGGATCCGGTCATGGACGGCCCGGTCATCCAGGAGGCCTCGCGCCGCGCGCTGGAGGCCGGGGCGACGCCCGCGCGGGCGCTGGCGCTGGTCCGGGAGGCCGGGCTCGGCATCCCGGTGGCCGTGATGACCTACCTGAACCCCGTGCTCGCCTACGGCGAGCGGCGGTTCCTCGACGACGCGACGGCCGCCGGCGTGTCGGGGGCGATCGTGCCCGACCTGCCGGTCGACGAGGCGGGGGGCTGGGTCGAGCGGTGCCGTGGGGCCGGCGTGGCGGCGGTGTTCCTGGCGGCCCCCAACTCGAGCCCCACGCGGCTGGTCGCGGTCGCGTCGGCCTCGGAGGGGTTCGTGTACTGCGTCTCGACCTACGGCGTGACCGGCGCCCGCGAGGACCTCGCCGCCTCGGCGCGATCGGTCGTGGATGCCGTGCGGCCGCTCACCGACACCCCCCTGCTCGTGGGGGTCGGCGTCTCGACGCCGGAGCAGGCGCGCGAGGCGTGCGCGTTCGCCGACGGCGTGGTGGTCGGCACGGCGATCGTGGAGCCGCTGCTGCGCGGGCGTCCCGACGAGACGCTGGAGCGCGCCCGGGCCTTCCGCGCCGCGACGGGCTGAGCCGGGTCCGGCCGGCGGGCGCGCCCGTCCTCGTGGCGGGCCGGCTCACTCTGCCCCGAGGACCCAGCCGGTGAACCGCCACGCGCCCCACAGGTCGGCGACGGCGCCGAGGAATCCCTTCCCGGCGCCCTCCGGCGTCACGTGCAGGAACTCGTGCAGCACGATCAGGCGGGAGCCGGGGACGCCGGCGTGGAGCAGGTCGGCCTCCGTCGGCGGCGTCGCGGGATCGTGGACCGACTGCAGGATGTAGAGCGGCGCCCGCAGGTCTTGGAGGCGCGGCAGAGGGGAGACCGCCGCGATCAGGGCCCGCACGCGCGCCGGCAGGGCACGCACGAGGGAGGCGGTCCGTCCCGGGTCGCGGTTCTCGAGCAGCGCCGCGAGGGATCGGGCCTCGGGCGACAGGCCGGCCGTCGTTCCCGCATCGACCGCCGCTCGAAGGGCCGCGCGCTCGCCGGCCGGGACGAGGCCGAGCACGGCATCGAGCAGCAGCCCCCGCGCCGGAGCCAGCGTTCGCCATCGGACGATCCGGCCCCGGTAGGTGACCCCACCCGTGGTGATTCCCTGGATGACGTCCACCAGGTTCGCGTACGAGCCGAACACGGCCACGAATGCGACCGATCGGGCCGCCGGCCGGTGCTCGGCCGCGACGATGGCGAGCGACCCTCCGTAGGAGAAGCCGAGCAGCCCGACCCGTCCGCCGCGCCCCTGCCCGCCGGCGCGGGCGAGCGCCAGCACGGCGTCACCGATGCGGCCCACGTCGGCGGGATCGAGGACGCGCCGGCTGAGGGAGAGGTAGGGGACGAAGACCGTGCGCCCGGCACGGGCGAACGCCGTGGCCACGGCGATCACCCGGCGGTCCTGCGGCGAGGCCGCGCCGGGGACCAGGACGACGGCGGGACCGCCTCCGCCGGGGACGTAGAGGTCGCCGGCCACGGCTCCGCCCCCGGGCGCCGTCAGCCGGACGTCTCGGCGGACCGCGATGCCGTGCGCGAACGGCCAGGGGAGCGGTCGCCCGGCCGACGCGGCCAGGACCTCGACGGCGGTGGCGTCTGATCGCAGCGCCGGCACGACGGCCACGACGAGGACGAGGGCCGCGAGGACGGCGACCGCCCAGGCGAGGGCGCGGGCCAGGCGGCGCGCCATGCGCCGGGGGCGCCGGGGGGCGTCAGGAGTACCGGACGCGGGGGTCGAGGTAGGCGTAGACGATGTCCACGACGAGGTTCGCGAACGTGATCGCGAACGAGGTCACCAAGGTTACGGCCAGGATCGCCGGAATGTCGCCGGTGCCGACCGACTGGTAGGCCCACTGGCCGATGCCCTGCAGGTTGAACACGGTCTCGGTGATGATGGCCCCGCCCATCAGGCCCCCGAGGTCCATCCCGAACATGGTGACGATCGGGGTGAGGCTCGACCGCAGGCCGTGGCGGAAGATCACCCGCCGCTCGGACAGGCCCTTCGCGCGGGCGGTGCGGATGTAGTCCTCGCCCATCGTCTCGATGAGGTTGCCGCGAGCCATCCGGGCGTAGAACGCGGCATAGAGCAGGGCGAGGACGACCCACGGCATGACCATGTGGTTCAGCCAGGTGCCGAACCCGTTGGTCGTGAAGCCGTAGTACCCGGTGCCGGCCGCCCAGCCGAGCCTGAACCAGAAGATCCACAGGAACATCAGGCCGAGCCAGAACACCGGGGCCGAGACGAAGAACAGCGCGAACCCCATCGCCAGGCGGTCGACGAGGGTCCGGCGCTTGATGGCCGAGGCGACCCCGATCGGGATGCCGATGACGAGCCAGACGAGCGCCGCGCCGAGGGCGAGGCTCGCCGTGACGGGGAGCCTCGCGGCCATGAGCGAACGGATCGACTCGCGGTACTGGAACGAGAAGCCGAGCCCCGGCCACCCGTACTGGTCACCCAGGAACACGTGCTTCACGAACAGCAGGTACTGCTCCCAGACCGGCTTGTCCAGGCCGAACTGATGGCTCACCGTGGCGAGGATCGTCGGGGTCGGGGACTTGCCGGCGAACAGCACGACGGGATTCACCGGCGGCATGATGAAGAAGATCACGTAGGTGATCGCGCTGATGACGAGCAGGACGAAGACCACCCACAGCAGCCGACGCGCCACGTACCGCCACATGTCCCAGTCGTCACTCCCCGAGGGGACCGGTGCGGGGGCCGCCTGGGGCGGCCCCCGCACCTCCCGTCATCCGATGATGATGTTCCCGATCACCCCAGGCTGCTCACGGAGATGTTGTTGTTCACCGCGACCTGCGTGAGCGAGATGTAGCCGGAGAACTGGTCGAACACCCACTTGGTCAGGCTGGGTGCCGTGATCGTGAGGTTGGTGGCCCACAGGTACGGCACCCACGGAACCACCTTCGTCATCACGTACTCGTCGAAGTTCACCCAGCACTGCTGGCGCGTGGCGCCGGCCTGCCCCTCGCACTGGTTGATCAGGCTGTCGACCGAGGGCACCGACAGGCCCTTCGGGATCGTCACGCCGAGGCCCTGCTTCTTGATGATCGCGGAGGTCACACCGACCATGGAGTAGTTGGTGTTGCCCACCGGGATCAGGGCCGCGGACCCGAACAGCGGCTGCGCGAACGTGAAGGGGTCGGCGTAGTCCTTGCCCCAGCCGGCGTTCAGCGCGATCGGGATGTTGTTCTTCGTCGTGTCGATCGTCTGGTACGCGGCGCCCGTCTCGAGCTCGCGCGGCACGACCTGGATGCCGATCTTGGCCAGGTCCTGCACCACGATGGGCTCCATCGTGCTCCAGGGCGCGTAGTTCCGGTTGATCATCACGATGTTGGTGCAGGCCGACGCGATGTCGCACTTCCCGTCGTGCTTCGGGTCGTACTTCGAGAGCTTCATCTGCGCCTGCGCGAGCGCGAGGCTCCCCGTCTCTCCGGGCGTCTTGTACGGGTCGTACGACGAGGTGAGCGCGTTGTTCAGCATGATCGGGGGCATGATGTGCGTGGCGATCTGCCCGAAGACCGGGCCGCCCCACGCCTGCTGCAGCGCCGCCTTGTCGATGATGAAGTTGACGGCCTCTCGCACGTGGACGTCGTCGAAGGGCGGCGTCAGCAGGTTCATCGTGATGTACCAGGTCCGGTCGCCGCTGTCCGAGTGCAGGTAGGGCTTCTTGGACGGG
This sequence comes from Actinomycetes bacterium, assembly GCA_021784765.1. Classification (GTDB taxonomy): domain Bacteria; phylum Actinomycetota; class UBA4738; order UBA4738; family UBA4738; genus JAJYHN01. The sequence goes on from JAJYHN010000016.1 coordinate 6,215, forward strand.
TTTGTCAGGTACTGGGTCAGCGTGGTCGTCGGCGGCGGGTCGGCCAGCGAGGAGTCGAGCGTGCCGGCGGCGACCTTGTTGAAGATGTCGCTGACGTTGGCGTCGACCTGGATGTCGATCGCGTTGACGTAGTTCGAGCGCAGGTTGTCGGTCGACTGCGCGTAGTTCGGGTTGCGGACCAGGATCAGCTGCTTGGTCGGGTCGAACCCTGAGATCGGGTTCTTGACCATCTGCGAGCAGGACTGGCTGAGGCTCAGGTCCTGCGAGCCCTGGATCATGTACGGGCCCGACGAGATCACGAACCGCCCGTAGCCGCCACCGGTCGGGAAGCACTTCGCGACCTCGACCGGGATCGGCGCGGTCGCCGGCATCGCCAGCCGGTACAGGAAGTCGCCGGTCGGCTGGGTCAGGTGGAAGATGATCGTCGTCGCGTCGGGGGTCTCGATCCCCGACACGGGCTTGATCCCGTTCACCTGGCCGGTCATGCCCTTGATGACGCCGTCGTAGTAGAAGCCGTACTCGGCGCCCGCGTTCTTGTCGTTGATGCGCTCGAACGCGTAGGCGATGTCCTGCGAGGTGATCTCACGGTTCACCGGCGGCCCGAACTTGATGCCGCTCTTCAGGTGGAACGTGTAGGTGAGCCCGTCAGGCGAGATCTCCGGCATCGACGTGGCGAGGTCGGGATACAGGGCGTTCCCGGCCGCGCCGCCGATGTGCTTGTAGCTGACCAGGTTGCGGAGCATCGCTCCGTAGAAGTCCCAGGCGAGGCCCAGGTACTCGTCGGTCGGGTCGAACCCGCCCGTGAAGCCGAAGCTCGAGATGGCCGTCCGGAGCACGCCGCCCCGCGTCGGCTGCCCGCTCGCGGTCGGCGAGCTCGCGCTCGGGCCCGGGCTCGTGCCTCCACACGCCGCGGCGACCAGGGCCAGGGCGAGCCCCATGCCCAGGAGGCCTGCTGTCTTTCGCTTGAGTCCGATCAACGCTCCCCCTCCATCGGTGCTCGCTCCATCACGGTCGGTATCGTTCGTCTCGAACCTCGTCCCCCTTCCTCGCCATACGAACGCTCTGTCTGCCTGCCTGTCTGCGCGTCCGAGAGCACCGCCCTCCCCCGCCCCGTCACCGCCGGCTCCCACGGGGGTCGAGGGCGTCGCGAAGGCCGTCGCCGACCAGGTTGAACGCCAGGGTCGTGAGCAGCAGGAAGACGCCGGGGAACAGCATCATCCACCAGGCGTAGGTGAAGAGATTGTTGGCCGTCGCGTCCGACAGCATGCGCCCCCACGACGGGGTGGTCTGCGGGATCCCGACCCCGAGGAACGACAGCGAGGCCTCGAAGATGATGTTGCTCGGGATGATCAGCGTCGTGTAGACGACGATCGGGGCCACCAGGTTCGGCAGCAGCTCGCCGAACATGATGCGCGCGTCGGAGGCGCCCATCGCGTGGGCGGCCTGGATGAACTCGCGCTCGCGCAGCGATAGGACCTGCCCTCGGACGATGCGCCCGATGTAGGGCCAGGTGAACAGCGCGATGATGCCGCTCACGAGCGAGAGCCCCGGCTGCAGCAGGCCGCCGAGGCAGCCGGTCGCCGTGGTCGAGCACACGGTCGCGAGGCCGATCGCGAACAGCAGCAGCGGGAGCGACAGGACGATGTCGATCACGCGGGAGATGATCGTGTCGATCCACCCCCCGAAGTACCCGGCGATCGTGCCGAGGACGACCCCGATGATCATCGCGAAGCCGGTGGCGACGAACGCCACCACCAGCGACGTCCGGGCGCCGTAGATCGTCCGCACGAAGACGTCGCGGCCGTTCTGGTCGCCGCCGAACCAGAAGTGGGAGCTCGGGCCGGTCGGCAGGTAGATCCCGCCGTGCACGCTGAGGGGGAAGAGCTCGTTCGGGCCGTGCCCGACCATCTTCGCGACGAGCGGGGCGACGATCGCCAGGACGATCAGCTCGCCGATGAGGACGGCCCCCGCCAGGGCCGCCCGGTCGCGCACGAACCGGGACCAGAAGAGATTCCAGGGAGAGCGCCCGACGACGGCGACCTGGGTGACGCCCGTGTCGGCCGGTCCTGCGGATGGAGATGGGGCCTGGACCGTCGCCATAGGTGCCGGTGCTCTCTCCTCCCGGGGATGACGCGCGGATTCTATGGTGGGGGGTGGAGCGTGACAATCTCTCAATACCGAATACGCGGGCCGGGGGACGGGCGGATTGCGCGGCAAGCCTCGGGCCGGAGGGCGCGGTCCGGCCTCAGCCGGTCCACCTGGACGCCCAGGTAGCGGGCGCGTGGGGCCCTTCGTGCGACGCCGGTGCCGGGGGAGGGACTCGAACCCTCATGGGCGCATGCCCACCCGATTTTGAGTCGGGCGCGTCTGCCGGTTCCGCCACCCCGGCCGGTCGGAGGCGAGTATAGGGGCGTGTCGGATCGCGGCGGAGCCTGCAGGAACGGGGCGCGCGCGGCGGCCATGGTGGTCGCCGTGGCGCTGCTCGCGTCCGCCTGCGGGGCCGGGGCCACTCGCGTGGCCGTCTCCCCGGCAGCGACGCGGGCGAGCATGTCGGGGCTGGCGGCGCCCTCCGTCCCGGCGCGGGCGGGTCCCGCCGTCGGACCCACGACGACCGCCTCCTCCCCTCCGACGACCGCCGCGCCGTCCCCCACGCCGTCGCCGGTGGCCACACCGCCGCTCGGGTCGGTGGTGGTCGCGTTCGCCGGGCCGATGACCGGGCCGGCGGCGGCAACGTGGCGCCCCGAGCTCCGCGGGCTGCAGCTCGCGCTCCAGCGGGCGAACCAGGGGGCGTTCGGCCCGCTGCCGGTGCAGGTGCTGCTGCTGCCCGAGGACACGCAGGGGACGGCGGCGGGGGCGGCGGCGGCGGCGCTGCGCATCGCGGCCGACCCCTGGGTCGACGTCGTCGTCGGCCCACCGACCACGGCCGAGGCACAGGCCATGGGCGGGCTGCTGAACGCGCTCGGGATCCCGTTCGTGTCCCCGTCGGCCACGGGCGCCGGCCTGGCCGCGAACGGGTGGGGGCACTTCTTCCAGGCCGTCGGGACCGACGCGGCCGAGGGGGCGGCGGCCGCCCAGGAGATCGCCGGGCCGCTCGGGGCGGCGTGCGCGCCGGTCGTCGCGGACGGCACGCTGTTCGGGACGGGCTTCTCCGCGGGGGCGGAGCAGGCGCTCCCGGCCGATGGGGTGCAGGTGCCGTTCACGGCCACGATGCCGTCCACCCGGGCGGGGCTCCGGCGCCTGGCGGCCCTCGTGCGGACGTCGGGGTGTCCCGAGGTCGCCTTCGGGGGTCAGGCCGCGTCGGCCGCTCGCCTGCGACGGGCGCTCGACGCCGGGGGGCTGCGCCGCGTCGGGCTGGTCGGGGGAGACCTGCTGCTGGTCGGCCGGTTCGCCGCCGCGGCTCGCCGGGCCGGAGATGGGACGGTCGCCGTGTGCGCCTGCGCCGACCCGGGGGGCACCGCCTCCGCCCGGGTGGCGCGGTTCGCGGGGCTGTACCAGGCGGCCTACGGGAGGGCGCCGGGGTTCTTCGCCGCCGAGGCCTACGACGTCGGCCAGCTGCTGATCGCAGCGATCAAGTCGGGGAAGACCACGCGAACCGCGATCCACGACTTCCTGCGGACCCTCCGGGGGTTTCCAGGCGTGACCAAGGACTACACGTTCGGCGCCGGGGGTGCGCTGAACCCGGGCCCCGCGGGCGTCGGGGCCTACCGGGACGTGAAGGGCCGTTGGGTCTTCCTGCAGCAGGTGCCGGCCGGGACCGCGTCGTAGACTGCCGCTCGCGAGGCCGCGCCGACGGCGTGGAAAGCCAGGGAGGGACGTCGCGTTCCGAACGGGACCTCGAGCCTGGCAATCGGACCCCGTGGCGCGCAGACTATGCGCGACCGGCCGGGGAGTCACGGCCGGCCGCGCGATCAAGGGGGGAGCATGATGCGAAGGCATTGGATGGGAGCCGTGGCCCTGGCGGCCACGCTCGCGATGGCGGCGGCGGCCTGCGGGGCCACGACGCCGACCGGCGGGGGGACGCCGAGCGGCGGGGGAAGCTCGCCGACGTCCCCGGCGGGCGCGTTCGGGGCCGTGAAGGACCCGGCGATCGCGGCCGAGGTCCCCGCGGCGATCCGGTCGAAGGGCTCGGTGACGGTCGCGAGCGACGCCACCTACCCGCCGGTCGAGTTCGTCACCCCGGGAACGACGACGGTCGTCGGGATGGACCCGGACCTCGGCCACGCCATCGGTGCCGTGCTCGGGATCCAGTTCAACTTCGTGAACGTGACGTTCGACAAGATCCTGCTCGGCCTGAAGGGCGGGCAGTACGACATCGGCATGTCGGCCTTCACCGACACGAAGGCTCGGGAGAACACCGTCGACTTCGTCGACTACTTCCAGGCAGGGACGTCGTTCGTGGTGCCGGCAGGGAGCTCGCTGAACCTCACGAGCCTCAGCCAGATCTGAGGGCTCACCGTCTCCGTCGAGGGTGGCACGACCGAGCAGAGCGACGCGACGACTCAGAGCAAGGCGTGCACCAAGGACGGCAAGAAGGCGGTGAACGTGCTCGTGTTCCCGACCCAGACGGGGGCCAACCTCGCGCTGTCCACGGGTCGCGCGCAGGTCATGATGGCCGACACGCCCGTGGCCGCCTACCAGGTGAAGCTCTCGAACGGCAAGTTCAAGCTCGAGGGCGCCTACGGCGTGGCGCCGTACGGCATCGCGGTCCCGAAGGGCAGCGGCATGGCCCAGCCGATCCTCGATGCGCTGAAGAAGCTGATCGCCGAGGGGATCTACACGAAGATCCTGGCGAAGTGGGGCACCTCGTCCGGGGCGATCACGACCCCGGCCATCAACGGCGCCATCGGCTAGGCGGGAATCGGGGACAGCCACGGACACCAGACCGTCCCCGACGAACGCGGGACCGGCTGACCGGGCCGGGGTCGAGCCCATCCGGGCGATCCCGGCCCGGCACCCGGGCCGGTGGGTGGCGACCGCCGTCGTGCTGTACCTCCTCGTCGCGCTGATCCATGGGCTGGCAACCAACCCCAACTTCCAGTGGGGCCTGATCGGGCACAACCTGTTCGACGGGTTCGTCCTGAAGGGAGCGGTCAGGACCCTGATGCTGACGTTCCTGTCGATGCTGGTGGGTGTCGCCCTCGGGACGATCCTCGCGATCATGCGAATGTCGCCCGTGCCGATCGTCTCCGGCGCCGCGTGGGTCTACATCTGGTTCTTCCGCGGAACCCCCGTGTACGTGCAGCTGCTGTTCTGGGGGTCGATCGCGGCGCTCACGGGGCAGCACGTGGCCGTGCAGATCCCGCTGACCGGGATCGTCCTGTTCCACACGTCCCCGACCCAACTGGTCCCCCTGCTCCTCGCAGCCGTCCTCGGCCTCGGGCTCAACGAGGGGGCCTACATGGCCGAGATCGTCCGGGCCGGCATCCTCTCGGTCGGCGAGGGACAGGTGGAGGCGGCCTCGTCGCTCGGCATGCGCCGGCTGCAGACGCTGCGCCTGATCGTCCTGCCCCAGGCGATGCGGGTCATCATTCCACCCACCGGCAACGAGACCATCGGCATGCTGAAGACGACCTCGCTCGTCTCCGCCGCCCTCGCCTACGACGAGCTGCTGCAGTCGGTGACGCTCGTCTACCAGGTCACCTACCAGATCATTCCGTGGCTGCTCATCGCCAGCATCTGGTACCTGGTGATGACCTCCGTGCTGACGCTCGGGCAGTTCTACCTCGAGCGTCACTTCGCCCGGGGTGCGACCCGAAGCCTTCCGCCGACCCCCCTGCAGCGGCTGCGGGCCCTGTTCGTGCGGAACCTGACGATGTTCCACGCGCGCCAGGCGACGGAATCGCCCACCCGGACGCGTCGGGAGTGGCCGTGAGCGCCGGGGAGCCGGCGCTCGGCCGACCGATGGTGCTGGCCGAGGGCGTGCGGAAGTCCTTCGGGCGGGTCGAGGTCCTGAGGGGCATCGACATGCAGGTCATGCCCCGCGAGGTCGTCGTGATCATCGGCCCGTCCGGTTCGGGGAAGTCGACCTTCCTGCGGTGCATCAACCACCTGGAGAAGATCAACGCAGGGCGCCTGTGGGTCGACGGCGAGCTGGTGGGCTACCGGCAGCGGGGGGGCAAGCTCCACGAGCTGAAGGAGAACGAGGTCGCGCGCAAGCGCTCCGAGATCGGCATGGTGTTCCAGAGCTTCAACCTGTTCCCGCACATGACCGCCATCGAGAACGTCATGGTCGGGCCCGTGCAGGTGAAGGGGGAGTCGAAGGCCGAGGCCCGGGGGCGGGCCCAGGGTCTCCTGGACCGCGTCGGGCTCGGCGACCGGGGCGACGCGCACCCGGCCCAGCTGTCGGGCGGGCAGCAGCAGCGGGTCGCGATCGCGCGGGCGCTCGCCATGCAGCCCAAGCTGATGCTGTTCGATGAGCCAACCTCGGCCCTTGACCCCGAGCTCGTCGGCGAGGTGCTCGACGCGATGCGCGGACTCGCCGCCGAGGGGATGACCATGATCGTGGTCACCCACGAGATCGGATTCGCCCGTGAGGTCGGCGACGCCCTGGTGTTCATGGACGGCGGGGTGATCGTGGAGGCGGGCAATCCACGGGAGATCATCGCGAACCCGCAGCACGAGCGAACCAAGCAGTTCCTGTCGAAGGTCCTGTAGCTCCGGCCAGCCGGAGCGGTGGGGGAGCGCTCCGCCTACAGGTACTCGGTGCCGCCGCGCTCGGGCTCGCGCCCCTCGCGACGAGGGGGCTTTCGGCGGGTGACCTCCTCCTCGGCCTCCGCGAGCGCGTGGACCTGGATCGCGAGCTGCGTGCCCTGGAACAGCCCCTCGAGCCACCCGAGGATCTCGGCGTGTGCGAGCGCCAGCTCCTCCAGGCTGTCGCCTCGGATCTCCGGCGTCAGCAGGTCGAGCTCGTGGAAGAGCTCGGGGGGCAGGGCCTCGCGCAGCTCGTTGGTGATCTGCTGGTGCACGCGGCGAAGGTGGTCGATCGCCGTGGCGTCCGGCGTGATTCGCCGGGCCTCGTCGAGCACCTCTCGCGTCAGGCCTGCCACCCGCAGCAGGCGCTGCGGGTCGATGCCGCGCCGCACGGGCGGGTCGTCTTCGCGGTCGCCGCCGCGCAGGAGAGGGTCGTCGGTCATGGCGATGGGAGCCTACCGGAAAAGATTGGGCGGGCCCGCGAGGCCTGGTGCCTCCGCTCGCGCCTTCCCCAAACGCGAACGGTGACCCCCGCCTCCCGGACCCGCCCAAAAAGGCGGTCCCAAGCGACCTTCGCGCGACCCCCGGTTCAGGGCCCCGGCTCGAACCGGCGGCTCGTTCCGCGACGCGAGGCGTGCGCCCTGCATCTGCGGGGACGAACCTCGGGAGCCCCGGCTCCTTCCCCTCAGATCCCGCCGACCACTTGGGACCGGTGCGAACGATACGTCTGGCTCGGCCGGGTGTCAACTCGCGGGAATGCCTGTGCTGCAGATGTTCTCGCTGATCGCCGCAGGTCGCTGCGGCAGCGGTCGCGTGGTCAAGAGACGGCCAAGATCGCCGGCGCGAACGGCTCAGCGGAGCTGTTGGATCGCGGCGACGACGAGCGGCGCGAGCACGAGGGCCGGCAGCAGGTTCGCGACGCGGACCTGGCGAAGGTCGAGCAGCCGCAGGCCGATGCCGAGGATCATCACGCCGCCGACGGCCTGCATGGCGGCGATCCGCGGCGGGTCGAAGACGCCGGCGGCGGCCCCGGCCGAGAGCGACAGCCCGCCCTGGACGACCAGGATCGTGAGGACGGAGAACCCGACGCCGGGGCCGAGCGCCGAGGAGAGCGCGAGCGAGGTGAACCCGTCGAGCACCGACTTGGTGATCAGGAGCGAGGGATCGCCGCGCAGGCCGTCCTGGATGGACCCGAGGATCGTGAGCGGCCCGACGCAGAACACCAGCGAGGCGACGACGAAGCCCTCGGTGAAGGTGCTCTGCCCCCGACCGAATCGCCGCCGGAGGCGTTCGCCGAGCGCGTCGAGGCCGTCCTCGATGCGGGCGAGCTCGCCGAGGATGCCGCCGACGACCAGGCTGCCGAGCACCACGACCACGCTGGCGCGCGTGAGGGCGGCGAGCGGCCCCTGGAAGGCCGACAGGGACTCGGCGATCCCGATGGCGAGGGTCACGAGGCCGATCGTGTGCACGACGGTGTCGCGGATCCGGGCGGGAAGGCGGTCGCCGAGCAGGGAGCCGGCGGCGGTCCCGGCCGCGACGGTGCCGACGTTGACGAGGGTCCCGGTGACGTGCACCCGGGGAGGCTAGCGCGCGGCGCCTCCGGGCGACTCGCTCGCGCCCGGACCGGATGTGCCGGCCGGGGGCCGAGCGGGGCGGATGGCGCACGTGAGACGGGCGGCCGCGACCAGCCGCCCGTCGTCGTCGCGCACTTTGATCTCCCACACCGCCGTCGTCCGCCCGACGTGCAGGGGGACGGCGGTCGCGGTGATGTGCCCGCTCCGAACGGCGCGCAGGTGGTTCACGTTCAGCTCGATGCCCATCGCGTGGAACCCCGGCCCGGCGGCGAGCGCGCTCCCGATCGATCCGGCGGTCTCGCACAGCACCGCCGTCGCCCCGCCGTGCAGGAGGCCGTAGGGCTGGGTGTTCCCCTCGACCGGCAGGCGGGCGACGACGCGTTCGGGCGTGGCCTCCAGGTACTCACCCCCCATGCGGGCGAGCAGGGTGTCGCCGAGGGCGCGATCCTCCATCGGCCGTCAGGCCCCGGCGGCGGCGACGACGAGCTCGGTGGCGAGCCCGAGCAGGAACCCGACGAGGAGCCCCCAGATCGTGACCTCCCACGATCCGAGGCGCCGCCCCGTGTTCAGGATCTCCGGCACGACGTACATGATCGCGCCGGCCGCGAGCGCGAGGCACCCGACGAACACGTAGGTGCTGGCGAAGGCGCTGCCGACGATCGTCCCGAGGAAGGTGGGCCCCCCGGCGATCAGCCCGGCCCCGAGCAGGTAGCCCCAGTCGGGCCGCACGCCCCCGGCCGCGAGCGGACCGACGATGCCGAACCCCTCGGTGGCGTTGTGCAGGGCGAACCCGATCACCAGCAGCAGCGCGAGCTGCACCGCGCCACCCTTCGCCGCCTGGCCGATGGCGAGGCCTTCGGAGAAGTTGTGCAGGCCGATGCCCGTCGCGATCGACAGGCCGAGCCGCAGGGCCCCGCGGCGGAGCTCTGCCTCCGGCCGCTCGGCGACGGCCATGGCCCCGGGGCCGATCGCGGGGGAGGGACGCCGGAGGCGCTGGATCTTCCCGAGGTACAGGATGGCGAGCAGCCCCGCGGCGAGCCCGATCACGAAGGTCGCGGTGAGTCCGGCGAAGCGTCCCCAGACCGGGGCGCCCTGCGCCGCGCGGCGCACGGTGGCGGCGAGCGGGTCGGTGGCGTTCTGGAGGATGTCGAACAGCAGGAACAGGAGCACGCCGGCCGAGGCCGCATTGAGGAACGCCTTCAGCCCCGGGCGGGGGTTGCGCAGCCGCCCGACGGGGAGCCCGAGGAAGATCGTCACGCCGGCGATGGCCCCGAGGAGGACGACGTGCCCGAAGCTCATGTTCGCGGCGCTCCCCGGTCAGGTCCCACCCGTTCCTCCCGGCGCGAATCCTATCATGGGGATCGGATTCGCCGTCGAACAGGGCGAACCCTGCCCGTCCGGGCCCGAGTCTACAATCGTCGGCGGTGTCGACCGACCCCGTTCTCCAGGCGACCGACGACGGCGTCCCCGCGCGCGGGCGCCTGTTCCTGCTGGACGGCCACAGCCTCGCCTACCGCGCCTACTTCGCGCTGCCGACCACGCTCGCGACCTCGAGCGGACAGGTGACCAACGCCGTCTACGGGTTCACCTCGATGCTGATCAAGCTGCTCGGCGACGAGCGACCCGATCTGCTGGCGGTCGCGTTCGACAAGGGCCTGCCGACCGTGCGGCTCGAGCGCTACGCGGAGTACAAGGCGGGGCGCCCGGAGACCCCCGACGACTTCCGCCAGCAGCTCGGCTTGATCCGCGAGGTCCTGGACACCCTCGGGATCCGGATCGTGGAGGTGGAGGGCCACGAGGCCGACGACGCCATCGGGACCCTCGCCCTGCGGGCGGTCGACCGGGGGATGGAGGCGGTGATCGTCACGGCCGACCGGGACTTCTTCCAGCTGGTGCGTCCCGGCGTGACCGTGCTGTTCAACCGGCGGGGCATCTCCGACATCGCCCGCTACGACGAGGCGGCGGTCGAGGAGCGGTTCGGGCTGCCGCCGTCCCGCTACCTCGACTACGTCGCGCTGAAGGGCGACGCCTCCGACAACATCCCGGGGGTGCCGGGAGTCGGGGAGAAGACCGCGGCGCGGCTGGTACAGGAGTTCGGCTGCGTCGAGGACCTGCTCGCGCGAAGCGGCGAGCTGAAGGGGAAGCTGCGGGAGTCGATCGAGGCGGCGGGGGAGCAGCTCGCGCTGAACAAGGACCTGGCCCGCCTGGTCACCGACCTCGACCTCGAGGTCGAGCCCGAGGACTGTGTCCTCGGCGGGCGCGACCCCGAGGCCGTGCGGCGGCTGTTCCTCTCCCTGGAGTTCCGCACGCTGCTCGAGCGGCTGGAGGCGGTCCGGCCGGGGACCGGCGCGGCCGGGCCGGGCGCGGCTCCCGGCGGGGCGGTCCCTGCGGCGCCGCCGTCGCTCCGAACCGGGGACGCCGGCGATCTGGCGCGGCTCGCCGCCCCCGGCGGGCCCCTGGCGCTCGCGCTCGCCGCGGTCGGCGACGGCGCGCGAGGTCCGGCCCTCGTCCGCGGCCTCGCCGTCTCGGCCGGCGGCGGAGAGGCGGTGTTCGTTCCCCTGGATGGGCTCCCGGCCGAGGTTGCCGCGTGGCTCGCCCAGCCGGGCGCGCCGAAGTGGATGCACGACGCCAAGGCCGCCGAGACCGCACTGCTCGCCGCCGGGGTGCGGCTCGCGGGCGTGGCGTTCGACACGATGCTCGCCGGCTACCTGCTGGACCCTGCCGCGGGCTCCTATCCGCTGGATGGCCTCTGCCGGGCGCACCTCGGCTCGGACCCCGTCGCGGCGGCGTTGGCCGGCGTGGAGGGGGCCGCGGACGGGCAGGACGATGGGCGGCTGTTCGGTCAGGGGGAGGGGCCGCCGGCGGGGATGCGGGAGGCGGCCGAGGCGGCGGCGATCGCCCTGCTCGTGCCCGCGCTGGCGGACCGGATCGCCCGCGACGACCTCGGCTCGCTGCTCGCCGACATCGAGCTGCCGCTGTCCGACGTGCTGGCCCGCATGCAGGCGGCCGGGGTCGCGATCGACGTCGGGTACCTGACCGACCTCGGGGAGACCCTCGGCGACCGGATGCGCACGCTCGAGGAGGACATCTACCGCCACGCCGGCGAGCCGTTCAACCTCGGCTCGCCCCCACAGATGGCGCAGGTGCTCTACGAGCGGCTGCGCCTGCCGGTGCTGAAGCGGACGCAGAAGGGCAGGGCGCCCTCCACCGACGCCGACGTGCTGGAGCGCCTGCGCGACCATCACCCGATCGTCGACGCGATCCTCGCCTACCGGGAGCTCTCGAAGCTGAAGTCCACCTACCTGGACGCGCTCCCGCCGCTGGTCGACCCGCGCGACGGGCGCATCCACACGACGTTCAGCCAGGTCGGGGCGGCGACCGGACGGCTGTCGTCGCGCGATCCGAACCTGCAGAACATCCCCGTGCGCGGGGAGCTCGGGCGGCAGATCCGCCGGGCGTTCGTGCCGTCGGCCGCCGGGCGGCTGCTGGTGGTGGCCGACTACTCGCAGATCGAGCTGCGGGTCCTCGCGCACCTGTCGGGCGACAGCGGGCTCGCCGAGGCGTTCGGGGCCGACGCCGACATCCACGCTGCGACGGCCGCCCGGGTGTTCGGGCTGCCCCTCGAACAGGTCGACGGGGAGCTGCGGCGCCGGGCGAAGGCCGTGAACTACGGCCTCGCCTACGGGATGAACGCGTTCGGGCTCGCCTCGCGCCTGGGCATCGCGCCCGACGAGGCCCAGGCGTTCATCGACTCCTACTTCGCCGGGTTCCCCGCCATCCGCGACTACCTCGAGCGGCAGGTCGGGCGCGCCACGGCCGACGGATACACGCAGACGATCCTCGGCCGCCGCCGCTACCTCCCGGAGCTCTCGTCGTCGAACGTGCGCGTCCGGGACATGGGTCGCCGGATGGCCCTGAACGCGCCGATCCAGGGGAGCGCCGCCGACATCCTGAAGCTCGCGATGATCGCCGTCGATCGGGCGCTGTCGACCTCGGGGCTGGACTGCTCGATGGTGCTGACCGTCCACGACGAGCTGGTGTTCGACGTGGCGGAGGCCGACCGGGCCGCCGCCGCCGAGCTGGTGCGGGCGGCGATGGAGGGTGCCTACGCGCTGTCCGTGCCCCTGCGCGCCGACATCGGGTGGGGGGCGAACTGGGCCGAGGCCGCGCCGGCCGGCCACTGACGCCGGGGGCCGGGGGTATGATCGCGGTTCCCATGGCCCTGCCGCGTCCCTCGATGCGCACCTTCCGGCGGCTCGCGATGGCCTCGGCCGTCGCGCTGTACATGGTGGTGCTGACCGGCGCGGCGGTGCGGCTCACCGATTCGGGCCTCGGCTGCAGCGGCTGGCCGAACTGCGGCCCGGGGACCCTCACGCCGCCGATGTCGTTCCACCCGCTGGTCGAGTTCAGCAACCGGATGTTCACCATCGTGCTGGGCGCGCTGATCGGCGTCGTCACGACGGCGGCGATGCGCCTGCGTCCCCGGCGGCGCGACCTCGTCCGCCTGTCGTGGTGGCTGGTGGCCGGCTACCTGGCCCAGGCGGTGATCGGGGGCGTGGCGGTGCTGCTGAAGCTCACCCCGGTGTTCGTGATGCTGCACTTCCTGGTCTCGATGCTGCTGCTGTGGGGCGGGATCGTGCTGGTGCACCGGGCCGACGAGCGGTGGCCGAACGGGCGGGCCGTGGTGATGCGGACCGAGGTCGTGTGGCTCGGGCGCCTGCTGGCGATCACCGCGGGGTGGGTCCTGTTCATGGGCACCGTGGTGACCGGGACCGGCCCGGACAGCGGCGCGCCGAACGCGGCCGCGCGGCTGCCGTTCCCCTTCCTGCGCGTCGCCCAGCTCCACGCCGACTCCGCGCTGTTCTTCACGGGGCTGATCGTGGCCACGCTGTTCGCGCTGCGGATCGCTGCGGCGCCCTCGCCGGTCTGGCGGCGGGCGCGGTGGCTGATCGGCCTGGTGGTCGTGCAGATCGCGCTCGGGTACTGGCAGTACTTCATGGGGCTGCCTCCGGGCGTCGTCGAGGCGCACATCGCCGGGGCCGCGGCCATCTGGGTCGCGACGATCGCCTTGAACCTCGCGATGGTCGTCCCCGCGGAGGGGGCGGAGGCGACCCCGATCGAGTGTCCGGCGGGTGCCGATGCGGCGGTGACGCCGGCACACCCTGGCACGCCGTCGCAGCCCCTCGTCACGAGCTGATACCGAGCGGCTCGCGGTGGACCGCGCGGGGCGCGTGCCAGCCGGGGCCGGAGGGGGACGCAGGTGGCGGCCCGTCGCGGCCGCCCTGCTGGTTGCGCTCGCGGCGGCAGCGTGCGGATCGCCGTCCGCCCCCGCGGCCTCCGGTCGGCGCTCGCGGGCGGCGACGGATCATCCGGCGCCCTCCCCGGGGACGGGCGCTCCGGCCGGCCGCGACCCCGAGACGGTGACCGCCCTGCTTCGGATCGCCCAGCGGTTCAACGACGCGTACGAACGTGGGGACTACGGCCCCGTCTACGACCGATGGGACGCGCGCAGTCGCGCGGTCATCAGCCGCGGGGAGTACCTCCGGCGTCACATCGAGTGCCCGGCAGCGCCCGGCGCGCCGGCGCGCGTGGAGGGGGCGACGCCCGGCCCGAACGGGGGATGGCTCGTCCGCTACGAGATCGGCGGGATCCAGTTCGTGGACCACTGGTTCTACGTTGACGGCCGGTGGGTGTTCGACCTCGTGCTCAGCAACCCGGACGCCGCCAGGCTCTACCGCCTTCCCTTCCGGCGGTATGCGGCCGCCATCGGCTGCGCCGGGTGACGAAAGACGGCGGAAC
>JAJYHN010000175.1 GCA_021784765.1 Actinomycetes bacterium
GCGTAACCTCGGCGACGTACAGACGGCCCATGGCATTCCCTTTCGAGCGGAGCGAATCATAGCCGCGGCGGCGGCGGTGCGGGCGGGCGACCGCAGGCGGCGGTGCGGGCTACGAGGGGGCGCTCTCGGCGACGGGCTCCGCCGCGACGGCTCCCGCGATCGCGGCCGGGGCGGCAGGAACCCGCGCGGCGAACAGGTAGAGCGCCCAGCCGGCGATCACCGCGGTCATCACCCAGAGCAGGGTGCGGTAGGGCACCAGCGCCACCAGGGCCGCGCCGAGCGCGATCGAGACGGTCTGGGGGAGGGAGACCAGAGCCTCCGCGGCCGAGGCGGCCCGCCCCTGCAGCGCCGCCGGGGTCCGAAGCTGGATCCCGGTCGAGAACCCCACGACCAGCCAGGGGATGCCGAACCCCACCACCAGCATCCCGGCGGCCACCACCGGCAGGCTCGCCACCACGAGCGTCGCCGTCGCTACGCCGAACAGTGCGATCCCGGTCGCGACGAGCCGCGCGTCCCCCAGCCGCCGCATCGCCCGGGCTGCCGTCAGCCCTCCGAGGATCCCCCCGATCCCCTGGACGGCGAGGAGCACCCCGAGGAACGAGGGCGGGCGGTGCAGGCCCTCCCCGACGATCGCGAACACGAGCGTCTCGAGGAACCCGGCCATGAGCAGCGTCCCGCCGGTCGCCACCACGATCTGCCGCAGGCCGGGGGTCCCGAACACGTGGCGGATCCCGGCGGCCATCTCGTGCAGCAGGTGATGCCCGCGAGGCGGGGCGGGGCGCTCGCGAAGGTGGAGCGCCGCCAGGCAGAGCGCCGACACGCCGAACGTCGCCGCGTCGAGGATCGCGACCGCCCCGCCGCCGAACGCCGCGAACATCCCCGCGCCAACGAGCGGCGCCAGCAGCCGGAGCCCCTGGGAGACCGTCTGGAAGGCGCCGTTGGCCTCGCCCAGCAGCTCTGCCGGCAGCATGACCGTGAGCAGGGCCGACTGCGCCGAGTCGAACGCGAGGCCGGCGACGCCGTACAGGGCGGCGACCGCGTAGATGAGCCACACGTCGGCGGGTCCGCGCACGAACAGCAGGAGCAGCACCACGAGCCCGATCGCGACGTCGACCGCGATCATGAGGGGCCGCCGCCGGAGCCGGTCGGCGACGAGGCCGCCGGCCGGCGCCAGCACGTAGGGCGCGACGATCGCGAAGATCACCATGCCGGCCGCGACGTTGCTGTGCGTGAGCTCCTTCGCCCAGATCGCGAGGGCCAGGAACATCGCGCGGTCGCCGAGGATCGAGAGCGTCTGCCCGGCGAGCAGGAGCCGGGCGTCGCGGTGCGCGAGCACCCGTCGCACTCAGTTCCCCTTGGGGGTCGGGCGGACCGGGAACGAGTAGCTCACGACCCGCACCGGCCACGCCCCCCGGGGTCGGGTCGCCGGGTCGAGGGTGCGCTCGACGTAGCGCGCGATGAGGGCCACGAGCTGGCGCCCGAGCTCCTCGGCCTCCGCGGCGGTCAGGTAGAGGAGGCCGTCGTTGATCGTTCCCACCTGCTGCCACTCGGGAGACAGGGACCGCCGGTCGCGCAGCCACTCGACTGCCGCCCCGTGGTGCCGTTCGAGGAGGAACTCGGTGAGGGCCTCGCCGGCCGCGACGGCCTCGGCGTCGGCGGCCCGGTCCGACCAGGTGGCGGAGAGCTCGGCCGGCCGCCACGGCCGCTCGCGCCCCCGACCTCTCTCGGCCTGGCGGAGGAACCCGTACTTGGCGAGGGTGCGCAGGTGAAACGAGCAGTTCGCGGGGCTCTCGCCCGTCAGCTCGCCCGCCTGGGTCGCCGTGAGGGTCCCTTCGCGCGCGACCAGCTCGAGGAGCCTCGCCCGAAGGGGATGCGCGAGCGCCCGCAGCACCCTCGCGTCCCGCAGCTCGCGGGGTCGGAACTCCTGGGGCTCCGAGGCGGCCTGCTCGGGCGCATCGAAAGTCATGTCTCGAAACGTATGCTTCGAAAGATTCCTTGTCAAGCGCCGGGACGGCGAACGGGGCGGGCGGAGGGCTCGGAGACGACCGGCGCGGCTACGGGGTCTCGACCGGGACCGGCACGTGGGCGCGGGCGCGGACGCGCCGCGCCCAGAGCGCGACCGCGAGCGACAGGAACCCGGCCGCGAACCCCAGGGCGTGCAGCGACGGCACGGCCACCGCCCCACCGTTCGCGAGCGAGCCCTCGATCAGCCGCAGCGGGCCGTACAGCGGCAGGAACGCCGCGAGCGTCGCCGTCACCGGCAGCGCGAGCTGGATGCCGACGACCCCGATCAGCGCGAGCGTCCCCTCGAGCTCGCGCGGCAGCAGCGCTGCGAGGGCGAGCCCCAGCGGCACCGCGACCACCGTCGTGAGGCCGATCCCGAGCGCCAGCACCCACGGGTGCGCCGCGTTCGACACCTCGGAGATCAGCGCGGAGAACGCGCCCACCAGCACCATCGAGAACGCCAGCAGGAACAGCAGCCGCCCGAGCAGCAGCTCGAACGGGCGGAAGCCGACGAGCACGAGGCGCGGGTCGACGCGGCGCGACGCGAGCACCGAGAACAGGGCCGCGCCGGCCACCGACCAGCCGAGGCCGACCCCGGCGGCGGCCGAGGCGATCTGCGGCGAGGTGCCGGCGAGCGCCCCGTAGAGGGCGAGCGGCAGCGCGAGCAGCATGACGATCGCCGTCCGGCGGCGGAGCAGCTCGCGCGCCTGCATCTCGGCCACCACCGTGGCCCGGCGGAGCGACCGCCTCATGCCGTCCTCTCCCCCCGGCCGGCCCGGGCGAGAGCCGGGAGGGCGGCGACCTCGACGACCCGATCGACGCGCGAGAGCTCGGCCAGCATGTGGGTGACGACCACGACGCCCCGGCCCTCGGCCGTCCACGCCGCGACGTGATCCCAGAAGTTCACGTAGGTGCCGGCGTCGAACCCCTGGTAGGGCTCGTCCAGCAGCAGGATCCGGGGGCCGCCGAGCAGCGCGAGGGCGAGGTTCAGCTTCTGCCGGGTGCCGCCGGAGAGATCGCGGACGACCGACCGGTCCCCGGGTGGGAAGCCGAACTCCGCGAGCAGGCGGGTGCCCCGCTCCAGGGCGTCGTGGCGGGAGAGCCCGAGGCCGGCGCCGAACAGCGCGAGGTGCTCCTCGGCCGTCAGCAGGTCGAGCACCCCCGGGTCCTGCGGGCAGTAGCCGACGGGGGCCCGGACGGTCACGGTGCCGGCGTCGGGCCGCAGCACCCCGGCGCAGATCCGAAGCATGGTCGACTTGCCGGCGCCGTTCTCCCCGACGACCGCCACGGCCTCGCCCGGTGCCACCTCGAGCGCGGCGTCCTGCAAGACGCGCTTGCACCCGAAGGACTTGCGGACGCCGCGGGCGGCGAGCAGCGGGGAGGTCATGTCGCCGGGAATCATCGACACCGGGCGGCGTGCGAGACAAGCCGCGCGGTGGGTCGGCACGAACTCGCAACAGCGGGGCGACCGCCGGGACGGAGATGCCCGGCTCGCGCGGCGCGCCGCGGCCGCTCGGGCTCGGGGGCATGCCCCTGCCGGCCCGGGCCGGGCGCCACTACGCGTTCGCCTCGGCCAGGGCGCGGAGCGCGTCGGGCTGGGTGGTTGCGGCGATGAGCGTGCCGACGCCCGCCTCGCGCCAGGCGACCATGCGCTCGGCGATCCGCGCCGGCGGCCCGACCAGCGCCACGTCCTCGACGAGGGCGTCGGGGACCGCGGCCATCGCACCGGCCCGGTCCCCGGCCAGGTAGCGGTCCTGGATCTCTCCCGCCTCCGCCTCGTAACCGTAGCGGCCGACGAGGCTCGCGTAGAAGTTGCGGCCGCGGGCGCCCATGCCCCCGACGTAGAGCGCGACGAAGGGCTTGACGGCGTCGCGGCACGCCTGCACGTCCGGGCCGGCCACGATGGTCACGAGCGGCGCGACGTCGAACGCCGACCGGTCGCGCCCCGAGGCAGCGAGCCCCTCGGCGACCGAGGCCTCGAACGCGGCCGCGTGTGCCGGCGCGAACAGGGTCGGGATCACGCCGTCGGCGATCTCGGCGGCCAGGGCCACGTTCCTCGGCCCGATCGCCGCGAGGTAGATCGGCAGGTCCGGCCGCAGTGGGTGCACGATCGAGCGCAGCGGCCGCCCGAGCCCGGTTCCCCCGGAGAGCGGGACGTCGTAGAAGCGACCGTGGGCCTCGACCGGCCGCTCGCGGCGCAGGATCTCCCGGACGATCGCGACGTACTCGCGCGTGCGACCGAGCGGGTGGTCGAACGGCACGCCGTGCCAGCCCTCGACGACCTGCGGCCCGCTCGTCCCGAGCCCGAGGCGGAACCGCCCCCCGGAGAGGTGGTCGAGCGTGATCGCCGTCATCGCCGTGGCGGCCGGCGTCCGGGCCGGCATCTGCATGACGGCCGTGCCGAGCCCGATCCGGCTCGTCTGCGATCCGACCCAGGCGAGCCACGAGACGGCGTCCGAGCCGTAGGCCTCGGCGCTCCAGACCGAGTCGAACCCGAGCCGTTCCGCCTCCCGCACCAGCGGCAGGGCATCGACCGGCCCGGCGCCCCAGTAGCCGAGATGGAACCCGAGTCGCATCGCCGACAGCCTACGCAAACGCGGTAGGCTTCGACCCGCCGCCCAGCCGGCGGGTGGCGGGAGGTCGTTCGATGCTCGAGGTCGCGCAGCGGGCGGTCGGGGCCGCCCGGCGGGCCGGGGCCGATTACGCGGACGCCCGGTTCGGCTCGGACGAGACCGAGTCGCTCACCGTCCGAAACCAGGAGATGGAGGGGATCGACCGATCCCGCTCGGAGGGGGTCGGCATCCGGGTCCTGGTGAACGGTCGCTGGGGATTCGCCGCCACCGCCCGGACCGACGAGGCCGAGGTCGAGCGCACGGCGGCCCTGGCCGTCGAGATCGCCCGCGCGGCCGCCCGCCTCCCGATGGAGCCGGTCCGCCTGGCCGAGGCCGAGCCGGTGCGCGCGACCTGGGCGACGCCGGTCCAGGAGGATCCGTTCGCCGTCGCCCTGGACGAGAAGGTGGCGCTCTTGATGGAGACCTCGCGGCGCGCCCAGGCCGTCGCCGGGGTGGCGTTCGCCGAGGCGAACCTCGACCTGTTCCGGCGGCGGACGTTCTTCGCCTCGAGCGAGGGCTCGGCGATCGAGCAGACCGTCGTGCACAGCGGGGCCGGGATGGAGGTCACCGCGATCCGGGAGGGCGAGGTGCAGCGCCGGTCGTTCCCGAACTCGTTCCGCGGCCACATCCGTGCGGCCGGCTACGAGCACATCCGCGCCATCCCCCTGACCGAGGAGGCCGAACGGATCGGCTCGGAGGCGGTGGCGCTGCTCTCCGCGAAGGACTGCCCGAGCGGGGAGACGGCGCTCGTCCTCGACTCGTCGCAGGTCATCCTGCAGATGCACGAGTCGGTCGGGCACGCGGTCGAGCTCGACCGCGTCTTCGGGATGGAGGAGGCCTACGCCGGCACCTCGTTCCTGCGCCCGGAGGACCGCGGGCGGCTCCGCTACGGCAGCGACAAGGTGACGATCGTCGCCGACGCACGCCTGCCCGGCGGGCTCGGCACGTTCGGCTACGACGACGAGGGCGTGCCCGCGCAGCGGGTCGTGCTGATCGAGGACGGGATCTTCCAGAGCTTCATCTCCGGGCGCGACACCGCCGCGATGCTCGGCCTGCGCTCGACCGGCGCGATGCGCGCCGACGGTTGGGCGAACCTCCCCCTGATCCGCATGACCAACATCGACCTCGAGCCGGGCGAGGGGACGCTCGCCGAGATCATCGCCGACACCAGGGACGGCATCTTCATGGACACCAACCAGTCGTGGTCGATCGACGACAAGCGGGTGAACTTCCAGTTCGGGTGCGAGATCGCCTGGCGGATCAAGGACGGGCGGCTCACCGAGATGTACCGGAACCCGAACTACACGGGCATCACCACCGAGTTCTGGGGCTCGTGCGACGCGGTCGGCGGGGCCGAGGACTGGACGGTCTGGGGGACGCCGAACTGCGGCAAGGGCCAGCCGGGGCAGGTCGCGCGCGTGGGGCACGCGGCCCCGCCGGCCCGGTTCCGAAACGTCCGCGTGGGGGTGCGCTGATGCCCGGCCCGGTCGGTCCGGGCGAGCTCCGCCGGGTCGCCGAGGCGGCGTTCGACCTGCCCGGGGCCGATGGGGTCGAGGTCCTGGCCCTGCACGAGTGGGGCGGGCTCACCCGGTTCGCGAGCTCGGCCATCCACCAGAGCACGTGGCGCGAGGACACCGGCGTCCGGGTGCGGGTGGTGGCCGGCGGGCGCGTCGGGGTCGCCGCCACGAACGACCTCTCGGAGGGCGGCGCGCGAGAGGCGGCGGCGAGCGCCCTGGAGATGGCGGAGGTCGCCGCGCCCGACCCCCTGTTTCCCGGCCTGGCGCCGGCCGCGCCGGTCCCCGAGAAGCGCGCCTTCGACGAGGCGACGGCGGCCGCCACGCCCAAGCGGCGGGCCGACATGGTGGCGGCGCTGGTCGCCCGGATCGGCGAGGGATTCCGCGCCGCCGGCGCGCTCGAGACCACAGGGACGGAGGTCGCCCTCGCCAACACCGAGGGCCAGTTCTGCTACGCGCCCGCCAGCCAGGCCACGCTCTCGACGGTGGTCTCCGGCGGGGAGGGCGGCGCCGGGACGGCCGAGCGGACGGCCGTGCGCCTCGACGAGGTCGACCCGGAGGCGGTCGGCGACGACGCGTTCCGGAGGGCGCGCGAAAGCCAGCGGCCGAGGCACCTCGCTCCCGGCGACTACGAGGTGGTGCTCGAGCCGCTCGCGGTGGCGACGCTCGCCGCGTTCCTCGGCTACATCGGGTTCGGCGGCAAGGCCATCGAGGAGGGGCGCTCGGCGTTCAGCGGCCGGGCCGGCGAGCGCGTCGCGGCCGAGTCGGTCACGATCCGGGACGACGCTCTGGTGCCCGGCGACCCGGGGCTGCCGTTCGACTTCGAGGGCACGCCGAAGCAACGCGTCACGCTGATCGACCGGGGCGTGTTCGTGAGCGGGGTCTACGACCGGCGGAGCGCTGCGCAGGGCGGGCGCGCCTCGACCGGCCACGGGCTCCCCGCGCCGAACCCCGAGGGGCCATTCCCGCTGAACCTCGTGCTCGAGCCGGGCGACGCGACCCTCGAGCAGATGATCGCCTCGACGCGGCGCGGGCTGCTGGTGACGCGGTTCCACTACTCGAACGTCGTCCACCCGATCGAGACCACCATCACCGGCATGACCCGGGACGGGACGTGGCTGATCGAGGGCGGCGAGGTCCGCGAGCCCGTGAAGAACCTGCGCTTCACGCAGTCGATCCTCGGCGCCCTCTCGGCCGTCGAGCTCGTCGGACGTGACACCACGATCGCGAGCGAGTTCTTCTTCTCGGCCTCGCGCGTGCCGGCGCTGAAGATCGCGAGCTTCACCTTCAGCGGCGCGAGCGATCACTGAGGCCGCCGGGCGGTGGCGATCGCCGTCCTCTGGGTCGTCGCGGGGGCGCTCGCGGTGACCGCGGGCGAGGCGCTGCTGCGGCTGGTCCGGGGCGGTGAGCGCGACGGGGGCGTGCGCCCGGGCTGGGCGCCGGGCCTCTCGCTCGGGGTCGCGGCCGCCGTGGTCGTCGCGGCCCTCGGAGGTCGGCCGTCGCTCGCGGCGGGCATCGCGCTCGGCGCGGGCCTCGCCGGCCTCGCCGTCGCGCTCCCGGCTCGCCTGCTCGCCGCCGGGACGGCACCGTCGCCGGGGGCCGCCGGGCTGCTGCTGCCGGGAATGTCGCTCCTCGCGGCCGGCATCGCCCTCGCGAACCCGCCGGTCACCGCCGCCAAGGGCGCGGGCGTGCTCGCGGTGTTCCTCGTCGAGACGCTCGTCTGGCACGGGGAGCGACGCATCGAGCTGGACCGCGCCTCCGAGGAGGAGGGCGGGGAGGACGGGGAACGGGCAGAGGACGGCGGGGACGAGCCCGAGACGGCGCCGCCGGCGAGGCCGCGTCGGGGCCGGGTCGCGGTCGCGGGGTCGGCGGGGGTCGCCCTCGCGCTCGTGGGGGCGGTGGTCCTGGTGGACGGGGGCGTGCGGGCCGCGGCGCATTCGGGACTCTCCGGCGGCTTCCTCGGGACGATCGTCGGCGCATGCGCCGGGCTCGGGGCGCTCGCGGCCGGGCTCGCGGGGCGCCCGGCCGGCGGCGGCGACGCCGCCCGATCGACAGCCGCGTTCGGCGACCGGGTCTTCGGCGGCGCGGCCGCCGCGTGCGGGCTCGTCGGGGTCACCGGCGTCCTGCGGCCGTTCGCCCCCGACGGCGCCTCGACCGTCACGCTGCTCGCGGTGGCCGTCGCCTACGCGGTGCCGGCCGCATGGTTCCTCGCTCGGGGCAGGGGCGGGCGGGCCCTGGCCGTCGTGCAGGTCGCGCTGCTGGCCGGCTGGTTCGCTCTCGCCGTCCACCTCTGACGCTGGTAGCCTATGGGGCCCCGGCGAGCGTCGCCGGGCGATGGGGAAGACGCGATGCTGGTCGGCGACATCATGCACCGTGAGGTCACGACGGTCCGGGGCGACGAGGACTTCGCCGCGGCCGCGCGCCTGATGCACGAGCGGCACATCTCCTCGCTGATCGTCACGGACGGGTCTCGTCCCGCCGGCATCCTCACCGAGCGCGACGTCGTGAACGTCGTGGCCGAAGGCCTCGATCCGGCGGCCACGAGGGTCCGGGGCCGCATGAGCACCGATCTCGCCACGGTCACCCCCAGGGACGACGTCGCCGAGGCGGCGCGGCTGATGGCCGAGCGCGGGATCCGGCACCTCCCGGTCGTCCGCAAGGACGACCTGGTCGGGATCATCTCGATCCGCGACCTCATCACCTGGGCGGTCGAGGAGCTGACCGGCGGGCACGAGCTCGCCGACGTGGCGCGGGGCGCCGCGACGCTCAGCCATGCCGTCCGGGCGGAGCGTCGGGCCTAGCCGGCCCGCCGCCGATTCCCTCGCGCCGACGCGGCGCGGCCGCCCGTTCCCGACCCCAGAGGTGCCCTCGTGCCCACGTCCACACCCGCATTCGAATCCAGCGAGCAGGAGCCGGCAGGCCCCGAGCCGCGCCCGGGCCTGCGCGACGAGCCGCCGTACCGCTCGCCGCAGCTCGACGTGCCGGTCCGTCTGGCGACCAACGAGAGCCCCCGGCCGCTGCCGGAGGCCGTCGCCGACGAGCTCGCCGCCGCCGCCCGGACGCTCGCGCTGAACCGCTACCCCGACCGGGAGGCGCGCGAGCTGCGCGCGGCGCTGGCCGGGCGCCACGGCCACCCCGTCGAGGGCGTCTGGGTCGCGAACGGGTCGAACGAGATCCTCGCCCAGCTCCTCTCCGCCCACGGCGGCCCGGGGCGCGTCGCGCTGACGTTCGAGCCCACCTACGCCATGCACGGCCGGATCGCATCCCTCTCCCACACGGAGGTCCGGGCGCTCGCGCTCGACCCGCCGTGGGCCCTCGGCGAGGCCCAGGCGGAGGCGGCGGGCGGGGTCGCGGCCGGGGTGGTGTTCGTCTGCTCGCCGAACAACCCGACCGGGAACGCGCAGCCCCTCGCCGCGATCGCCCGGATCGCCGAGGCGGCTCCCCGCGCCCTGGTCGTCGTCGATCAGGC
This sequence comes from Actinomycetes bacterium, assembly GCA_021784765.1. Lineage (GTDB taxonomy): Bacteria > Actinomycetota > UBA4738 > UBA4738 > UBA4738 > JAJYHN01. The sequence continues at coordinate 9,600 of JAJYHN010000175.1, forward strand.
CTACCTGGAGTTCGGCGGGGAGTCGGCGCTGCCGCTCGCCGTGCGGCGGCGGAACGTCGTGGTCGTGCGGACGTTCTCGAAGGCGTTCGCGATGGCCGGCGCACGGGTCGGCTACTGCCTGGCCGACCCGGCGGTCGTCGAGGACCTGCGCCGGGTGGCGCTCCCCTACCACCTCTCGGCCCTGTCGCAGGCGGCGGCGCTGGCCGCACTGCGGGCCGAGGCCGCCGTGACGGCCGCGGTGGAGGACGTCCGCCGCCAGCGCGACCGCCTGCGGGCGGCGCTGGCGGCGGTGCCCGGCGTCGAGGCGTTTCCCTCGGACGCCAACTTCGTGCTGTTCCGCCCGCCGCGCCCGGCGGGCGAGGTCTGGCGGGGGCTGCTCGACCGCGGCGTGCTGGTCCGCGACCTCTCGGGGCAGGTGCCGAACTGCCTGCGGGTCACGGCCGCGACCGCCGAGGAGGTCGACGCGTTCCTCGCGGCGCTGACGGAGGTGCTCGCATGACGGAGTCCAAGGGAACGAGCGGGGAATCGGGCGCCGGCGGGCGGCGGCGGGCCGCGGTGACCCGGGAGACGAGGGAGACGGCGGTCGAGATCCGCCTCGACCTCGACGGCGAGGGCCGCGTGGAGGCCACCACGGGCATCCCGTTCTTCGACCACATGCTGGCGCAGCTCGGGACCCACGCCGGGTTCGACCTGGAGGTTCGGACGCGAGGCGACCTCGAGGTCGACGGGCACCACACGGTCGAGGACACGGGCCTCGCGCTCGGGCAGGCGCTGGCGGAGGCGCTCGGGGACCGGGCGGGGATCCGGCGCTTCGGGTTCGCCGCGGCGCCGATGGACGAGGCGCTCGTCGAGGTGGCGCTGGACCTGTCGGGGCGGCCGTTCGTCGTGCACGAGGTCGAGGTGGCGCCGGTGATGCTCGGGACCTACGACCCCGGGCTCACCGAGGACTTCGTGCGGGCCCTCGCGCAGACGGCCGGGCTCACCGTGCACGTGCGCATGCGCTCGGGCCGGAGCCCCCACCACGTCCTGGAGTCGGAGTTCAAGGCACTGGCCCGCGCGCTCCGGGACGCCTGCGCGCCGAGCGGGCGGCGCGGGGTGCCCTCGACGAAGGGGTCGCTCGGGTGAGCGCGGGCGGGAACGGGAGCGCCGGCGCCGCGTGTCTGCCGCGCGTCGCGGTCCTCGACGCGGGCACGGGGAACCTCCACTCGGTGGCCAGGGCGGTCGTCCGAGCAGGGGGCGAGCCCGTCGTGACGGTCGATCCGCGGGAGGCCGCCGGGACCGACGCCCTGGTGCTGCCCGGCGTCGGGGCGTTCGACGCCTGCGCCGGGGCGCTTCGGATGTGCGGGCTCGACGAGCCGGTCCTTGCGTTCGCGGCGGCCGGGCGACCGGTGCTCGGCGTGTGCCTCGGCATGCAGGTGCTGTTCGACGGCAGCGAGGAGGGGGACGCGCCGGGGCTCGGGCTGCTCCCCGGCGTCGCCGTCCGGCTGCCCGGAGGGCCGGGCGCGAAGGTCCCGCACATGGGATGGAACGAGGTCCGGTGGCTCCGGCCGCATCCGCTCGCCGCCGGCGTTGCCGACGGTGCTCGCATGTACTTCGTCCACTCCTACGCGGTGCCGCTGCCGAGCCCCGCCGCGGTCGGCGCGGCCGACCACGGCATGGCGTTCGCCGCGGCCGTCGCGTCGGGGAGCGTGTTCGCCACCCAGTTCCACCCGGAGAAGTCGGGGGCCGCGGGGCTCGCGATCTACGACGCGTTCGTGGCGGCGGCGCGCCAGGCCCTCGAGATGCGCGCCGGGGGTGGGCCATGATCCTGGTGCCGGCCGTCGACGTCCACCGAGGCCGCGTCGTGCGCCTGGTGCACGGCGACCCCGCGCGCGAGACCTCCTACGGCGAGGATCCGGCCGAGGCCGCGCGGCGGTTCGCCGGCGCGGGGGCGCGCCTGGTGCACCTGGTCGACCTGGACGCGGCGCTCGGGACCGGCGACAACGCCGCCGCGCTGGCCGCTGCGGCCGCCGCTTGCAGGGAGGCGGGGGCCGAGGTGCAGGTCGGGGGCGGCCTCCGAACGCTCGCCGACGTCGAGCGCGTCCTGCGGTCCGGCGCCGGGCGCGCCGTGCTGGGCACCGCCGCGGCGGCCGACCCGGCGATGGTGACCGAGGCCGTGGTCCGGTTCGGCGACCGGGTGGTCGTCGCCCTGGACGTCCGCCGCGGTCGGGTGCTCACGCACGGCTGGACCCGGGACGCGGGCCGCGTCGACGACCTGCTGCCGGCGCTCGACGCGGCGGGAGCGCCGCGGTTCCTCGTGACGGCGATCGGGGCCGACGGAACTCTGACCGGGCCCGACCTCGCGCTGTACGAGCGGACCGGGCGCGCGACGGCCCGCCCGGTGCTCGCGAGCGGCGGGGTCCGATCGGTCGAGGACCTTCGCGCGCTGGCGGCCGCCGGGGTCGAGGGGGCCGTGGTCGGCAAGGCCCTGCACGAGGGGCGGCTGCCGCTCGCGGAGGCGCTGGCGGCGCTCGCCGGGGTCGCCGAGGGGGACTCCCGATGAGCCTCGCCATGCGCATCATCCCCTGCCTGGACGTCGATGGCGGGCGCGTCGTGAAGGGCACACGGTTCGTCGGGCTGCGCGACGCCGGCGACCCGGCCGAGCTGGCGGCCCGCTACGACGCCGAGGGCGCCGACGAGCTGGTGTTCCTGGACATCACCGCGTCGGTGCAGCGGCGACGGGCGACGCTCGAGACCGTCACCCGCACGGCCGAGGCCGTGTTCATCCCGCTCACGGTGGGCGGCGGCGTGCGCGCCGAGGACGACGTGCGCGACCTGCTGCGCGCCGGGGCCGACAAGGTCTCGCTGAACACGGCGGCCGTGCGCGACCCCGACCTGCTCTCACGCTGCGCCGACCGGTTCGGGACCCAGTGCGTGGTGGTCGCGATCGACGCGCGCCGCACGGGACCCCCGGGCTCCGGCCGCTTCGAGGTGCTGATCGAGGGTGGGCGGACATCGGCGGGCCGGGATGCCGTCGCGTGGGCGGCCGAGGCCACCCGGGAGCGGGGTGCCGGCGAGGTGCTGCTGACCTCGATGGACCGCGACGGGACCCGGCAGGGGTACGACCTGGAGCTGCTGCGCGCGGTGGCCGACGCGGTGCCGGTCCCGGTGATCGCCTCGGGCGGCGCCGGGCGCGTGGAGCACTTCGCGGAGGCGCTCGCGGACGGCGGCGCCGACGCGGCCCTGGCCGCCTCGCTGTTCCACTTCGGCGAGCTCTCGATCGCCGAGGTCAAGCGCCACCTGGACGAACGGGGAATCGAGGTGCGGAGGACATGGTGAACGAGGACACGACACCCCAGGCCGCGGCGGCCGAGGCGACCTTCCCGGTCGGCGACCTGCGGTTCGACGACCGCGGCCTGATCACCGCGGTGGTGCAGGACGCGGAGGACGGCCGAGTGCTGATGGTCGCCTGGATGAACCGCGAGTCGCTCCGGCGCACGATCGCCGGCGGCACCACCTGGTTCTGGAGCCGCTCGCGCAAGGAGCTGTGGCACAAGGGAGCCACCTCGGGCCACGTGCAGCGCGTGCGGGAGATCCGGGCCGACTGCGACGGCGACACCCTGCTGGTGCGCGTCGAGCAGGTGGGCGCGGCATGCCATACGGGCGAGCGCTCGTGCTTTCACCGAACCCTCGACGCACCCGGCGCCTGACCGGCCGGCCGGGCGCAACGCACGACACGACGACCACGCACGACACGCACGACACGACGAGCGAAAGGAACCCCGACCATGCTCCGACTCGCGATCCCGAAGGGCTCCCTCGAGGAGCAGACCCTGAAGCTCCTGGAGGCGGCCGACCTCCGCGTGCGGCGCGGCTCGTCCCGCGACTACCACGGCCGGGTGGCCGACGAGCGCATCGACCGGGTCTCGCTGCTTCGGCCGCAGGAGATCCCCGTGTTCGTCCAGGACGGCTTCTTCGACCTCGGCGTCACCGGTCGCGACTGGGTCGTCGAGACCGGTGCCGACGTCGAGATCCTGGCCTCGCTCGACTACGCGAAGAGCGGCGTCGGCTCCGGCGTCAAGGTCGTCCTGGCGATCCCGGCCCAGAGCCCGGCCGAGCGCGCCGCCGACCTGCCGGCGGGGAGCCGCATCTCCACCGAGTATCCGAACCTCACCGCCGGGCACTTCGCCAAGCTCGGGATCCCGGTGAGGGTCTTCCCCTCCTACGGCGCCACGGAGGCCAAGGTGCCCGAGATCGTCGATGCGATCGTGGACGTGTCCGAGACCGGCTCGACCCTGCGCGCGCACGGGCTGAAGGTCGTCGAGACGCTGCTCGAGTCCGAGGTCGTGCTGATCGCCGGTCGCGCGGCCGCCGCCGACCCCGCCAAGCGCCGCGCGATGGACGACATCGTGACGCTGCTGCTCGGGGCCCTGCGAGCCCAGGGCCGGGTGCTGATCAAGCTGAACGTCTCGGAGGAGCGGCTGAAGGAGCTGCTCGAGGTGCTGCCGGCGATGAAGTCCCCGACGGTCGCTCCCCTGTCGACCGAGGGGAGCTACGCGCTCGAGACCGTGGTGGAGAAAGCGACCGTCAACACCCTGATCCCGATGCTGAAGGCCCACGGCGCCACCGACATCCTGGAGCTGCCGATCTCGAAGATCGTGCCGTAGACGGGCACCTCCCGGGACCCGGCCCACCGCGCGCGCGGCGCGTTCGGGGGGGCGCGCGTAGCATGGCGCCTCGGGCGGGGCGCCGCGGAAGGAGGAGCGCATGGACGAGTCGGTCGTCGAGCGGATGGAGAGGGTCGACCGAGCGATCGCGGAGTACGTCAGGCCCGATACGTTCCCGGTTGCCATCCGGATGCTCGCGCCCGGAGAGCCCGTCCCCGAGGGGGTCCGGGTCCCGAGCCAGAGCGTCGGCGAGCGCTGGATCGTGTGCCAGTCGATCGGCATCGCGCGGCGCTACGGCTGGGGCGTCGCGGTGGGCAGGGAGGACGTGATCTGCCCCCTCGCGGCCGTCGCCTTCGGGTTCCGCAAGCCGAACGACGCGTTCCTCTCGGGCTACGCGGCGGTCGGCATGTACTGCGAGAGCGAGGACGCGGCCGCGAGCCTCGAGGCGAGCACGTGGAAGTTCGAGCCCGGCCTCTACGACCACGTCTGCGTCGCCCCGCTCGGGCGGGCGAGCTTCGAGCCACACGTCGTCGCCGTCTACGCGAACAGCGCGCAGGTGATGCGCCTCGCGAACGCCGCCCTGTACGCGCGCGGGGGTCGCATCGAGAGCACCACCGGCGGGCGCCTGGACTGCGCCGAGATCGTCATCCAGACGATGACCGCGAACGCGCCCAAGGTGATCCTGCCCTGCAACGGAGACCGCGTGTTCGGCATGGCGCAAGACACCGAGATGGTCTTCGCCCTCCCGTGGGCGTTCGCCGGCGAGCTCGTCGCGGGGCTCGAGGGAACCCAGCGCGGCGGTGTCCGCTACCCGATCCCCGTCGCCATGCGCTCGACGATGACCATGCCCAAGCGCTACCAGGAGCTGCTGGACATGCTCGAGCGGGAGGGATAGGGGCCGCCGCCCGTGCCCCGCGGCTCCGGGTTGGCATCCTGGCCGTCGCGCTCGCCGTCGCGCTGGCCGGAACGGCGCTCGGGACGGGCCTGGCGGACCGCTCGGGCTCAACCGGGAGCCGAGCCCGCCAGCTTCGACACCTGCTTGAACAGGGTGTCGCTGCGCGCGCCGCACCAGTTGAATTGGGCGGTGGTCGCAGGGGAAGGGAAGACGCACGCCTCCCCCGCGGCGTAGAGCGCCGCCGTGTAGGAGCGTCCGTCGAGGACGTACCCGAGCCGGACGCCCGCCACCGCGTAGATGGTGTTCGGAACCGTCCCGACCACCGCATACAGCACGGCGGGGGGAAGACCCCGGTGGTGTCGCTCCGCGGGCCACACCGTGACCCCGTAGAAGGGGCGTATGGGGAACGGCCTGCCTCCCGGGCCACCGCTCGGCGGCCAGTCCCGCGTGTAGGCCGGGTATCCCATGGAGGGGCCGAGGAGGGCCACGTGGGCCAGGCGGGGCGTGGGGACGCCCGGGATGGGGATCAGCCGGATGCTCACGAGGCGAATCGGCCGGGGCGCCGCCGCTGCCAGGATCACCGTGAACACGGCAGGTTCCCCAGGTCGCACCGTGACCGTTCCCATGTTCACGCTCCCCAGGAATCGGAGTCCGTTCGGGCCGAGCGTGCACGCGGGGAGCACCAGGACGGCGGCGGCGAGCGTCCCGATCAGCCCTCCGCGCGCCGAGGAGAAGGAGGCCCCAAGGAGACTTCGCTTCCGGGTCACCGCCCGGCGGGGGAGCAGGAACGCCCGGTCCGCCCGATCAGTTCGTGTTCCACAGCATGTGAGATTGGCTGACGATCTGGTTCCCGCATGCGCATGTGTCCGTGGAGCAGGAGTCGTTGACCGCCGCGAAGCCGTAGTCCGCCACCTGCTGACCTTGCGTGTGGTACCGGCCCCTGTAGGCAATCGTCGCGTAGCCACTTGGATCCTCCCGGCAACTCCTCCACCAGCTTGCGCGCGGAGTGCGTCCCCCGCAGCATGAGCTCCCATGTGGCTGCGTGCATCAGCGTGCATCAGGAGGAAGGCGTACAGCAGGTGACGTATGGCCGGACGATTGTGTTTCATGCCGGTTTGGGCCCAGGGCGTCGCCATGCGAGGATCGCCGGCCCGGCGAGGAGTTCTGACCACCCCCGGGCGGCCGGGCTCGCTGTTGCTGGCCCGCGAGACCGGCCGATGGTTGCCGGTCAGCCCCGATGAATCACGAATCGGGCTGTCAGCGGGTCAAGGGTGCCGGTCCCTCCGGGGAACCGGAAGGAGATGAACAGGTCGTGGTCCGTGAGCGTCCCGGTGACCGCGACGAGGGTGGTCGGGCCAACCCCGCGCGGGGCCTCGTAGGTGCCTCCTCGGTAGCCCTCGACCGCGAACGGACGGGTCCTCGAAATCCTGCCAGCCCGCGGCCCCGGAGCCGAGAGTCACCGCGCGAAGGGCCGGCATGCCCTCGACGGGGCAGCGGGTCACGGGCAGCATGGAGGCGACGTAGCGCGCCTCGGCGCAGTCAAACCGGCCCGGGAATGCCCCGAACCGCGCGAGCACCTTGCCCACACCCTCGAGCTCGAGCAGTCCGACAAGCCCAGTGCAAGCCGCTCCGCGGTACAGCGCCGCCGCCTGGTGCTCTCCGCCGCCGCTCACGTCGCCGAGGCGCATAGCTGCCGGCGCGGGCGGATCCGCACGGCTCCAGGCACGCCGTCAGCGAGATGCCATGGGGCCGGCGCCGGCATTCTCCTCGTGGCCGCGACGAGCCGCGTCTTGGCCCTTCACGGGCCGAGCCTCGCCCGGGCCCGCACCGGCCTTCCGTGAGGTATGGGCTCGAGGCTCAATCCCCGGCGCCTTGCGGTTGCGCCACTCGCCACTCCTAGGAGGCGCTGATGAACTCGCCCGTGGCGGCGTCGAGGACGATGGTGATGCCGCAGGGACCCGCATACGGGGATGGCTGCCAGTCGGGCGCGCCCCCCAGGGGTCCCGAGACGCAGGCGCCCAGGTCGTAGGTAACCACCCAGTCGTCCTGCCCGCCCGAACTGACGAGCATGGCTGTGGCCGACTGCGGCCTCGCGGCCGGGCCAAGCTGCTCCCAGGCGTCGGCCAGCGCCGTGGCGGCGGGGATGTCACCGTTTGGGTTCCCCGGCGGGGACCAATCGGAGGACCCCCGCTTGAATGGCACCACCGTGGAGGGGATGCTGTTGGGGTTCACTGGGGAGTTCCCGATCCAGTTCGCCTTCGGAACGCTCGCCGGGCGTCCGGTCGCCGCGGAGACATGCTGGTCGATGCCGGGTGCCCTCGTGGGACCGGCGGTGGCACTCACCGTGAGAGCGGCAACTCCGATGACTGCGGCGGCGAGCCCTGCGAACGAAGCCCCGACGAGCTGACCTCTTCTCATCCGATCTCCTCTCACGGGTTGCACGCGCCACCATTGATCCACGACTGCACGTAGTGCGCAGGTGTCCCGATATAGAAGTCCACACCCGTCATGCTGGAGTTGTACCCGAAATGCTGGTACGTGCCAGCCTTCGTGGTGCTGGTCGGCGACGACACCGCGCAGGGGGCGAACAGGTTGCTGCCCTGGTAGCCTTGCGATCCCTGGAGCCCGTAGTACCACCCGCTCACAGCCCCGCTGCTCGTGACGCCCTGGAGTTCCCAGTTGTTGATCCACGACTTGGCCGTGGAGTCACCGGGGATGTCTGCGTTCGGGTCGACGGTCTCCTCCATCGCCTGCCCCGAAGACAGCCCGTTGAACAGCGTAGTGTAGAGGGCCGCGAGTTTGCCATTGCCGTTGAGCGGGCTGCCGCCGTTGACCAGGGCAGTGAGCTGCCACCCCCCGCCGACCAGGTCAGCGTTCGGAGTGATCTCGTAGGAGTCACTGCTCCCAGGCGTCCCCCAAAACGCGGTCTGACAAGGCGAGCTCGAATTCCCCGTCTGGTCCGTGTAGCAGTTGTTTATCCCGTTCTCGTTATACTGCCAAAAGAATCGGTCCTGCGACAGCGTGGGGTCACGTACCCAGCCCACCTGAATGTAGACGCCCCCGTTGGTACCGGCGGTGATCATCAGGCTCTCCACGATGTCAACGTGGTCGTTGCTGTTGACCCCCAGACACTGTGCGTAGACCGTGCTGTGCGGGATCGTGGCCTCGTTTGAGATGACCAAGCCCGTTGGATTGCCTGTCTTGGGTTGTGGAGCCAGCCCGGAGTACCCAAGCCAGTTGTGAGAGCTGGAGAAGGGAGGCGAAGTGCACTCCGTGGAGGCCAGCGCGGGTCTCGCCACCAGCGCCACACCCGTCACGCCGACGAAACCGACCGCGCACACGGCGAGAACCACCGCGAGTGGCCTAAGAGCCCGCGCGGATAGGCGGCTGGCCAGCGTCACCATCTGACTTCGCACAGGCCGGGTCCGCCGTGCGGGTCAAGGTGTGGTCCGGTCGGGATCCGACGAAGCCTCCACGATGGCGAGCGTGAGGTCCTGCAGCTCGGCGACGAGGCTTCGGAGGCGCTTGGCGTTCTCGAACAGCGGTCGGTAGTCGGCCAGCTCCGACGCGCTGAGCCGCCACGTCACGGTCTTGTTGTCCACCTTGCGGGTCCAAAGGGGGTAGGGCCCATGCAGCCGGGGTGGATCGGCGCGGCAGCGGCAGTTGACCTTGCCGCAGCGGTAGGCCTGCATGCTGAGCGTGCCGGGCAGGGCGAAGCCCACCTTGGCGAGCTCCGCGGCGATGCGGGCCTGGGCGGCTGCCTGTCGCCTGGTGACCTTCATGTCCACCATCCCACCACGATCGTCCACGCCCTGCAGGGATCTGGACGTAGCATACATCCAGACCTCAGGGACCCTCGGGCCGGGGACGGGCGTGCAGGCACTTCACCCACGAGTGTTCGAGGCGGTGTGGGCAGCGGTCTCACCGCTGCTGCCGGTGAGACCGCCCGATGCCCACCCCCTCGGCTGCCACCGGGGACGCATCCCCGACCGGGACTGTCTCTACGCGATCGTGTTCCGCCTGGTCACCGGGTGCTCGTGGCGGACGGCGGGACGCCTCGGCAGGGGCGGGGCGACCACGCTTCGGGCCCGGCGCGACGAGTGGCTCGATGCAGGGGTGTTCGACCGCCTGCTCGAGGAGGCGATCTGCGCCTACGACAAGGTCATCGGTCTCGACCTCTCGGAGGTGGCCCTGGACGGCTCGACCCACAAGGCACCCTCAGGCGGCGAGGGGACCGGCCCGAACCCGACGGACCGGGCCAAGTGCGGCTGGAAGTGGTCGGTCGCCACCGACCGATCAGGCATCCCGATCGGCTGGGCGACCGACGGCGCCAACCGCCACGATTCCAAGCTCCTTGGGCCCACCCTGGAGGCCGTGGCGGCAAGGGGTCTGCTCGAGGACGTGCAGACGCTGCACCTTGACCGGGGCTACGACTCCGAGGTGACCCGCGAGACCTGTGCCCGCCACGGCCTGCGCGACGTGGTGTGCGCGAAGAAGCGTCCCAGGGGGACGGCGAGGGGAACCAAGAACCCCCAGCCGCTCGGGCTCCGCTGGCCGGTCGAGCGCACCAACTCCTGGTTCTCCAACTACGGCCAGCTTCGGCGCAGCACCGACCGCTTCATCGCCCACCGCCTGGCCCAGGTGGCGCTCGCCGTCGCCTTCATCCTCACGATCAAGCTCTTCGCCTGGGCCGATCGGTGGAACCGCTGAACGAGGGTGCACCGGCACCTCGGGTCGACAGGCCGGCCCCAACGTCGGGCGGACGCACCCCCCTCGCCACCCGTCGCGCGCTCCGTCCGAGAGCCGGATCGAACTGAGGTCCCCTGCAGCCGGCCCCGCAGCCGAACGGGGTCCCGGAGCTACCGTGCGTGACCTGATCTGCGGCGGATGGTGTGGACCTATCCGCGCGGGCTCTAAGCATAAGAGCCCGCGCGGATAGGCGG
>JAJYHN010000119.1 GCA_021784765.1 Actinomycetes bacterium
CACCAGGCCTCGGCGCGGTCGAGGTCGTGCTCGCGCAGGAAGATGACCTTCCCCCACCGCTCGACCAGCGGGCGGCCACCCACCCGACCCACCCAGTAGGCGAGGTACGAGCCGACCAGATTGCCCAGGGTGCCGACCAGGCCGACGGCCACGAAGTTCAGGTGGTGGACGGTGCCGGTCAGGGTCGCGACGAACGCCGCGTTGGCGAGCGCGCCCCCGAAGACCATCGTGACCTCGCTGGGGATCGGTATGCACGCCGACTCCAGGACCATCAGCACGAACACGGCGAGGTAGCCGTAGTGCTGGACGAAGTCGGTCATGAAGGTGGTCACGCGCGCCTCCCGGGTCGAGGGGAGCCTAGCAGTCGCCCGGCGGCGGGCGGCCGCCGGGAACATTTCGATTTCGTTGCATGTTCCGGCTCGGAGACGCCCTGACCTGGCCCGGTGGGCCGGTGACGGCGGCGTGCCGTACAGTGAACGGCCGGGCGCCGTGGCACCGGGCCCCGCCGGGGTCGGCGGATCACCGGGCCCGGCTCCTTGACACCTCCCCCTTCGACCGATAAACGAGACCGCACCATGGCCAAGCAACTGGTGATCGTCGAGTCGCCCACCAAGGCGAAGACGCTCGAGCGCTACCTCGGGCCCGACTACCGGGTCCTCGCGAGCGTCGGGCACATCCGGGACCTCCCCGAGGACCGGATGGGCGTCGACGTCGAGCGCGACTTCGCCCCCGACTACGAGGTCAAGCCCGACTCGCAGGGCACCGTGCGCGCGCTGCGCAAGGCGTTCAAGGAGTCCGACGGCCTGTGGCTCGCCACCGACTTCGACCGCGAGGGCGAGGCGATCGCCTGGCACGTCGCGGCCGCCATCGACGCCGACCCGGCCACGGCGAACCGGGTCACGTTCACGGAGATCACCCGCGACGCCGTCACCGAGGCGTTCAGGCGCCCGCGCCGGATCGACGCGGACCTGGTGAACGCCCAGCAGGCCCGGCGCATCCTCGACCGCCTGGTCGGCTACGAGCTCTCCCCGCTCCTGCAGAAGGGCCTGAAGCGCTGGGACCTGTCGGCCGGACGGGTGCAGTCGGTGGCGTTGCGGCTGATCGTCGACCGCGAGCGCGAGATCCGCGCGTTCGTGCCGAGGGAGTACTGGAGCGTCGACGCGCGGCTCACGCCCGACGGCGAGGAGCGGGCGTTCCTCGCCCGGCTGATCCAGGTCGGCGACGAGAAGCTCGCGGCGTCCCCGGACAAGCGCGGCCTGGTGCTCTCCACGCAGGAGGAGGCCGACCGCCACGTCGAGCGGCTGCGCGCCGCCGTCTACCGCGTGGCCGAGGTCCGCCAGCGCGAGGTGAAGCGCACCCCGGCCCCGCCGTTCACGACCTCCACGCTGCAGCAGGAGGCGGCCCGCAAGCTCGGGTTCTCGGCCCGGCGCACCATGCAGGTCGCCCAGCGGCTGTACGAGGGCGTCAACGTCCCCGGCGAGGGGCAGGTCGGCCTCATCACCTACATGCGGACCGACTCGGTGAACGTCGCCGAGCAGGCCCTCGCCGAGATCGCCGGCGTCGTGGAGCGGCTGTACGGCAAGGACTACGCGCTGGCGTCGCCGCGGCGCTACACGAAGAAGCAGCGGGGCGCGCAGGAGGCGCACGAGGCCATCCGGCCGACCAGCGCCGCCCGCCACCCCGACGACCTCGCCGGGGTGCTGGACCCGGCGCAGGCACGGCTGTACCGGCTGATCTGGCAGCGGACGGCGGCGGCGGTGGCTACATGCTGCGCGCGACCGGCCAGACGCTCAAGTTCGACGGGTTCCGCCGCGTGTACTTCGAGGGGCGCGACGACGCGGCCGACGAGGACGCGGAGTCGGCGCTGCCCCCGCTCGAGGCCGATCGGGCGCTGCGGCTCGCCGAGCTGCTGCCCGAGCAGCACTTCACGCAGCCACCGCCGCGATTCACCGAGGCGAGCCTGGTGAAGGCGCTCGAGGAGTTCGGGATCGGCCGCCCCTCCACCTACGCCGCGACGATCGCCACCCTCGGCGACCGACGCTACGTGCGGCTGGAGGACCGGCGGTTCTTTCCCGAGGACATCGGCGAGGTGGTGACCGACATCCTGGTCGACCTGTTCCCGGAGGTCGTCGACATCGGGTTCACCGCGCGGATGGAGGAGGAGCTCGACGACATCGCCGAGGGCAAGGCCGCGTGGGTCTCGGTGCTGCGCAAGTTCTACGAGCCCTTCCACGGCGAGGTGCAGCGGGCCGCCGACAAGGTCGCGCCGCCAGAGGTGCAGCTGCCCGAGCTCTGCCCGCGCTGCCCCGAGGAGGGCCGCGAGCCGGCCCATCTGGTGGTCAAGCTCGGCCGCTTCGGCAAGTTCGTCGGGTGCGGCAACTACCCGGAGTGTCGCTTCACGCGCCCGCTGGACGGCCAGGCGGGGCCCGAGCCGGAGCTGCTCGAGGAGGTCTGTCCCGAGTGCGGCCGGCCGCTGATGCGCCGGACCGGCCGGTACGGCCCGTTCGTCGGTTGCTCCGGCTACCCCGAGTGCAAGTACGTGAGGAAGGAGCAGCGGCGCACCGGCGTCACGTGCCCGCAGTGCCGGCAGGGCGAGCTGGTCGAGCGCCGGGGCCGCTTCGGCCCCTTCTACTCGTGCGAGCGCTACCCCGAGTGCTCGTTCAGCGTGAACCAGACGCCGATGCCCGACCCGTGCCCGTCGTGCGAGGGCCTCGTGGTCGCGGCCCGCGGCGGCGCGACCCGCTGCACCTCGTGCGGGAAGGCGTGGGACGCCGACGGCCAGGAGCTCTCCGAGGAGGCGGCCAAGAAGCTCGCGCCGCGTCCGCGGGGCGCGACCGGGGCCGAGGGGGGCGCCAAGGCCGGGACGAAGCGGGCATCGTCCGCCAAGACGGCGGCCGCCCGGAAGTCGGCCGCCGGCAAGGGCGGCCGCTCCAAGGGAGGGTCGGCCGCGCGGACGAGGCGGGGCGCGAGCGCGTAGCCTCCTCTTGCGATGGCCAGCGTCGCCGAGGAGATCGCGGCCCTCCGGGGCACGCGGACGACGACCCTGAGGGACCTGCTGACCCAGCCGCCGTTCTCGCGGCTGTGGCCGGCCATGCTGGTCTCCTCGCTCGGGGACTGGGTCGGGTTCGTCGCCGTCGCCTCGCTGGTGGCGCGCCTCGGACGCAGCCCGAGCCTCGCGGCCCTGGCGACGACCGGCGTGATCCTCGCCCGGCTCCTGCCGTCCCTGCTGTTCGGTGCCTTCGCCGGCGTGGTGGTCGACCGGTTCGACCGACGCAAGGTGATGATCGGGGCCGACATCGGGCGCGGGCTCCTGTACGCGTCGATGCCGTTCCTGCCGGAGCTGTGGCTGATCTTCGTGGTGTCGTTCGCCGTCGAGTGCCTGTCGCTGGTCTGGACGCCGGCGAAGGACGCGAGCGTCCCGAACCTTGTGCCGCGCCGGCAGCTCGCGAACGCGAACTCGGTCGGGCTGATCACCACCTACGGATCGCTGCCCCTCGGCGCGATCGTCTTCACCGCGCTCGCCGGCATCGCGACGGCGTTCGGGGCGGGCAGCTACCTCGGAGAGCGGCCGGAGGCGCTCGCCCTCTGGCTCGACGCGGGGACCTTCTTCTTCTCGGCCCGGATGATCTGGGGCCTGGACCTGCGACAGGGCCCGGTGGCGGGCCGCCGGGCCGCGCCGCCGGGGCACGAGGCCGGCGGTGAGGCGCTGTCGATGACGGGCGCCGTCAGCGACATCCGCGAGGGGTTTCGCTTCCTGCGCGAGCACCCGCTGGTGCGGACGTTGACCCTCGGCATCCTCGTGGCGTTCGCCGGGGCCGGCTCGGTCATCTCGCTCGGGCCGACGTTCGCCCGCTACACGGTCTCCGGGGCGCGCGCGACCGGCTTCGGCATCCTGATGACGGCGCTCGGCCTCGGCATGGCGGCGGGGATGGGCCTGGCCTCCAAGCTCCAGTCGCGGCTGGACAAGGGGCTCCTGTTCGGCCTCTCGATCGAGGGCGCCGCCATCTCCCTGTTCGTGATCGCCGCGATGCCCTCGATCTGGCTCGCCGCCCTCCTGGTGCTGCCTGGTGGCGCCGGGGCGGGCCTCGCATGGGTCACCGGCTACACCATGCTGCAGGAGAACGTCACCGACCGCCTGCGTGGGCGGACGTTCGCGACCCTGAACGTCACCGTGCGCATGGCGCTGTTCCTGTCGCTCCTCGTGTTCCCGGCGGTCGCCGCCGCGATCGGGAACCACGCCGCGCGCATCGCCGGCGTCCGGATCCCGTTCACAGGCGTCCGGATCGCCCTCTGGCTCGGCGGCGCGGCGCTCCTGTTCGCGGGGGCCGCCTCG
>JAJYHN010000146.1 GCA_021784765.1 Actinomycetes bacterium
TGGTCGCCGGCCGCCGTCGCCGCCTTCGTGCGGATGCTGGCGGCCGGGGAGGGTGGGACGCGGGCGCTCGAGGCCGCCTCGGCGCTGGGGCTGCTGCCCGCGCTGCTGCCGGCGTGGCGCGACCTGGCCGGGCGGCCGCAGCGCGATCCCTACCACCGCTTCCCGGTGGATGCGCACCTCGCCGCCGCCGCCGCCGAGGCGGCCCGGCTGCTGCGTTCGCCGGGGGACCCGCTGGTCGCCGAGGCCGTGGAGGCGATCGGCGACGCGGGCCCCCTGCTGCTCGGGGCGCTCCTCCACGACTGCGGCAAGGTCGGCCGCGGCTCGCACGTGACGGCCGGGCCGGAGGTCGCCCGAGGGATGCTGGAGCGGATGGGGGTCGGCGGGGCCGAGCGCGACGACATCCTGTTCCTGGTGGCGGAGCACCTGCTGCTGTCCGAGACGGCGACGCGGCGCGACCTCGCCGACGAGGACCTCGTCCTGCGGGTGGCCGCGCGCGTCCGCGATCGCCGCCGGCTCTCGATGCTCTACCTCCTGACCCTGGCGGACGCCGCGGCGACCGGGCCGAGCGCGGCGTCGGCGGTCCGGACGGCGCTGGTACGCGAGCTGGTCGTCCGGGTCGGTCGCGCCCTGGAGGCCGGCCGCATGGATCCGGGCCGTGCGGAACGCCTCGTGCGGGCGGAGGCCGCCCTGCGGGAGGCGCTGGATGCGGCCGGGGTGCCCCCGGACGAGGCGCGCACGTTCCTGGACGAGGCGCCGGCGTCCTACAAGGGCTGGGTGGTCCCGGCGGAGGCGCCCATCCACGTGCGCCTGGTTCACCCCCCACCCGGGCCGGCCGAGGTTCGGGTGGCCGTCCGGGCGCCCGCCGGGGGCACGGCGTCGCTGACGATCGCGGCGCGCGACCGCGCCGGGCTGCTGTCGCTCGTCGCCGGGGCGCTCACGGTCTCGGGGCTCTCGATCGTGCGGGCTCGCGCCTTCACCACGGAGCGGGGGGTGGCGCTCGACCACTTCGCGGTCCGGGGGCAGTTCGAGGAGGAGATCGGAGAGGCGCGGTGGGAGCGCTTCCGAGCCGCCCTGAACGACGCGCTCGCGGGGCGGATCGACCTGGCCGAGCGCGTGCGGGCGCTGCGCGTCCACTCCCCGCGCCCCCGGCCCGGGATCCCGGTGTCGGTGCGCGTCGACGGCGGCGCCTCCGACTACCACACGGTCGTCGAGGTCGGCGCGCCCGATCGGCCCGGGCTGCTGTTCGACCTGGCGCGCGCGTTCGCCGCGCAGGCGATCGACGTCCACGTGGCGAACGTCGCGACCTACGGCCCTCGGGTCGTCGACGTCTTCTACGTCTCCGACGCCGAGGGCGGGAAGGTCGCCGATCCCGACCGGCTGGCCGCGCTCGAGCGGGCGTTGCTCGAGGCCGCGGCCCCATAGGTGGCCGGGCGGGCGAACCACCCGGGGACGCTTCGCGTCCTCGCGAGCTGTCAGGCGCCCGCCCGCTCGGCAAGGCGCAGCGCCAGGCGCGGCCCGATCCCCTCGTCCTCGTGCTTGAAGAAGCAGAAGACGTCGGCACCGCGCGCCGTCGCCTCGCCGACCCGCGCGGCCCACCGGCGGAGGTCCGTTTCCCCATACTCGGACCGCCGCAGCCGCAGGTAGACGAGCGAGCCGTCCCCGAGCGGCACGTCGTCGGCCGACGCCTCGTCGGTGTCGGCGACGCACCACGCGGCACCGGCGGCCTCGACCTGCGGCCGGGCCTCCTCCCATGATGGGTGGCGGAACTCGAATGCGTAGCGGAACCCCGCCGGCAGCGCTCCGAGGAACTCCTCCAGCACCTTCGGGGCGTGGCGAAGGTACGGCGGGCACTGGAACAGCACGGGGCCGAGCCGGTCGCCGAGCAGCGCCGCGCGCCCCATGAAGAACGCGACCGCCTCCCCGGCGCCGGCGAGGCGCAGGCGGTGGGTGATCTGCTGGTGGGCCTTCAGGCAGAAGGCGAACCCCTCCGGCGTCTGCTCGCTCCAGGCCGCGAGCGTCGACTCGGACGGGTGCCGCCGGAACGTGTAGTTGATCTCCACGGCCCCGAGCCGTGACGCGTAGAACCGGAGCATCTCGCGGGACGCCAGCTCGACCGGGTAGAAGGGCCCCTTCCACGCGTCGAACGCGAACCCCGAGGTCCCCACGTACAACCGGCCCCCCATGAGGGCATTCTGCCACCGTGCGCGACCGCGGATAATCGCAGTCGTGGACACCGGGGAGCGGATGACCTTGGACGTCGAGGGCCGGCGCGTGTCGGCGTTGCTGGACCACGCGGCCGAGCCGGTCGCGCTCGCCGTGCTCGCGCACGGCGCCGGCGTTCCGATGACGCACCCGTTCATGGCCGGCGCGGCGGCCGGCCTCGTGGCCGGGGGGGTCTCGGCGCTGCGGTTCAACTTCGTCTACGCGGAGGTGGGGCGGCGCGCGCCCGACCGCGCACCGCTCTTGCAGGCGGCGTGCCGGGCCGCGCTGGCCGAGGCCGTGCGGCAGGCCGGGGCGGGACCGCGAAGCCTGCCGATCGTGGCGGCCGGGAAGTCGCTCGGCGGCCGCATGCTCTCGCTGCTCGCCGCCGAGGACGGCGAGGCGTTCCCTGCGCGGGCGGTCGTCTTCCTCGGCTACCCGCTGCACGCGCCCGGCCGGTTCGAGGGGCCGCGCGACGCCCATCTGCAGCGAGTCGCCGTGCCGATGCTGTTCGTCCAGGGGACGAACGATGCCCTGGCGCGATTCGACCTGATCGAGGCGCTCGTCGCGCGTCTCGGCTCGCGGGCCCGGCTTCACGCGGTCGAGGGCGGCGACCATTCGTTCGAGGTGCGGGGGCGCCCCCGCCCGGACGAGGAGGTCGGGCGCGAGGCCGGCGCCGTGGCGGCGGCGTTCGTCCGCGAGGTCGTGGGGGCCTGAGGTGCCGCGCCGCCACCGCCGGGCGCCCGAGGAGGAGGCCCGCCCGCTCTCGCCCGGCGTTCGGGGCCTCGCCGCCCCCGCGTGGGCGGTCGTCGACGGCGCGACCGTTCGCATGGTGGCTGGCGGCGACAAGCCCTATCTCTGTCCCGGCTGCCTGCACGAGATCCGGCCGCGCGTCGCGCACCTGGTCGTGGTCGAGGACGACGACGTCGAGGGACGCCGGCACTGGCACACCGAGTGCTGGCGCCGTGAGCTCCGCCGGCGCTTCGGCAGGGGCCCGGCGCCCGGCTGAGCCGACCCGGCGGGTCCCGGCTGAGGGTCCCGGGCGCCGGGGAACGGGAGGCATGCCGCGTTCCGGCGCGACCCTGTAAGGTGGCGGCGTGGCGACGAAGAAGCGTCCCCCGACCGGCAGGCGAAGCGGCGCCGGGCCGTCCGGCACCCGGCCGCCCGGGGGCTCCGCGCGCCAGGCGCCAAGGGGATCGAACCGTGCCGCACGGCGCCGTGCCGCCACCCGCGGCCCCTCCGGCCTCACTCGCTACGGTCCGTGGGGCGCGATCGGCGTGGTCGTCCTGGTGGTGGTCGTCCTGGTGGTCGTGGCGCTCAACCGGCACACGCAGACTGCCGCGTCGGGGCCGGCGCCGAAGGCGGTCGTGGACCTGATGACGAGGATCCCCGCGTCGGCCTACGACCAGGCCGGGGTCCCGGTGTCGACGGCGGAGCTCAACTCGCCGATCCGGCTCCCGGCCGGGCAGCCGGCCCTCACCAAGGACGGCAAGCCCGAGATCGTCTACATCGGTGCCGAGTACTGTCCCTTCTGCGCCGCCGAGCGATGGGGGATGGTCGCGGCCCTCTCGCGCTTCGGCACGTTCTCGCACCTCGGCCAGACGCAGTCCTCGTCGAGCGACATCTACGCGAACACCCACACGTTCTCGTTCTACGGATCGACGTACTCGAGCCCCTACATCGTGTTCACCCCGGTGGAGATCGAGGGAAGGTCACAGGGCCAACCCCTGCAGAACCCGACGGCCGAGCAGCAGGCGCTGATCAACAAGTACGACACCCCGCAGTTCGTCCCGGGCATGCAGTCCAATCAGTCGGGCTCGATCCCGTTCCTCGACGCCGCGAACACCTTCATCGTGAGCGGGGCGACCTCGGCGGCGCTCCCGCAGTGGCTGCACGGCCTGTCGATGGCACAGATCGCCCGCGAGGCGGTGAACCCGGCCACCGACGTGGGCAAGGCCGTGCTCGGGACGGCGAACTTCCTCTCGGCCGCCATCTGCGAGGTCACGCACGGGAAGCCGGGGAGCGTCTGCAACTCCGCGGGCGTCAAGGCCGCCGAGGCGAAGCTCGCGAGGTGAGCATGGATCGGCGGACCGTCGTCCCCGCGGTCGGCCTCGCCCTCTCGCTCGCCGGGCTCGGGGTGGCGATCTACCTGACGATCGCCCACTACACCTCGCCGACGGTGCTCGCCTGCAGCGACAAGGGCGTGGTGAACTGCGCGTCGGTCACGACCAGCGCCGAGTCCTCGATCGCCGGGATCCCGGTGGCGGTGCTCGGCCTGCTGTTCTTCGTCGCGATGACCGTCCTGAACCTGCCGGCCGCGTGGCGCTCGACCGACCGGCGCGTGCACCTCGCCCGCATGGGCCTCGCGGTCGTCGGGATGCTCATGGTGCTGTGGCTCGTCTACGCCGAGCTCTTCCTGATCGGCGCCATCTGCCTGTACTGCACGATCGTGCACGTGCTGACGTTCGCGCTGTTCGTGCTGGCGGTCGTGACCTGGAACGAGGTCTCGGCGCAGCCCGTCCGGCGCCCCCAGCAGGCGCAGCGCCGGCGCTGAGACGCGGCCTCGAGCCGCCCGGGCCGACCGAATGTTCGACGTGGGCAAGCACGTATGATGGCCGGCGTGGAGGTTCGGGTCGTGATGCGCCAGGAGCCCGATGGGCGGTGGACGGCGCGCTCCGACGGGACGGACGGGGTTCGCGCGACCGGGGCGACCCGGGAACGGTGCCTCGCAAACCTCCGCCGCTCGCTGGCGCGAGCCGACGGCCGGCGGCCCGCCGCCGACGCGCGCGACGCTGACGCGCACGACGCCGGCGGCACCCTGGTGGTGGAGGTCCAGCCGCAGCTCGCCGGCGTGGCCGAGGCCGCGGCGATCATGGGCTGGGACAAGCGGCGGGTCGTGACCTACATCGACCGCGGGAGCTTCCCCGAGCCCGTCCAGCAGCTGGCCTCCGGGCGGCTGTGGCTGCGCTCGGATGTCGAGGCGTTCGCCGCCGATTGGCAGGCGCGCCAGGCCCGTCGGGCCGCGCGGGCGGAGAGGCGGGGCCGGCGGCGTCCCGCCGCTCCGGCGGTGGGCTGAGCGGTGAGCCTGCGGCTCCACCTCGTTCGCCACGGGCGCGTCGACTTCGCCTCGAAGGACTTCCGCAACACCCCGCGGGGGCCGCAGTGGGATCCACCGCTCGGCGAGGAGGGACGCGAGCAGGCGGAGCGGCTGGCGCTGCGCCTTGCCGCGATGGGGACGCTCGCCGGCCTGTACGTCTCGCCCTACCGGCGCTGCCGCCAGACGGTCCGCCCCTACGAGGAGCGAGCCGGGGCCCGGGCCGAGGTCGTCGACGACCTCCGCGAGGTGTTCATCGGCGAATGGGAGGGGGTGCCGTTCGAGGACCTCGTCGCCGAGCGCGAGGAGCTCGTCCGCGCCCGCTTCATCGACCAGGAGCCGGTGTTCAAGGTGGCCCCGGGCGCCGAGACCGGCGAGGAGCTCCGAGGCCGGGTGGTCCCGGCGATCGAGGGCATGCTCGCCCGCGTCGGCGACGGGGCCGGCGGAGGCGGGGACGAAGGCAACGGGGGCGACGTGGTCGTCGTCGCGCACGGCGGGGTCATCAACGCCTATCTCGTCCACATCCTGGGGCTGCCGCAGGACATGCTGTTCCTGCCCGACAACGCGTCGGTCAACACGGTGGATGTCGACGGCTTCGAGCGCCGGGTCCGGTTCCTGAACGACGTGGCGCACCTCTGGTACCCGGAGGTCTTCGAGGCGCGCCTCGGGCGATAGCTACCGGCCGGTATACTTCGGCCATCGGGGCCGCGAGCAGACGCGTGAGCAGACGGAGGGTGTCATGAGCGTGAAGTTCCTGTCGGAGGAGTGGGCCTCGCAGATCCAGGACGCGCTGAACGCGGACGAGACGTTCAAGGCGGCCGTCGGATCGAACGTCGCGAGGCTGCAGCAGGTGATCTCGACCCCCGACGGGGAGGTGCGGTACTGGATGAAGCTCGAGGGCGGGCAGGCCTACTTCGGCCTCGGCGACGTCGAGGGGCCGGATGCCACGGTCTCCCAGGACCTGCCGACGGCCGTTGCCATGGCGAGGAACGAGCTCACCGGCGTCGCCGCCTACATGAGCGGGAGGATCAAGGTCCAGGGCGACCTCATGAAGCTGATGGCGCTGCAGGGCGTCATCGGGCAGCTCCCGGCGGCGATGAGGGCCGTCGACGTCGACTACCCGGCGTAGCCCGGTCCCCCCGCGACGGAGGTCAGGGGGCGACCGAGGACGGCAGCACGGCGAACGTCGCCGTGGCACGGGCGATGACCCGGCCGTTCGCGTCGAGCACCTCGCCCTCGCCGTGGGCGACGCTCCGCCCGACATGGATCGCGCGGCCCCGGCCGATCAGCCGGTCGCCGACCCCCTTGGCCAGGTAGTGGACGTTCATCTGGATCGTGCGGTGGCTCCGCCCCTCCGGCAGGACGGTGCGGACGGCCAGGCCGATCGCGGTGTCGGCCAGGGTCGCGATCACCCCGCCGTGGACGATGTCCTGGTAGTTGAAGTGGTGCGGCGCGAGCGCGACCTCGACCGTGCACTCGCCGTCCGAGGCGGAGGCGAGCGTCAGGCCGAACCACTCGTGGAACGTCGAGGCGCGGACCCGCTCGGCGACCGCCCGCAGGCGCTCCGGGTGCTGCTCCTCCGTCGGCTCGGGCATCGAATCGCAACCTCCTCGCGCTCGCGCAGTCTAGCGTCCGGCGCCGCCCACGGGGCACGGGCGTCCTATCATGCGATCGGGACCGATCCGGGAGCGGGATGGAGCCGAACGAGATCTTCGGGCTGATCGTCAAGGCCGACGAGCGCGTGAAGTACGCGGGCGGCCGGGCCGTGCAGCGCCGAGCGCAGGCGCGCGAGCTGCTCGCGCGCGCGCGGGACGAGGCCCGGGCGATCGGCAACAACGCGCTCGCCTCGCAGGCCGAGAGGCGCCTCGCCGACCTCGAGGCCGCCGAGCGCGGCGAGGGCGGGACGGAGGGCGACGACGGCGAGCCGCCCGAGCTCGACGGCGAGGGCATCCACGTCCTCGAGGGCGCGACGTTCATGATCTCCGACCGGCGGGGCGACGTCCCAGCGGGCTCGGTCGGGGGGCTGTTCCACGAGGACACACGACACCTGTCGAAGTACGAGCTGACGCTCGACGGCAGGCCGCCGCGGATCCTCTCGGCGGGACAGGTCGACTACTACTCGGCCGGGTTCTTCCTGACGAACCCGCCGCTCGAGGGGGCGCCGGAGCAGACGCTCTCGGTGCAGCGCCACCGGTTCGTGGGCGGCGGGCTGCACGACGACGTGATCGTCCGCAACCACGCGGCCGAGCCGGCCCGCTGCACGCTGCGTCTCGCCCTCGGCGCGGACTTCGCCGACCTGTTCGAGGTCAAGCAGAAGGGGTTCACGAAGAGGGGGACCTACCGCACGCGCCACGACCGGCGGCGCGCAGAGCTGCGGTTCGAGTACCGTCACGAGACTTTCCGCGCGGCCACCGTCGTCCGGGCCACCGCGGCGACGCGCGTGGAGGGCGACGACCTGGTGTTCGACCTCGAGCTGCCCGGGCGCGGCGAGTGGCGAACCTGCGTGCTGATCCACATGCACCTGGACGAGCAGGAGCAGGTCCCCGTCTACGAGTGCGACTCGTTCGCGACCTCGGAGCGGCAGGCGGGCAAGGTCCTGGCGAAGTGGCGGGACGAGGTCCCGAGGCTCGAGGTCGCCGGCGTCCACTCGCTGGTGCACGTCTACCACAAGTCGCTGGTCGATCTCGCGGCCCTGCGCCTGTTCGCCGAGGTCGAGGGCAACGAGTTCTCGCTGCCGGCGGCGGGCCTGCCCTGGTTCATGGCGATCTTCGGGCGCGACACGCTGATCACCTCCTACCAGGCCGTGTGGGTCGGCCCGGAGCTCGCGCGCGGGGCCCTGACCGCCCTCGCGTCGCTGCAGGGGACGAAGCTCGACGAGTTCAAGGACGAGGAGCCGGGGAAGATCCTGCACGAGATCCGCTTCGGCGAGCTGACGGCCCTGGGCGATCGGCCGCACCGTCCCTACTACGGGACCAACGATGCGACGCCCCTGTGGCTGGTCCTGCTGTCGGAGTACTGGCGCTGGACCCGCGACGAGGCGACCGTCCGCGCGATGCGTCCCCACGCGCTGCGGGCTCTCGAGTGGATCGACCGCTACGGCGACCGCGACGGCGACGGCTACGTCGAGTACAAGACGCGCTCGTCCCAGGGACTCGACAACCAGGGGTGGAAGGACTCGTGGGACGGGATCCGCTTCGCCGACGGGCGCCTGGTCGCCGCCCCGATCGCGCTCTGCGAGGTGCAGGGCTACGTCTACGACGCGAAGCTGCGGACGGCCGAGCTGGCCGAGGGCGTGTGGGGGGACCCGGGGCTGGCCGTCCGGCTGCGCGGGGAGGCGGCCGCCCTGCGCGAGCGGTTCGATCGCGACTTCTGGATCCCGCGGCGCGGTGGCTACTACGCGCTCGCGCTCGACGGGGAGAAGCGCCAGGTCGACGCCATGGCCTCGAACATGGGCCACCTGCTCTGGTCGGGGATCGTTCCCGAGGACCGGGCCGCGGCCGTGGTCGAGCGGCTGTTCTCGCCGGCGATGTGGAGCGGGTGGGGGATCAGGACGATGTCGGCCGAGGAGGGCGGGTACAACCCGATCGCCTATCACTGCGGGACCGTCTGGCCGCACGACAACTCGATCATCGCGGCCGGCCTGGCCCGCTACGGCTACCGGGAGGAAGCCGGCCGGGTCGCCCTGGCCATGATCGAGGCGGCCCGGTTCGCCGACTACCGGCTGCCGGAGGTGTTCACCGGCTACCCCCGCGCCGAGACGCGCTTCCCCGTCCGCTACCCGACGGCCTGCAGCCCGCAGGCGTGGGCGACCGCCGCGCCGTTCCTGTGGCTGCGGATGCTGCTCGGGCTGGAGCCGCGGGACGGCGAGCTCGTCTGCGACCCGCAGATCCCGAGGGAGATCGGGCGGATCTCGCTGCGGGGGGTCCACGCCTTCGGGACCCACTTCGACGTCGCCGGCGATGGGGACCGGGGCGAGGTCACGCCCGGATAGAATCCCGTCATGCTCGACACCACCACCCCCGAGGGAGCGCGGGCGGCCGAGCGCCTCCGCTCCGAGCAGGTCATCTGGTTGACGACCGTCGGGCCCGAAGGCCGCCCGCAGAGCTCACCGGTCTGGTTCGTCTACGACGGAGAGACGTTCCTCCTCTTCGGCCAGCCCTCCTCGTGGAAGGTGCGGAACATCCACGGCAACCCCGGCGTGTCGCTGCACCTCGACAGCGACGGCCGGGGCGGTGAGATCGTGACGATCGAGGGCGCGGCGGAGATCGTCGAGGGCGCGCCGCTCGCGCACGAGGTCCCGGCGTACCTGGAGAAGTACCGGGAGGGCATGGCGGGGATCGGCATGACCCCCGAGGAGATGGGGAACGAGTACGGGGTGGCGATCCGGGTGACCCCGCTGCGCGTCCGCGTCTACTGATCCGCCCGTCTCCACCGACCCCGCGCCGTTCGCCCCCGGCATCCGATAGAGTGCGGTGCCGCGATGCTCTTCCCCACGATCGACTTCGCGATCTTCTTCTGCATCGTCTTCCTCGGCCACTGGCTGCTGAACGCCTTCCGCCGGCCGTGGAAGCTCTTCATGATCGCGGCGAGCTATGTGTTCTACGCGTGGTGGGACCCGCGCCTGGTCTGGCTCCTCGCGCTCGTCAGCCTGCTGGCCCAGCTCGGGGCGCTGGCCGTCGCCCGCGCCCGTGGCCGTGGCGAGCGCGCTCGGCGGATCACGATGGCCGTTGCCGTGGTCGCCACCCTGCTGCCGCTCGTGTGGTTCAAGTACTACGGGTTCTTCTCGCTGAACTTCGCGAACTGGTTGCACCTGGTCGGGGCGGCCTCACCGCTCCCGCTGCTGCAGATCACGCTTCCGGTCGGGATCTCCTTCTACTCCTTCATGGCCGTGAGCTACGTCGTGGACGTCTTTCGTGGGGTCCAGGAGCCGGCCGCGTGGATCGACGCGTTCCTGTACCTGTCGTTCTTCCCCCATCTGGTTGCCGGGCCGATCGTGCGTGCCGGCAAGCTGATCCCCCAGATCGAGCAGCCGCGAAACCCCCGGCGCGTCGACGCGTCGCGCGCGGCGTACCTGGTGCTCGGGGGGCTGTTCAAGAAGGTGGTGCTGTCGAGCTTCCTCTCGACGGCGATCGTCGACCCGGTCTTCGCCAACCCGGCCGGCCACAGCGCGCTGGAGGTGCTGTTCGCCGTCTACGGCTACGCGATCGTGATCTACGCCGACTTCAGCGGGTACACGGACATCGCGATCGGGATCGCGCTGGCGCTGGGGTTCGAGTTTCCGCAGAACTTCGATCGTCCCTACGCTGCCCGCTCGCTACAGGACTTCTGGCAGCGCTGGCACATCACGCTGTCCCAATGGCTGCGCGACTATCTCTACGTGCCCCTCGGCGGGAATCGACGGGGCGAGTCCCGCAGCTACGTGAACATCTTCCTCACGATGGCGATCGGGGGCCTGTGGCACGGGGCCGCGTGGACGTTCGTGATCTGGGGGATGCTGCACGGGGTCGGGCAGGTCGTCGGCCACCGGCGCCGCACGGTGCGGGCCGCCCGGGGCCTGGCGCCGATGGACGAGGGGCGCTGGCCGCGCGCGCGCCAGCGCTTCTGGACCTTCCAGTTCGTGTGCCTCGGGTGGCTGTTCTTCCGGGCCGACTCCATGGCCAACGTGGGGGCGATGCTCGGGCGGCTGGTGACGGGCTGGACCATGCCCTCGCCGCTCCTCACGCCCCTCGTGCTGCTCGCGATCGCGTTCGGCCTCGCCATGCAGTTCGCGCCGCACCGTCCAGCCGAGGTGCTGCAGGCCGCGTTCTCGCGGATCGCCCCCGCGACCCAGGGGGCGCTGGTCGGCCTCTCGCTGTTCGCGATCACCACCCTCGGGCCGCAGGGCGTGGCCCCGTTCATCTACTTCCGCTTCTGACCCTCCGAATGAGAGCCTGGTCCCATGCCGCGCCCTGATCCCTCCACCCGCCATGGTCCGCCGAGGAACCGGCAGCACGGCCACGACCCCGAGCGGGAGCCCGGAGGTCGGCGGCCGATGGCGGCCGGACGCGTCCTGGTCGTGCTGCTGGTCGGGCTGCTCCTCTGGACGGTGCTGTTCGCCCCCACCCTGCAGCGGAACGCGCAGGCCTCGCCGGTCGGGGCTCGGCGCTCCGCCGCGCTGGCCGTCCTTGCGCCCATCATGGCCATGGAGCGCGCGCTCGGGCTCGTCCACGTCGCCGACGCGTTCCAGGAGGCGCTCGGGCGCAACCCGAACGCCGCACCGGGCGGGGACGTCGGACCGCCGCTCCCGCCGCCCAGCCTGCCGCCACCCAGCACGTCGCCGGGCAAGCCGGGGCCGACCCCCACCTCCACGCCGCCCATGACGCCGGCCGGCGTCGCGATCCGCGACCCGACGGCCCGTCACCGCCTGCGGGTGGTGGTCGTCGGCGACTCGCTGGCCGAGGGCCTCGGGCCGGCCGTCGCGAACGACCTGCGGACCTCCGTGGTCAGAGTCTCCCTGGAGGGGAGGATCTCGACCGGGCTCGCGCGTCCCGACTACTTCGACTGGGAGGCGGCGATGCGCGACATCGTGGCCGCCTTCCGGCCGGACGTCACGATCGTGATGATCGGCGTGAACGACGAGCAGCCGATCATCTTCCCCGGCGGGCGCGTCATCGACTACGGGACGGCCCGCTGGTGGTCGGTCTACCGGGACCGGGTCGCCGAGATGATCAAGGTGGCCACCTCGCAAGGGGGCAAGGTGCTCTGGGTCGGCCTGCCCCCGATGGAGAACTCCCTGCGCCAGGTGAACGCCCGCATGCTGAACGGGATCTACCGGGCCGAGGCGGCCCAGAACCCGAACGCGGCGTTCTTCGACACCTGGGCCGCGGTCGGCCGGAGCTACCGCCCCTACTTCGCCGACGCCGGCGGGACCATCCAGCTGATGCGCGAGTCCGACGGCGTGCACTTCTCGGGTGCCGGGTACGCGTTCCTGGCCGGCAGCCTCGTCCGGTGGATGGAGGGGCACTGGGGCCTGCCCCACCGCGCCGCCGGCTGAGCCCGACGTGGCCGGCGGGCGCCCGGTCCTCCGAAGTGGACGAACGGGGCCGCCCGCCTGCGCCGGCGACGAAGTTGACGCCGCCCGGGCGCCCCGCGAGGCTGCGGCCAGGAACGTCCGTCCGAGAGGGGAGATCGAATGAGCATCGTGGACCGCGCCCGCCTTCGCGAGCTGACGGAGCGCGAGGGGCGCCGCTTCCTCGACGAGCACCCGAGGTCGGCCGAGCTGTTCGAGCGGGGGAGGCGCTCGCTCCTCGCGGGCGTGCCGATGCCGTGGATGACCGAGTGGGCGGGGTCCTACCCGGTATTCGTGGCCGAGGCCCACGGCGCGAGGTTCACCGACGTCGACGGGCACGAATACGTCGACCTCTGTCTCGGGGACACCGGGGGAATGACCGGGCACTCGCCGGCCGTCGCCGCCCGGGCGATCGCTCGCCAGGCGGCGAGGGGCATCACGCTCATGCTTCCCTCCGAGGACTCGATCTGGGTCGGCGAGGAGATGGCTCGCCGGTTCGGCTTGCCGTACTGGCAGTTCTGCCTGACCGCCACCGACGCCAACCGGTTCACGATCCGCCTGGCGCGGGCGATCACCGGCCGGCGGAGGATCCTCGTCTTCAACTACTGCTACCACGGCTCGGTCGACGAGACGATCGTCGCGCTGCGCGATGGCGTGGCCGGCCCCCGGCCGGGGAGCGTCGGCCCGGCCGTCGACCCGGCGGAGACGACCCGGGTCGTGGAGTTCAACGACCTCACGGCACTCGAGGAGGCGCTGGCCCACGAGGACGTGGCGTGCGTGCTGACCGAGCCGGCGCTGACGAACATCGGGATCGTGCCGCCCGAGCCCGGGTTCCACGAGGGGCTCCGCGCTCTGACCAGGAAGCACGGCACCTACCTCGTCATCGACGAGACCCACACGATCTGCGCCGGTCCCGGGGGGGCGACGCGCGCGTGGGGGCTCGAGCCCGACTTCCTCACGATCGGCAAGCCCCTGGCGAGCGGCGTGCCCGCGGCCTGCTACGGGATGAGCGAGGAGGTCGCCGAGCGGGTTCAGGCGTTCATGCGGACGCTCCCGACGACCGACGTCGGCGGCGTCGGCGGGACGCTGTCGGGCAATGCGCTGTCGCTCGCAGCGATGCGAGCCACGCTCGAGCACGTCCTCACCGACGAGGCGTTCGCGCGCATGATCCCCCTCGCCGAGCGGTGGACCGACGGGGTGAAGGCCGCCATCGAGGCCCACGCGCTGCCGTGGGAGGTCCAGCGCCTGGGCGCCCGGGCGGAGTACTGGTTCACGCCGACCGTCCCGCGCAACGGCGGCGAGGCCGCGGCGGCCGACGACCACGAGCTCGCCCGCTTCGTCCACCTGTACGCGCTGAACCGCGGCATCCTGCTCACGCCCTTCCACAACATGGCGCTGATGTCCCCGGCCACGACCGAGGAGGACGTGGACCGTCACACGGCCGTCTTCGAGGAGATGGCCGGCGACCTCGTCACCTCCTGATCCGGACCGACGCCCCCCGCCTCCCAGCCGGCTGCGGGGGCGACGGAGGTGGCCTCAGGCGGCGACCTCCTCCTCGTCGAGCTCGGGGTCGGCGGTGACGACCCTGAACAGGTGCCCGTGCGAGGCGCCCCGGAGCGTGTGGAGGCGACGATGCCCCAGAGCCCGGCCAGCAGCAGGACCAGCAGGGCTCCGAAGACCGTGAAGGGCGCGAACCCGGTGACGTGCCCGAGCGTCAGCGTGGCCGCCGTGTAGACGCCGAGCGGGAAGGTGAACCCCCACCACCCCATGTTGAATGGCAGCCCGCCCTCCCGGACGAACCGGAGGGTGCCGGCGGCGGCCGTCACCCACCACCACAGGCCGTAGGCCCACAGGGCCAGCCCGCCGAGCACGCCCACCCCGTCGGCCACCGGGCCCAGCGCCGCCAGGGGGGTGCCGGCGAAGGCCCTCGGGGCCGCCACGCCCAGCAGCAGCAGGCCGAACGAGCCGGTTCCGAGGGGCCCGAGGGTGAGCCATCCCGTGACGCCCAGCTCCCTCGGCGGGAGCTTGTGGAGGGCGAGGCGCAGGAACAGGATCGTGAGCACCGCGAGCGCCAGGGGCACCGACAGGGCCCACAGCACGTAGCTCGTGTACTCGATGGTCCGGGCCGCCGCCGCGGAGACGAGGGGGGCGATCTGCCCGCCGCTGGCCGCGGCCACCTCGGCGGGGACGATCGGCAGCAGCCAGGTCGCGGTCATGCGGTCGAGGCCGTGGTCCTGGCGGGTGAACATCAGGTAGGGGACCAGCAGGCCGCAGACGACCGACAGGGACACGTCGGCCCACCACCCGACCTGCGCCGCGGTCACGGCCGCGTGGCCGAACCGGGGCACCGCGAAGGCGACCGTGCCGTTCACCAGGGTGGCCAGGCCCATGGGGATGGCGCCGAGGAACATGGACTCCACCGGGTGCTCCAGGGAGGCCAGCGCCTCCCGGGGGAAGGCCGCGAACCGGGCCACGAACAGCAGGCTGGCCACGGCGAACAGGAGGAGGTTCAGGACCCAGAGGGCCCGGCCCGCAGGCACGAGACCGGGGACGTGGTACGGGAACTTCGCCAGCATGAGTGCCAGGATCCCGGTGCCCATCGTCACCGTGAACCAGTTCGGGGTGAAATTGCGCACCGCCTCCCGGGGATGCTCCAGCACGTGCAGCGGCTGCCTCATCGGTCTCCTTCGCTCGGTCGAACGCGTGACGGCCGCTCGGAGCCGGCCGGAGACTCGAGGCTAGACGCCCCAATGAGATAAGTCACAGTAGAATTTCTTGCGTGGACCATCAGAATTGCTGATGAGATTGCAACGATGAGACTGCGGCGATGAGGCCCCAGGCGGAGCACCTGCTCACGTTCGCCCGGGTGGCGCGGCTCGGCAGCGTCAGCGCGGCCGCCGCGGAGATGGGGGTGACGCAGCCGGCCGTCTCCGCGCAGCTCCGGCTGCTCGTTGGGGCGGTGGGCGAGCCCCTGTTCGCCCGCCACCGCCACGGGGTCCGCCTCACCGCCGCCGGAGAGGGGCTGCTGCCCCACGCTGAGGCCGTCGTTCGGGCCCTCGACGGAGCGGGCGCCTACGCGGAGGAGCTACGGGGCGTCGCGGCGGGGCGGCTGGCGATCGCGGCCACCGGCACCCCCGCGGCCCACGTCCTTCCCCCCATGCTGGGCGCGTTCCACACGCGCCACCCCCGCGTCGAGCTGTCGCTGCGGTCGGGCAACAGCGACCAGGTGCTCGCGATGGTGGGCAGGGGCGAGGTGGAGCTCGGGCTGGTGGAGGGGCCCCTGGAGTCCCTCCCGCCCGGTCTGGAGGCGGAGCCCCTGATGCGAGACCGGCTGGTGCTGGCGGTCCCTCGGGACCACCCCCTGGCCGGGCGGGAGGTCCGGCCCGTGGACCTGGACGCGCTGCCCCTCATCTGGCGGGAGCGAGGGTCGGGGACCCGCGAGGTGGCCCAGCGAGCCCTCCGCCAGGCCGGGATTCGAATCCGGGGAGGGCTGGAGCTGATGGGCGCCGAGGCCATCCGGGAGGCCGTCGTGAGCGGCCTCGGGGTCGCCTTCCTGTCGCATCTGACGGTGGCGCGGGACGTGATGGCCGGGCACCTCGCCGAGGCCCGGGTCGACCTCCCCGGGCTCACCCGGGACCTCGCCCTGGTCCGCCGTCCCGACGAGGTGCTATCCCGGGCCGCGAAGCGGTTCCTCGACGAGGAGTGCGCGCCTCTGCGCAGCGCGATGTCCTAGGGCGCGGACGCCGGCCCTCCCACACCGGCGGCGGCCCCGCCTCCGGGACGCGTCAGACGACGCAGCCGCAGCACGAGCACCGCGAGCCCGATGAGGAGGACCCCGGCGACCAGCAGCGAGACCGGAGCCCCGATCCACCGGGACAGGTACCGACCCACGGTCGCGATGACGTACTCGAAGACCCCGAAGGCACCGAAGGCCAGCAGCGCTGGCTCCCGCAGGACGATGCTGCCACCCATCGCCACGCCCGCGGTGGCGAAGCCGAGGACGAGCGGCCACCACTCCTGGGTCTGTCCGAACATCTGGAACGGGACGACCACGGCGGCGACGAGCGCTCCCGCCAGCAACCCCACCTGCCTCGGGCGGGCGAGGCCGGCCAGCGCGAGCCCGACCCATGCGACCGCGACGGCCCAGACGGCGAGGTTGGGCCAGGGCACGTCGATCCCCGCACGAACGAGCGCCGAGGCGGCCGTGCCGCCGGCGAGGACGAAGGCGGCGAGCTCCTGCAGGGCGCTCTGCCGGGCCGCCCACAGGGACAGCGCGTAGGCGAGCCCCGCGGCGCTCGCGACGAGCGCCACGGTCTCGGCCTGCCAGCCGAGCGTGTCGTCGGCGAGGATCGCGACGAACGCGGTCGCCGCCGCCACGGACACCAGCCAGAGCACGTTCACGAGGCGCCGGCGCGCCGGGTCGGCCTCGCGACGAACGGCGACGCCGGCGACCAGCAGGGCCAGCGCGACCGCTCCGAAGACCGAGGGGCGAACCCAGACAGGGATCCGATCGAAGTACATGCCCACCGCGGTGAGGCCGGCGGCGGTCACCAGCGCGGCCCCGAGGTACCCGAGGGCCTCCGCGACCAGGGCTGCGCGCCCGGGGGCCGTGGGCGCCCGCATCAGCTCTGGGGCGGCCTCCTTCGACTCCCTCCCCAAGGCGAAGAGGGCGTCGGCCTGAGCCCGCGTCAGGATGCCGCGGGCGACGCCCCGCTCGATCACGTCGACGGTCTCCGGACGGGGCGTGGTGCGCGCAGCAAGGTGTGGCGTCGGGACGGCCATGGCCCCTCCTTCGTCGCTCATCCCTCCTGTACCCCGACCCCGTGCCCGACCGAAGGGCCGATCGGCAGGTCCCGGGGGGGACCGAGGGTCCACGTGCCCGCGGGCGGCGTGGCGGACGTCGCGACCGCAGGCGTGCTGGCGGCGGAAGGGGTTGCCTTTCACGCCGGATTGGGCCCTAATGGTAGCAACGCCGTTCGGAGAGGCCGGGGAAGGGGGTGGCGGGTGACGGCAACGTTGTTCTCATTCCTGGAGTTCGGGCACGCGCTCGCGACCATCCGTCCCTTCCGGCCCGAGCCCCCGGGGCCGTTGCTGTTCCTCTCGCTCGTGACCGCGGTGCCGGCGACGGTCCTCGGCCTGCTCATCTGGCGCGAGCTCGCGCGTGGAGGGCGTGGCGTCGATCCTGGCCCCGGCCCAGGCCCCGGTGGCGGTGGCGGTGGCGGCGGCGGTGGTGGTGGTGGGGGCCGCCCGCCCGCCGACCCACCTCGCTGGCCGGTCCTTCCGCGCCCGCATCGCCCGCTGAGGGGCGGGCGGCGCCGCTCACGGACGCATCCCGGCGTTCCGGGCCCGGTGACGATGCCCGCGGCCTCGCCCCGCCGGCCCGCGCGCCCGCGCGTCCCGTCCCCCTTCCGCTAAGGGCTGGGCGGCCCGGCAGCCGGCTCCACGGAAGGCTCGGCGGTGGCCAGGCGCTCCTCCTCAGGTCGCAGGTGGCGGAAGAACGCGAAGAAGAGCCATGCGTTCGCGAGCTGCAGCGCGCCGGCGAGCTCGAACGGCAGGGCCAGGCTCACGTGGTCGAAGAGGTAGCCGGCGAGCGTCGGGCTCGCGGCCGAGGCGGCCTGCGAGGGAAGGTTCGACAGCCCGGCGACGGCGGCCCGTTCCTCCGGGTGGGCCATCGCCATCGTGTAGGACTGCCGCAGTGGCAGGCTGAGTCGCTGCGCGAGCATCCGAACCAGGTAGATCGCGCCGGCCAGCACGAAGCTCGGAGCGAGCGCCATCGGGACCAGCAGCAGCGCCTGGAGCGTTCGCCCCCCGACGATCGTCCGCACCAGCCCGGCGCGGCGTGCGATCTCGGCCGCCGACAGCACGCTCGCCATCGTCGCGAGGTTGATCACGGCATAGAGCAGACCGATGGTGCCGGCGCCGACGCCGTACCGGCGGAAGAACCAGTAGGTCACGAAGGGTCCGAACATCCCAACGGCGAGGCCGTTCACGGTGTTCGTCGCCCACAGCCGGGCGAGCAGGCCGGCCGAGCGTCGAGGGAAGGCGGGGCGGCGGCGCTCGCGGCGGCGGGGCGCCCGGGCGTCCTCGATCCAGAGAGCGACGACCCCGGCCACCAGCGCGAGGGCCGCGACGGCGAGGAAGGCTGGGCGGAAGCCTGCCAGGGCGGCCGCCCCCGGTCGGTGCGTTCGTCCGGCGAGCCCCGCCAGCAGGCTACCGATCAGCGCGCCGAGCGCCGAGGCGAACCCCAGGCGCCCGAAGACCGCGTTGCGGAACCGGGCCGGCGTGTGGTCGGAGGCGAGGGCCGACTCGGCGGGGGCGTAGGGCCCGATGGCGCCGGCCCCGGCGCCGGAGCCGCGCCCGAAGGACCCGAGCGCCGCCGCGACGAACAGCGCCGTCTGGGGGACCCGGAACGAGAACGTCAGCGCCGCGCCGACGGTGAGCAGCGGCAGCCCCACCAGGAACGGCTTGCGCCCGACGCGATCGGCGAGCAGCCCCACGCCGGCCGTCAGCAGCGTCGAGGCGGCGGCCACCGCGAGGAACAGCAGCCCGAGGCGAACGGCCGAGAAGCCGATCAGCGCGAGGTAGATGGGGACGACGATGGCCGACAGGGCCCGGGCCGCGCTCATGGCCGCCCGGGCGGCCACCACGATCGTCACGTCCCGCGACATCCACGCGGGCCGAAGCAGCTCGGCGGTCGCCCGCGCCGGGCCTCGTCGTCGGTCGCTCACGCCGGCACGCGCGCCCAGAGCAGCAGGTAGTCGATCAGCCGGCGGCGCCACAGCAGCTCGAGCTGCGCCAGCGCGAGGCGGGCGGCGAGCCGGTGGGACCTCGGTGCCGACCGGTCCCGCGCAAGCCGGGTCCGCGTGAGCGCCAGGGCCTGGGGGTAGACGCGGTCGCCGACGAGCTCGGCTCGAACGTCGACGAAGCCCGCGCGCTCGACCTCCCGCAGGATGGCGGCCGGGCCCGCGGCGGCCGACGGGCGGAGGCCCCAGACGCGCAGCTGGCTCACCCCCGAGGCGAGCTCGAGCGGGGTCCGCGGGCGGCGGACCGTCGGGATGTCCGAGACGGCGAGCAGCCCGCCCGGTCGCAGCACGCGGCGGGCCTCCTCGAAGAACCGGCGCCGGGAGGCGAAGTGGAACGCCGCCTCGACGCTGATCACGCCGTCGGCGACGCCGTCGGCGAGCGGCAGCCGGCAGGCGTCCCCGGCGACCCTGCGGGCGCCAGCCGCCGCCAGCCGCTCGCGCCCGGCCCGGAGCTGCGACTCGGTGATGTTCACCGCGACGAGCGAGCGAGGCCGGACCGCCGCGGCGATCACCGGGTCCCCTGCGCCGAGGCCGTTCCCGACGTCGACGACGTCGCCGCCCGCCGGCAGCGGCGCTGCGAGCGTCTCGACCAGGCGGCGGCAGGCGGCCTCCGCCGCGTCCTCGCCGGCGGGCCCCTCCCAGAGGCCGAGATTCAGCCATCCGGGGGCGGGAGCCAGGAAGAAATCCGGGCCGATGCTGTCGTAGACGGTCGCGGCCGGGTTCCGGCCGCGACGCACCAGCGAGACGACGTGACGGAGGTTCGCGACGGTCCAGACCGGTGGCGGCGCGGCTCGGTTCACGCCATCGACGGTACCGCCCCACGCCCG
>JAJYHN010000089.1 GCA_021784765.1 Actinomycetes bacterium
GGACCCAGCTCGGCGGCCGCCGAAACCCCCTCGTGCCCCGCCGAACCCGGGGGGTTGGGGCGGCTGACCGCCCGGAAACGGCTCCCGGAAACGGCGATCGCCGCGTCCCCCGCCGGGCGGCCCCTCGCCTCTCCAGCGGTCACCGGACCCCGCATCGGGGAACTCCTGCCCGCCCCTCGACCCGCCACGGCCGCCCGGAGGCCCCGGAGGCCGCCCACGATCGCCGCGGCCGCCGGGCCCCGTTCCCCGGCCACCGGGTCGGCCGCCCCGGCCGCCCGGTCCCGTGCCCCGACTGCCTCCCCGCCGCTCAGCCACGGTGCGCCTCCGCGGTCCGGCGCCAGCGCTGGCCGTCGCGCGTGTCCTCGATCAGCACGCCCCGGTTCGCGAGATCGTCGCGAAGCCGGTCCGAGGTGGCCCAGTCACGGCGCGCCCGAGCGGCGGCCCGCTCGTCCAGCATGGCCGCCAGCTCAGGTTCGAGCACTTCCGGTTCCTCCTCCATGACGTCCAGCACCCGGTCCAGGTCGCGCAGGAACGTCGCCGCCGATCCGGCATCCGCCGTCGACAGGGCACGCGTGTCGACCCGCCGGTTGAGTTCCCGCACCAGGTCGAAGACCGCGGCGAGGGCAGGAGAGATGTTGAGGTCGTCGTCGAGCGCGGCCGCGAACCTGGTGCGGGTATCCGCGAGGAACGCCGGCAGCGT
Source organism: Actinomycetes bacterium (assembly GCA_021784765.1). Lineage (GTDB taxonomy): Bacteria > Actinomycetota > UBA4738 > UBA4738 > UBA4738 > JAJYHN01. The sequence goes on from JAJYHN010000089.1 coordinate 701, forward strand.
CGGGTCGTCCGGAGCGTCGCTGCGGTAGGCGTCGAGGGCGGCCAGCGCAGTCGCCAGCCGGTCGACCGCCGATGCCGCGGCACGGAGCGAGTCGTCGCCGAACTCGAGGGGGGCCCGGTACTGCGCGGCGATCAGCGCGTACCGGAGGGCGCGGGGCGAGAAGCCGCGAGCGTAGACGTCGGCCGGGCGCTCGATGTTGCCCGTCCGCTTGGCCATCTTCTCGCCGCCCATCTGCAGGTGGGCGCAGTGAAGCCACGTCCGGACGAACTGCCTGCCGGTCGCGGCCTCGGACTGGGCGATCTCGTCCTCGTGGTGCGGAAAGACGAGGTCGACACCGCCGGTGTGGATGTCGAACGTGGGACCGAGGTAGCGCATGCTCATCGCCGAGCACTCGATGTGCCACCCGGGCCGGCCGGGTCCAATCGGCGTGTCCCAGCTTGGCTCGCCCTCCTTCGGTCCCTTCCAGACGGCGAAATCGCGGACGTCGTCCTTGTCGTACTCGTCCGACTCGACGCGCTCGCCGACCCGCTGCTGGGTCGGGTCGAGGCGCGCCAGCCGCCCATACCCCGGCCAGCTCGCGATCCGGAAGAAGATCGAGCCGTCGTCGCTGCGGTAGGCGTGGCCGCCCGCGATCAGCCGTTCGATCAGCGCCACCATGTCAGGGATGTGCTGTGTCGCGCGGGGCATCGCCTCGGGCTGCGTCATGCGGAGCCGCCGGGCGTCCTCGAGAAACGCGGCCGTGTACCGCTCGGTCAGCACGGCGATCTCGACGCCCTCCCGCCGGGCGTCCCGGATGATCTTGTCGTCGACGTCGGTGATGTTCATCACCCAGGTGACCGCGAGCCCCTGCCAGGCGAGGTACCGGCGCAGGACGTCGGCGAACAGGAAACTCCGGAAGTTGCCCACGTGGGCCGGCGCGTAGACCGTGGGGCCGCAGCTATACATGCGGACGCGGCCGGGCTCCAGCGGCACGAACGCCTCGGGCCGTCCCGTGAGCGTGTTGGTCAACCGCAGGCTCATCTGCCGCGCCACGTCATCGTCGCCTCACCGTCACCAGAGCTGTCGCCGCGATGCCCCGGCCGGCCCCCTCGTAGCCGATCAGGTTGCCCGTCGATGCCTTCACCTCGACCGCCCCGGGCCCCAGGTCGACCAGCTCCGCGATCGCGTCGCGCATCGCGCCGAGCCGGACCGGACCGAACCGGGGCCGTGCCCCGCGAATCGTGACATCCACAGCGGCCGTGCGCCAGCCCGCTGCGGCGACCTGCGCGACCACCGCCCGAAGGAGCTCGCCGCTGGCGATGCCCCGTGTCGCCGTGTCGCCCGCGGGGAAGCGCCTGCCGAGATCGCCCAGGCCTGCGGCGCCCAGGAGCGCGTCGGCCACCGCGTGGAGCACCGCGTCCCCGTCGGAGTGACCGTGGAGGCGGGGCGCGCCCTCGATGACGATCCCCCCCAGCGCAAGACCCGTCCCCTCGCCGAATGGGTGCTCGTCGGCGCCATGTCCGACCCGGGGCGCACCCGCGCGCGAAGCCAGCATCGCCTCGGCGCGTTCCAGGTCCTCGGGCACGGTGATCTTGAGGTTCGCGGCCTCCCCGGGTATGGCGGTGACGGGGATCCCGGCGGCCTCCAGGAGGGCCGCCTCGTCGGTGAACTCGCGCGGTCCGCTCGCGGGGAAGCGCGACCATGCCTCCTCCAGCAGCACGCGGCGCGCCCCCTGCGGCGTCTGGGCCGCGGCGAGACCCGAGCGATCCACCGTCTCCCCGACGCGACGGCCGGACACCCGCTTCAGCGTCTCGGCCACCGGCACCGTCGGGATTGCCGCCCCGTCGATCTCGGCGGCCAGCGCGACCGCGTCGACCAGGGTCGGGGTCACCAGCGGGCGGGCCCCGTCGTGCACCAGGACCACCGCCGTCTCGGTCGCCGCCACGCCGGCCGCCACGGATTCCTGGCGCCGGGCCCCACCGGCCACCACCCGTGCGTCGTGGGATCGCAGCCATGGCTGAGCGGCGAGGTCATCGACCCGGGACGGCGCCGTCACCACGACGAGCCGGCGCACGGTGGACGCGGATGCAAGCGCGTCCAGGGTCCAGGCCAGGAGCGGGCGCCCCAGGAGCGGCGCGGCAAGCTTGTCGCCCCCCGCCATGCGCGTGCTGGCCCCGGCGGCCACGACCACCGCGTCGACCGATCCGCGGTCCACCTCAGTCGTCCGCGGGCTGGGCGAAGACCATCCGCCCGGCGACCGTCTGGAGCACCCGCGTCACGGTCACGCTCAGCTCGCGGTCCATGCGGCGCGCGCCCCCCTCGACCACGACCATCGTCCCGTCGTCGAGGAACGCCACCCCCTGGCCGGGCTCCTTGCCCTCCTGGATGACGTGGACGTGGATCTGGTCGCCCGGGAGAAACGCCGGCTTGACGGCGTTGGCGAGGGAGTTCACGTTGAGCACCCGGAGCCCCTCGAGCTCGGCGACCTTGTTCAGGTTCAGGTCGTTGGTCAGGATGGCGCCGCCGCGGGCCCTGGCGACCGCCACGAGCTTGGCATCGACCTCCGGGATCCCCGGCGGGTCCTCCTCGCTGATCTCGACCTTGATCCGGTCACTCCGCCGCAGCTCGTTGAGGATGTCCAGGCCGCGACGGCCGCGTGCCCGCTTCCGGGCATCGGACTGATCCGCGATGAACTGGAGCTCGGCCAGCACGAAGCGGGGAACGATCAGGGTGCCGAAGAGGAACCCGCTCGCCACGACGTCGGCGATGCGGCCGTCGATGATGGCGCTGGTGTCGACGACGATGAACGGCGCGCCCGGCGGCATCGTGGGTTCGCGACGGGCGGGGATCAGACCCAGCGCCTCGATCGCCTCGGCCAGGTCGTGCCGCTTGGCAACGGTGAGCCCGAGCATCCCCAGCCCCAGGACGAGCGACACGCCGATGGGCAGGTAGCGGCCGTAGGGATCGGGGAAGCGCGCGAGCGGCAGGCCCAGCAGGAGCCCCATGAGGAGCCCGATCAGCAGCCCGGCGATGGCCGTCACGAATTCGCCGGTCGACAGCGTCCGCACGCCGCGGATCAACCAGCCGGCCGGCTCGATGGTGAGGTAGGGCAGGATCAGAAAGCCGACCGCGAGCCACGCGACGACCCATACCGCGAGCAGGAAGTTGCCGCTGGGTGTCTCGCTGAACAGCCCCCTGCCCCCCAGGTCCAACGACGCCAGCTGGAGGCCGACCAGCATGCCGAGGATCGCACCCAGCACCCGTACAAATCTGGACATCCGGCAGGCGAGCGTACCACAGGGCACCGCCCGCACGGGCCCGGCGCCGCGGCCGGGGATCAGGAGCCGACCGGCTCTGCCGCCCCGGACGCCAGCGCGAGCCCCACGGCTTCGCGGAGGGTCTGGCAGCTCACCACGCGGAGGCGCCCGATGCGGTCCGGCAGGCGCTCCCCGGGAGCTCCTCGCTCGGCCGGGACGATCGCTCGCTCGAACCCCAGCCGCTCCGCCTCGCGGAGGCGCCGGGAGAGCCCCGCCACCGGCCGCAGCTCCCCGAGCAGACCGATCTCCCCGGCAGCCACGGTGCCGGGGAGCACCGGGCGATCCCGCAGCGACGAGGCGAGGGCCAGCGCGAGCGGGAGA
>JAJYHN010000038.1 GCA_021784765.1 Actinomycetes bacterium
CGGCCGACGCCGTGCCCACGCTACTGTGCCACCCGCTGCTCGCCCTCGAGGGGCTCGACGTGACGCTCACCGAGCAGATGCGGGCGCGGCCCCTCAACGTCGAGCACCTGCCGCTGCTGCCCGAGGGGCGCGGCTGGCTCGTCGCCGAGCTCGGCTCGAACGACCCCGCCGAGGCCGACGCGCGGGCGGACGCGTTCATCCGGGACCTGCCGGCCGGCGTGGCATGGCGCCGCTACGACGACGCCGCACGCCAGGCGCGCGTGTGGCTCGTGCGCGAGTCGGGGCTCGGCGCGACCGCGATCGACGTCGACGGGACCCACACCCACGAGGGCTGGGAGGACGCCGGGGTCGCACCCGAGCGCCTCGGCACGTACCTGCGCGCCCTGACGGCGCTGTGGGCGGAGTTCGGGTACCGGGGCGCGCTGTACGGGCACTTCGGGCAGGGCTGTGTCCACGTGCGCAACAACTTCGACTTCCACACCCCCGAGGGCGTGGCGGCGTTCCGGGCGTACATCGAGCGGGCCGCCGACCTCGTCGTCTCGCTCGGCGGCTCGATCAGCGGGGAGCACGGCGACGGCCAGGCGCGCGGCGAGCTCCTCGGCCGGATGTACGGGCCCGAGCTGCTCGGGGCGTTCCGCGAGTTCCGGGCCGTCTTCGACCCGCGCGGCCGGATGAACCCGGGCAAGCTCATCGACGCGCGGCCGCTCGACGCCGACCTGCGCTACGGACCGGGCTATCGGCGGCCGGCGCTTCCGGCCGGCCACTTCCGCTTCGGTGCCGAGGGAACCTCGCTGCAGGCGGCGGCGGAGCGCTGCGTGGGCGTCGGCCGCTGCCGCCGCGAGGACAGCGGCGTGATGTGCCCGTCCTACCGCGCGACCCGCGACGAGCGCCACTCGACCCGGGGACGCGCGAAGCTCCTCGTCGAGCTGTTCCAGGGCGAGGTGACGCCGACGACCTGGCGCAACGAGGACGTGCGCGCCGCGCTCGACCTGTGCCTCTCGTGCAAGGGCTGCGCGACGGACTGCCCCACGCACGTCGACATGGCCGGCTACAAGGCCGAGTTCCTCTCTCGCTACTACCGCGGCCGGCTGCGCCCCCGCTCGATGTACGCGTTCGGGCTGCTGCCGTGGGCGCTCCGGTTCGGGACGCGCGTGCCGCGCCTCGCGAACGCCGTCCTCGGTGCACCGGGGCTCGGGACGCTTGCCCGGCGGGCCGCGGGGCTCACGACGGCACGCCCGGCGCCTCACCTGGCACCGCGCGCCTTCCGCCGAAGCGCAGCGGCGTCCGCGCACGCGGACCGCGAGGACGCCACCGTCGTCGTCTGGCCCGACACGTTCTGCGACGCCTTCCGCCCCGGCGTCGTGGAAGACCTGGTGGTCGTCCTCGAAGCGGCCGGCGAACGTGTGGCGGTTCCCGCACGCTGGGCCTGCTGCGGCCGCACCCTCTACGACGCCGGGATGCTCGGCCTCGCCCGGCGGACGCTCGGGGACCTGCTCGACGTGCTCGAGCCCTGGACCGCGCGCGGCGTCCCGGTCGTGGTGGCCGAGCCGAGCTGCCTCTCCTCCTTCCGCGACGAGCTCCCGGCCCTGCTGTGGCGCGACCCCCGGGCGGCACGCCTCGCCTCGCTCGCGCGCAGCCCCGCCGAGCACCTCCTCGCCGCGCCCGGGTTCGAGGCCCTCGTCGCGCGGCGCGCCGAAGGGGAGGGCAGCCGCGCGGCGGCGCCCGACCGGCCGCACGTCCTCGTCCACCCGCACTGCCAGGGCCGCGCCGCGGGCCTGCCCGGCGCCGACCGGGCGCTCCTCGAGCGTCTCGGGTACGTCCCGGAGATCCTCGACGCCGGCTGCTGCGGGCTCGCGGGCTCGTTCGGGTACGCGGCGGACCACGAGGCGATCTCGCGCCGGATCGGCGAGGAGCAATGGCTACCGCGCCTCCGGGAGGCGGTGGACCCGGGAGACGGGCCGGTCGTCATGGACGGCTTCAGCTGCACGATGCAGCTCGCCCACCTCTCGGACCTCGAGTCGACGTCGCTCGCCTCGCTCGTGCGCCGGACGCTCGACCTGTAGGGCGCTGCGGATGGTGCCCCCCGCGTGAGCGGCAGGCGGCTGCCCGGGCCGTCTCGCAACGGGCGCGATCGCACGGCGCCACCCATCCACGGGGGCCGCGGGCGCGAACTATGCTCAGGGGCGTCCTTTCTGGAGCCCACCACACGAGGACCCCGAGCATGTCCATCGCCGCCGCGGCGATCCCCGACCGATCGCCGTCCATTCCTGCCGAGCGTTCGGCCAGCCTGTTCCGCTGGAACGCCGTGCTGGGCATCCTCCACGCCCTGCAGTTCGGGCTCATCCTGGCCCTGTCGTTCGCCCGCAACCCGATCGTCACCGCGCCCGTCGTCAGCAGCTACCTGACGTTCGACGCGGCCACGCGCACCCTCGTCCCGGCGCAGCGGGCCGTCTTCGAGCTGCCGATCGGTCCGGCAGTCGCCCTCTTCTTCCTGGCCAGCGCGCTCGCCCATGCGACGCTCGCGTTCCCCGCGCGCCGCTGGTACGAGCGACACCTCGCCCGGGGCCAGAACCCGGCCAGGTGGATCGAGTACGCCGTCTCGTCGAGCCTCATGATCGTCGTGATCGCCACGCTGAGCGGCATCCAGGAGATCGGCACTCTGATCGCGATCTTCGGCGCGAACGTGGCCATGAACCTGTTCGGCTGGAGCATGGAGGCGGCCAACGAGGGCCGGCAGCGGCCGCAGTGGCTGCACTTCGTGTCCGGGTCCATGGTGGGAGCGGTGCCCTGGATCGTCATCGCCGCCGCGCTGCTGACGGCGGCGACCGATCCCGGCGCGGCCGCGATCCCGGGCTTCGTGATCGCGATCTTCGTGTCGCTCTTCGTCTCGTTCAACGTCTTCGCGATCAACATGGTCCTGCAGTACCGCCGCACCGGCGCCTGGCGCGACTACCTGCACGGCGAACGCGTGTACATGCTGCTGAGCCTGTTCGCAAAGACGCTGCTCGCCTGGCAGGTCTTCGCCGGCACCCTGCGCCCGTAGCCGCGAGCGGCCACGGTCACGACGGGAGGTCCGGACCCAGCCGGTACGCGACATGCCGCCCGCTCCGGCCGACCCGGCGGGCGGCCCCGGCCTTCTCCAGCGTGTAGACCGCGCGCATCGCGAGCCGTCGCTGTCGGCGGGTGGCCGCGACGATGTCGGCCGACGTGAACGGGTCGGGAAGCCCGGCCGGCAGCAGCCGCACCAGGTCGGACGGTGACGCGATCCGCCAGGTGTCGATCACCTCGAGCAGCCGCCGGTCGATGCGCCACCACGTCCGGGGATACCGGTAGCGGGCGCCAGGCGGGACCGGTCCGCGGACCTCCTCCTCGCGGATCAGCACGAGGTCCACGGCGAGGTTCGGGTGGCCGATGAGCGGCGCGACGCTCACCAGCTCGTCGAACGCGTCCAGCGGCAGGCCGCGCTTCGGCGAGCGGCGACGGCCGAGAAGCTCGCCGCCCTCGCCGACACGCACGAGCCAGCGCTCGATCGCGACTGGATGCACGAGCAGCACCGGGTGGGCTGCGACGAGCCGCTCGAGCTTGCCCCGGATCGAGGCGACGCTCGCCGTCTGGACCTCGACCAGCCCGACGGGACGAACGACGTCCACCACGAAGCCGTCGACCTCCCGTTCCGCGACCGATCCGGCGTCCAGGTAGCGGGCCTTCAGGGCGGCGTGCAGCGATCCCTCGCGCAGGGTCGAGAACCGCGTCCCGGCCGGGGGCGGCGCGGACGGAGCCGAACCGGTGCGACGCTGCCGCGGTTCCATCGCCCCAGCGTAGCGGCGCGTGAACCCGTCCCACAGGCCGCCGTCGAAACCCGGTGCCTGCAGCCTACCCGGACGGCCCTCTTCCGGATCCCGAGCCCCGGCCGGAGCCCGGAGGAACGCCCCGGCACGACCGTGATCGTCTCGAGCGGGACGCTGCCGGCGCCGAGGGCGACGGCGATCCCCGACAGGCCCTCGCGGCCGACCAGGTTGACCTCGACGGCCGAGCCGTCCGACGGCCGGACCGTCTCGGCGAAGAGTCCGGTGAGGGGGAGGCACATGCTGTCGATCGCCTCGTCCGGGCGCACGACAACGCCGCTGTGCCACGCGCTGCCGCTGACCGCCGGGACGTGGTGCCGGCATCGTCAGGCGTGCCCGGCGCGGCGGAACGTGACGGCGAAACCGGCGCCATCGCCGAGCGGCCGTGCGACGTGCTCGAAGCCCCGGCGGGCCAGCACGTCGTACAGGGGCATCGGCTCGAACGGCGCGATCAGCTCGAGGTCCT
>JAJYHN010000116.1 GCA_021784765.1 Actinomycetes bacterium
GGGCGGATGGCCCGCGGCTACCGGATCGAGCGCGCAGGCACGACCGTGCGGGTTCGCTCCGGCACCGGGCCCAGCCGGGACGCCGCAGCGCTGCTGTCGACGCTCCGCACGATCGTTCGCCGCCCCGGCGTCGAGCTCTCGGCGCTGCCCTACGGCGACGCCGACCTGCGAGCCCTGATCGCCTCGGGACTCGGCAAGGAGTCGAAGACGCTGGCCGAGCTCGGCCGGTCGGTCGTGAAGGACGACCTCGGCGTCGAGCCGTCGGCCGCGGTGGCCCGGCCCCTCGGGTCCTCGATCGACGGCCCCACGGCGGCCAAGCTGGCGCGGCTCGGCGCGAGCGTGCTGCTGCTGAACCCGGGCACGGTCTCGGCGCCCGCCGGCCCGACGGGCCGCCCGCTGCCGGTCGCGCGCCTGGCCCTTCCCGGGGGCGGCGGCATCGCTGCGGTCGCTCCCGATCCGAACGTCGCGTCGATCGCCGGAGGGTACGCGCCCGAGCAGTCGGTCCTCGCCGCGCATGCGACGCTCGGCGAGCTCGCGGCCGAGTACTTCGAGTTCCCCGGCACGGCCGGCCGGGGGGCCGCGATCGTCTTCCCCGAGCAGCCTTCCTACCCGCCGGCCTTCTTCGGCGCGTTCGCCTCGCTGGTCGGCGCCTCTCCCTGGCTCCGAACGACCTCCGCCTCGGCCCTCGCCGCGATCGCCGAGCCGAAGGTGGCCGAGTCGATCCCCCGCCAGCCGCCGGCCCTTCAGTTCCCGCCGGCGTTCGTGCACCGGCTGCTCTCCGCGCGAGCGGCGCTCGCGCAGTTCGCGCAGGCGGTCGCCGTCCCTGAACGGATGACCGTCGCGCTCGGGCAGGACCTGTACCTCGCCGAGGGATCCGCCGCCCTCACCTCCCCCGACCTCGGCGTGAGCTACATCGGCGCGGTGACCTCGGCGATCCAGCGCGTCTACCGTGGCGTCCAGGCCCCCGTGGACGGCAAGCTCGTCACGCTCACCTCGCTGCGCGGGGTGATCCCGATCCCCGTGCGCAACGCGAGCCCCTATCCGGTGCGCCTCCGGATCGTGCTGCAGGCGAACCGCCGGCTCACGTTCGTCCGCGGGAACGTCCATGACCTGGTGCTGCCGCCCGGCGACCGCACGGTGACCTTCAGCGTGCGCGCGGAGACCACCGGCCGCTTCCCGCTCGAGGTGCTGCTGCAGACCCGATCATCCACGCCGACGACGATCGCCTCGGCGCAGATGATCGTCCGCTCCACCGCCTACAATCGCGTCGCGCTCGTGTTCACGATCGGGGCGGCCCTGTTCCTGCTGGCATGGTGGGGAAGGAGGTTCCTCCCTCGGCGGACGGCCTGACATCCGCGGACACGACCGCCTCGCTGGCCCGGCACACCGTCGTGATGTCGGTCGGGACCGCGCTGTCGCGCCTGACGGGGCTCCTGCGGGTCATCGCGACCGCCTGGGCCCTCGGCCTCACCGCGAGCCGCCTCGCCGACGCCTACAACGTCGCGAACACCACGCCGAACATCGTCTACGACCTGGTGCTCGGCGGGGTCCTCTCCTCGACGTTCGTGCCGGTCTTCGTGGAGTGGCTCGAGTCACGTGGCCGCGAGGCGGCATGGGAGTCGGCCCGCACCGTGATCACGGCCGTCACGGTGGTGCTGGTCCTCGCCTGCGCGGCCGCCATGGCGGCGGCCGACCCGATCATCCACCTGTACACGCTGCACGCGCGGCCGCAGGGGCTCGCCGCGTACCGGGCTCTCGCCGTCCCGTTCCTGCTCGTGTTCATGCCCCAGCTGATCTTCTACGGGCTCGGCGCCGTCTGGACCGCGCTGCTGAATGCCCATCGGAGGTTCGCGGCGCCGATGTTCGCCCCGATCCTGAACAACGTCGTCGCGATCGCCGCCATGGCGGCGTTCGCGATGCTCGCGCGCGGCGCCCATGTCACCCCGGCCACCCTGTCCGCGACCGAGCGGTGGGTGCTGGCCGGCGGCACGACCCTCGGGGTGATCGTGATGACGGTCGCCCTGCTCCCCGCCCTGCGCGCCACGGGGTTCCGGTGGCGGCCAGCCCTCGACCTGCACGACGAGGCCCTCCGCCGCATCGTGCGCCTGTCTGGCTGGGTCCTGGTCTACGTGCTGACGAGCCAGCTCGGCTACCTCGTCGTGATCGTGCTCTCGAACCACCTGACCGGCGACTACACCGTCTACTCGTACGCCTACATCTTCTTCCAGCTGCCGTTCGCGGTCTTCGTCGTCTCGGTGTTCACCGCCCTTCTTCCGGCGATGTCGTCGCGGTGGGTCGAGCGCGACCTCGACGGCTTCCGCTCGCTGCTCTCGCGCGGCGTCCGGTCGATGGGGTTCATCATCCTGCCCTCGGCGCTCGGCACGATGGCGCTCGCGGGGCCCGCCGTCCGCCTGCTCTTCGAGCACGGGCGGGTGACCGGGGTCGACACCCACCTGCTCGCCGGCACGCTCGTCGCGTTCGGGATCGCCCTGCTGCCGTTCTCGGCCTTCCAGCTGTTCCTTCGGGCCTTCTACGCCATGCAGGACACGCGGACGCCGGCGCTGATCAACCTCGGCGGGACGGCGATCGGGGCTGTAGCCAACGTGATCCTGTACCGATACCTCGGCGTGGAGGGTCTGGCGTTGGGGTTTGCCGTCACGTACGCGTTCGGGAGCGTCGTCGCCGTGGCGCTGCTGCGGCGGCGGCTCTCGCGCGTCGACGGCCGGCGGATCACGGCCTCGCTCGCACGCATGCTGGTGGCGGCCGCGGCAGCCGGAGCCGCGGCGCTCGGGGTCTCCTCGGGCCTGGCGGCGGCCTTCGACGGGGGACGCACGCTGGTCGAGCTGGCGCAGGTGGTGCTCGGGGTCGCGGCCGGAGTCGGCGCCTTCGGGCTCCTGGCGATGCTGCTCGGGGTGGAGGAGCTGTCCATGGTGACGGAGCTCGCAGGGATCGGCTACCGGGGGAGGCATCGAGCGCGATGAGGCCGGCCCGTTCGATCGCGCGCGACCTGCACCGGGACGAGCGAGGCATCCTGGTCGGCTACCTGGTCCGGATCGTGCTGGTCTTCGCCCTGCTGATCCTGACGGTCGAGGAGGGCGGGCAGGTCATCCGCGCGCAGATCCACGCGGAGGACTCCGCCAAGGCGGCCGCGCAGGCCGCGGCCAACAGCTGGGTGAACGACCATAGCCTTCCGCTCGCCGCACAGGCGGCGAAGCAGGCCGCGGCGGCGGCCGGCTACGGCGCGAAGGTCACCGCGCTCCGGATCAGCGCGAACGGCCAGGCGGCGATCGCGACGGTGGTCGTTCGGGCACACACCCTGGTGCTCGGGCGCATCGGCCCGTTGAAGGGGCTGACCGAGCAGCACGCCACCGACGAGGAGGCGCCCTCGTCGATCTGAGGGCGAGGCCGTCGTCCCCACCGGGCCGCGCCGCTAGACTCCGCTCACCGATGACCGGCTCCACCGCCGCCCCCGGCCCCGACCCGTCCGATCGCGACCTCGTGCACCGGGCCCGGGCCGGCGACCACGCCGCCTTCGCCGAGCTGATCTCCCGGCACGAGCGGCGGGTCCACGCCCTCACGTACCGCATGCTCGGTCGGCAGGAAGATGCCCGGGACGCCGCGCAGGAGGCGTTCCTCGCCTGCTACCGCAACCTCGACCGGTTCCGAGAGGACGCGGCGTTCTCCACCTGGCTGCACCGCATCGCGGTGAACGCCTGCTACGACATCCTGCGCCGTCGCGGGCGGGAGCCGGTCCCCCACGAGGTGCTGCCCGAGCCTCCGCCCGCCGGCGACCCCGGCGACCGCATGGCCGCGGCCGTCGACGTGCAGCGGGCGCTGCTCGCCGTCGCGCCCGAGTTTCGGGCGGTCCTGGTGCTGCACGACGCGCAGGGCATCCCGGTCGACGAGGTCGCCGCCGCGCTCGGCATCCCGGTCGGCACCGTCAAGTCCCGGCTCCACCGCGGCCGCGTCGCCCTCGGAAGGATCCTCGCCGGGGAACCCCGCGCGGCCCCGTCCGCGTCGAACCCCACGAGCCCCCTGGAACGCCGATGACCGACGATCCCCACAGCCCGCAGGCCCACGGCCACCCCGACGACGAGCTCCTCGCCGCCTACCTCGACGGCGAGGCCCCGGTCACCGAGGCGCGCGCCGTCGAGGCCCACGTGGCTGCGTGCGCGGCCTGCCGGGAGGAGCTGGCGCTGGCGCTGCACGCGCGTTCGGCGCTCGCGTCCCTGCCCGAGCCGCCGGCGCCCGGCCTGGCCGCCGACTGGCGGGAGGCGGGGGGCGCG
>JAJYHN010000006.1 GCA_021784765.1 Actinomycetes bacterium
CCGCCAACGTGCAGCACAGGCCAGGTCTTGACCAGTCGCTGGCCGGGCGGGATTCGCGCCGCGATCGCGGCCGGGTGGCGGGGCCCGAAGACGCCCATCGCTCCCCCGGCGGCGGCCTCAGCCCCGAGCGCGGCCAGCCGCCTCGGCGGCGAGCTTGGCCCAGGCCGACACGGTCCCCTCGACGTCCTCGCGCGTCACGTCGACGTGGGTGACCAGCCGGACCCGGCCGGCGACGACGTTCACGAGGATCCCCTCGTCGCGCAGGCGCTCCAGCACCTCCCACGGCCGCATCCAGAGCGGCGCCGTGTCCACGAACACGATGTTGGTCTGCACGCGCCGGGGATCGACGAACGCCGAGTCGATCGCGGCGATGCCCTCGGCCAGCAGCCGCGCGTGCTCGTGGTCCTCGTGCAGGCGCTTCGGCCCCTCCTCCAGCGCGATCAGGCCGGCGGCCGCCATGATGCCAGCCTGCCGCCACGCGCCGCCCAGCAGCACGCGCGCCCGCTTCGCCTCGCGGATGAAGGCCGCATCGCCGCAGATCACCGAGCCGATCGGCGCACCGAGCCCCTTCGACAGGCAGAACATCAGCGTGTCGGCGTGCTCGGCGAACGCGGTGGCCGGGACCCCGGCCGCGGCGGCGGCGTTGAACAGCCGCGCGCCGTCCATGTGGACACGGAACCCGGCCGCGTGCGCCTCGGCGGCGATCGCGGCCATCTCGCTCCGCGGCGTCACGACGCCGCCGCCCACCTGGTGGGTCTGCTCGACGGCGACCAGGCCGGCGACGTCGACGTCGAACGGGTCGGGCTCGAGCGCCGCCCGGAACCCCTCGGCCGTCGCGTACCCGTCCGGCCCCCAGGGAACATGGACGAACGCCAAGCCCGACAGCAGCGCCGAGGAGACGACCTCGGTGCTGCCAACATGCGCCTCGCGCGGGCAGACGACGAACTGGCCGGGATGGGTCTGGACGTGCAGCGAGATCTGGTTCGCCATGGTCCCGGTGGCCACGTACAGCGCAGCCTCCGTGCCGGTGACCTCGGCGGCGCGCTCCTGCAGCCGGTTCACGGAGGGGTCGTCGCCGTACCAGTCGTCGCCGACCTCGGCGGCCGCCATTGCGCTCCGCATCGCCTCGGAGGGCTTGGTGACGGTGTCCGAGCGGAGGTCGATGGGCCGGGGCACACGGGCAGTATAGGTGAGGCACCTCGAACGGCCGGTGGCCGAGGCCGCCCGGGTCTCCGCCCCGCTACGACAGGAACATCGGCTGGCCGTCGACGTGGCGGACCTTCGGGCGGTACTGCTCCACGTCGTACAGCTCCGCGACGTTCACTCGCTTCGCGCCCTCCTTCGTGACGGTCAGCGGGACGTTGGTGTAGATGCCGTTGCGGAGCGCGACCATCCGGCCGAACGAGCGGTCGACGGCGAGGTCGGCCGCCATGACCGCGAAGTTGATCGCGACCATCAGGTCCAGGGAGTCGGGGTTCCCCGAGCGCATCAGGTAGCCGAGCTGCTGGTAGACGATGCCCTCACCGGTCAGCTCCTTCAGCAGCTCGCCGGTCACCTGGCCAATGCCGCCGAGCTTGCGGTGGCCGTACGCATCCACCGGCCCCGCCTGCACGAGGCTCCCTTCACCGAGCGTCGCCCCCTCGGAGATCGTCATCATCGCGTAGTTGCTGGGGTTCGACCGCTTGTCCTCGACGAGCATGCGCGCGAGCCGCTCGATGTCGAAGGGGATCTCGGAGATGATCGCCCGGTCGACCCCCGACAGGTACGCGGAGACCAGTGAGGTCTCGCCGCTGTAGCGCCCGAACACCTCCACGACCGCGATGCGCTCGTGCGAGCCGGCGCTCGTCCGGAGCTGGTGGATGAACCCCACGCTGCGGGTGACGGCCGTCGAGAACCCGATGCAGTAGTCCGTGCCGTGGACGTCGTTGTCCATCGTCTTTGGGATCGCGACGATCGGGACCCCCTCGTGGTGCAGCCGCAGCGCGTATGAGAGCGTGTCGTCCCCGCCGATCGGGATCAGCGCCTCGATGCCGAGCCGCTCGAGCACTCGCAGCACGTGGTCCGTGTAGTCGCGCGGCTCCTCTCCCATGTCGGGCGCCCGGAGGAACGCCGGCACCTCCGACGGCCTCACCCTCTCGGGATTGGTGCGCGAGGTGTGGAGCGTCGTGCCCCCGGTCCGGTCGATCGTCCGAACCGTCGCGTGGTCGAGCTCGACCGTCAGGGCGGCGATCGACGCCGGGTCGTCGGGGTTGCACTCGAACAGTCCCGCCCAGCCGCGGCGGATCCCGGTGACCCGGTTCCCGTCGTCCAGCACCCGGTTCACCACGGCCTTGATGCAGGCGTTCAACCCGGGGACGTCGCCCCCGCCGGTGAGGATGCCGATCCGCACCAGGCCACCGTACTACAGGCCGTCGGCCGACCTCACCCGAAGAAGATCTCCGCCAGCTCGGCGAGGCGCGGCGGCACCGGCCGCACCCGGACCGCGTCGGCGTCCAGCGGCACCGAGGTCACGTCGTCCCCGCGCAGGGCCACCATGCGGCCCCATCGCCCGCCCGCCGCGAGGTCGGCGGCGGCGACGCCGAACCGGGTGGCCAGCACCCGGTCGTGCGCCGTCGGGGAGCCGCCGCGCTGGACGTGCCCGAGGATCGTCACGCGCGTCTCGAACCCCGTTCTCGCCTCGATCTCGCGCGCGACCACGGCTCCGATGCCCCCGAGGCGAGGGCGGCCGAACGCGTCGGGCTCGTAGACCGGCGCCGGCATCGTCCCCTCCTTCGGCATGGCGCCCTCCGCGACGACCGCGATCGAGAAGGGGTGACCGCTCGCGTAGCGGCTCTTCAGGTGGTGGCCGACGGCGTCGACGTCGAACGGCTCCTCGGGGATCAGGATCACGTCCGCGCCACCGGCGATCCCCGCCGACAGCGCGATCCACCCCGTGTGCCGTCCCATCGTCTCGACCACCATCACGCGGTGGTGGCTCTCGGCCGTCGAGTGCAGCCGGTCGATCGCGTCGGTCGCGATCTGCACGGCGGTGTCGAAGCCGAACGTCGCGTCGGTGCCGGCGATGTCGTTGTCGATGCTCTTCGGGATCCCGACGACGTTCACCCCCGCCTCGGCGACCCGCACGGCGGCGGCGAGCGTCCCCTCGCCCCCGACCACGATCAGCCCGTCGAGACGGAGCAGGGCGAGGGCATCCCCCACGGCCTCGACGCCACCCGCCTCGCGGAAGGGGTCGATCCGCGAGGTTCCGAGGATCGTTCCCCCGCGGTGGAGGATCCCGCGGGTCCCCTCCGGCGTCAGCTCGGTCGCGGCCGCGTCCAGCACTCCGCGCCACCCGTTGCGAAACCCGAGGACCACATCGCCGTGATACCCGACCGCCGTGCGCACGACGGCCCGGATGACCGCATTCAGTCCGGGACAGTCCCCGCCCCCGGTGAGGATCCCGATCCTCCCCATAGCGCCATTCTACGGAGACGGCCCCGCGGACCCGAAGGCCGGCCCTGCTACCCTTCGCGCGATGGCGCTGGTCCTGTCGATCGACGCCGGGACCACCGGGGTCCGCGCCCTGCTCGTCGACGAGCGGGGCGCCGTCCGCGCGCACGCCTACCGCGAGTTCGCGCAGCGCTTTCCGCGTCCCGGCTGGGTCGAGCACGACCCCGAGGACTGGTGGCGCGCGACCGAGGACTCCGCTCGCGACGCGCTCGCGACGGCCGGGGCCTCCGCCCGAGATCTCGCCTCCCTCGGCATCACGAACCAGCGGGAGACGACCGTGCTGTGGGACCGCGCCACCCTTCGGCCGGTCCACCCGGCGATCGTCTGGCAGGACCGCCGCACGTCCGGCCGCTGCCGCGAGCTGCGCGAGGCAGGCCACGAGGGCCTGGTCCGCGAGCGGACCGGCCTGGTCCTCGACCCCTACTTCTCCGGCACCAAGCTCGCCTGGCTGCTCGCGAACGTGGAGGGCGCCGCGGGGGCCGCGGCCGCCGGGCGCCTCGCGTTCGGAACGGTCGACGCGTACCTGGTCGCCCGGATGACCGGCGGCCGGGTCCACGCGACCGATCGCACGAACGCCTCGCGCACGCTGCTCTTCGACATCCGGCGGATGGCGTGGGACGCGGACCTGCTGGCGCTGCTCGGGGTGCCGGCGGCCGTCCTCCCGGAGGTCGTCCCCTCGGCGCACGTCGTCGGGACGACCGACCCCGACGCGTTCCTCGGCGCCGCCGTGCCGATCGCCGGGATCGCGGGCGACCAGCAGGCGTCGCTCTTCGGACAGGCCTGCTTCGCGCCCGGCGACGCCAAGAGCACCTACGGAACCGGCGCGTTCGTCCTGCTGCACACCGGCGCCGAGGCGCCGGCCTCGTCGCACGGCCTGCTCACCACCGTCGCCTGCTCCGCGGGCGCGGAGCCCGCATACGCCCTGGAGGGATCGGTGTTCGTCGCGGGGGCGGCGATCCAGTGGCTGCGCGACGGGCTCGGCCTCATCGCGCGGGCCGACGAGGCCGGGCCGCTCGCCGCCTCGGTGCCCGACGCCGGCGGCGTCTTCTTCGTCCCCGCGCTGACCGGCCTCGGGGCGCCCTGGTGGGATCCGCACGCACGCGGCACCATCGTCGGTCTCACCCGCGGGACGACCCGCGCGCACATCGTGCGAGCGGCCGTCGAGGCGATCGCCCACCAGACCCGCGACGTCGTCGACGCGATGCGGGCCGACGCGGCGCTGCCGATCTCGGTGCTGCGGGCCGATGGGGGCGCGAGCGCCATGGACCTGCTGCTCCAGCTGCAGGCCGACCTGCTCGGGACGCCCGTCGAGCGCTCGGCCGTCGCCGACACCACCGCGATGGGCGCCGCGCACCTCGCGGGACTCGCGACCGGGATCTGGGGCTCCACCGGCGAGCTCGCGACCCTGTGGGCGAGCGATCGCCGTTTCGAGCCCGGCGATGTCGCGACGGCCGGCGCCCGCCACGCGGCGTGGCGCCGGGCCGTCGAGCGCGCCCTGGGATGGGCGGACGAGGACGCGGGGACGGACGAGGACGTCGGGTAGCCGCCCCGCCCTCAACCCCCCGCCGCCATCGGGAACGCCTGCACGCGATCGCCGTCGGCGAGCGCCGTCCCGCCGGTCGCGGCGGCCCCGTTCACGACGAACACGACCCCGCCGGGCGGCAGGCCGAGCACCCCGGCCAGCCTCGCCACCGTCGACCCTTCGGCGAGGTCCAGGCGGCCACGCCCGCCGGGCAGCGCCAAGCCGGCTCGCCCGGCGAGTGACCCCCGCAGCTCGACCTCGACCCTCACCAGCCGGCCGGCGCCCCGTACTGCGCCTCGACCAGGTGCAGGATCCCCAGGCGCTCCAGCCGCTCCCGCGGGACCATGAGGTTCAGCTGCACGAACCCCGGCAGCCGTCCGATCTCGGCCGCCCCCGCGATCGTGCCCCGGTTCTTCACCTCGTCCTGGCTCATCCCGAGCAGCTTCGCCGCCCGCGCGACCGCGTTGTCGACGGCCGCGTTGATGAACGGCCCCGACCCGAGCACCTGGATCGGCAGGACCGGGCCCTCCAGGCTCGTGCGGTTCGCCTCGGCGAGCGCCCGGCCGCGCGCGACCTCCTCGGCCGTGAACGGACGGGAGAGGAACGGCAGGTCCTCGGCCGGGGGCAGCAGGATCGGGCCGTCGAGCTCGAGGCCCTTGACGACCTCGACGCGGACGACCAGGCGGGCCGCGATGTCGGTGGTGTGCACGGCGATCTCTCCGTCGCCGATCATCGCGTGCACGTCGCCGGCGTAGATGCCGGCCCCCTCGACCTTCGACGGGACGATCACGACGCTCCCCTGGCGGACCGAGTCGACGTCCATGTGCACGTCGGTCCGCAGCTCGAGCTGCTCCTCGGTGACGGCGAACTCGTGCTCGGCGCCGACGAGGAACGCGCCGAAGTCGCCGCAGTTGTGCGAGCTCGGCAGGTCGATCGCCGGGATCGAGCCGAGGTTCTCGGCCGAGATGCGGCAGCGCGTCATCACCCCGACGAGGTCGGCCCTCGCCAGGGCGGAGATCGGGTGCTGGGTCGAGTGCTCCGTCAGCGCGTTCCACTCCCGGGCGCTCCGCGCGATCTCCTCGGCCCGCTCCTTCGACACCGTGACCCCGATCCCCTTCGGGTCGTCGAAGACCATCGTGTACGCCTCGATCATGTGGAAGGGGTTGACCTCGCCGTGGCAGACGACGCACTTCACGGCACCGTCCCCGGTTCCCTCGAGGTAGGTGTCTGGGTAGAGGAAGTGCCGGCCGGCGTCGCGGCAGGTCGGGCAGATCCCCGCGACGAACGGATCGGAGAGGTAGTGCCCGTCCCAGCCGGTGTGGGTGCCCGAGGTCGTCGCACGCGAGGTCTGCTCGAGCGTCTCGATGTGCAGGGCGACGGCGTCGCCGGCCGCGGCCCCCTCGACCCTGACCGGCAGCGTGACCTCGTGGCCGCTGCGGATCGACGGCGTGATCATCGGCCCCCAGCAGCCCGGGACGGTGAGGTACTCGATCCGCCCCCCATCCCTGACCGGCCCGAGCATCTCGTTGCTCGGCCCCACGATGTCGGTGTAGCGGTCGACCACCACGCGGTCGACCGCAGGCGCAGGCGCTGTCATGGCCATGGGTGTCCTCCTCCCCTTCCCGTCGCCCGCTCGCGGGAACGCCCGGCGTCGGTCGGCCGGCTGCCGCGACGGCCCCGCTACGGGCACCTCGCCACATCCTCCCCGCGGCTCACCCTCCGGCGGCCGAGACCACAGGCTTCCCCACCGCCAGTACGGTGCGACCGAGCGCCTCGTTCAGCAGGAAGGCGAACGCCGCGTACATGGCCGATGCCCCGGTCACGATGCCCTCCCACCCGGCGACCTTCGTGATCGTGGTGCTCCCCGCCCAGTACGCCACCGCAAGGAGCAGCAGGAGCAACACGGTGAGCGCCAGCACGTAGGTGAGCACCCGGGGGGCGACCAACGAGCCCAGCATCATGCCGAGGCTGAAGACCGCCCACACGAACAGGTACCATCCGACAGCCGTCGCGGAGTTCGCCACCGGCCACCATCCGTGCTGCTGGCCGATCAGCAGGAACGCGAACGTGAGCCACAGGAACGCGTACCCGCCGAAGGCCGTCACCGCGAACGTCTCCCCGCGACGGAACGCCATGATGGCGACGACCAGCTGGGCAATGCCGCCGAAGAACACGGCCATCGCCAGGATCATGGTGCCGAGGTCGTACACACCGGCGTTCGCGAGGCTGAGGAGCACGGTGGACATCCCGTACCCGAGAAGTCCCAGCGGGGCCGGGTTGCCGAGCGGCGTCGGCGGAAGCTGCACCTCCAGGGGTTTGGCCGGCGTCTGAGCGGCACCCGTGGGCGTCTCGAACCCGATCTGCGCCACGGCATCCCCCTTTCTCGATTGCTCCGACGCTACGCTCGGGAGCGCCGACAGCGCAAGGGAGCGTCGGTCGCGTGCCGCCGGCCGTCGCCCGCGTGGATCGGAGGTCAGGAGATCGGGCCCTCCGGGCGGTCGCGGCGCGCGGGCGACTCGGCGTCGGCACGAGGATCGTCGAGCGCGATCACGGGGCCACCGGCTGCCTCCGGCGACGGGCCACCCGGCTCGCGCTCGCCCCGCTCGATCTGGGCCTTCACGCGCGTTGCGTACTCGTCGACGTACTCCTGGCCGGACAGGCTCATGATCTCGTACATGATCTCGTCGGTGACGCTCCGGAGGGCGAACCGGTCGGTCGGCGCATCGTGGAACCGTGCGAACGTGAGCGGCTGGCCGAACCGGAGCGTGACGCGCCCGGGCCTCGGCACGCGGCGGTCGTAGGGAAGGGACTCGAACGTCCCGACGATGCCGACCGGGATCACCGGCACCCTCGCCTCGAGCACCATGCGCGCCACCCCGGTCTTGCCCCGGTACAGGCGGCCGTCGGGCGAGCGCGTCCCCTCGGGGAAGATCCCGACGAGCTTGCCCCCACGCAGCGCCTCGATGCCGGCTCGCAGCGCCGCCTCGGAGGCCGACCCGCCACCCCGGCGGACCGGGATCACGTTGGCACCCCTGTAGAACCAGCGCAGGTACCACTTCTCGAAGTACTCGGCCTTGCCGAGGAACACGACCTTCCGCCCGGGGATCACCAGCGGCAGCAGCAGGTCGTCGAGGAAGGACAGGTGGTTCGCCACCAGCAGGGCCGGGCCGTCGGCCGGGATGTGCTCGAGCCCCTCCGCCCTCGGGCGGAACGTCAGGCGCAGGAACGGGCCGAGGACCACGAACTTCATCAGCCACCAGAACACGGCGCCTCCTTCCCCGAGGTCCCGCCGGAGAGGCTGGCTCGACGGCTATAGACTACAGGGCGTTCGCGCGAGGAGGGAAACGAGGCCACATGCTCGCCATCTCGGGTCTGCTGGAGTGGACGTACCTGGTGATCCTGGTCGTGATGATCGCGGCGGCCGGGGTGTTCTCGCTGTACCTGTTCACCACCCTCTTCCGGAATCCCTCCCGCAGATGAGCGGGACCGTCCGCCCCGGCGCGGAGCCCTTCCGCATCGACGCCGGGCCGGTCGGGGCGCTGCTGCTGCACGGCTTCTCGGGATCCCCGGCGTCCCTGCGCCCCATGGGCGAGTGGCTGGCGGCGCACGGCGTCTCGGTCGCCGGCCCCCGCCTCCCCGGCCACGGCACCGACGACTGGCACGACCTCGCCTCGGCCGACTGGATCGACTGGGAACGCGAGGCCCTGGCGGCGGCCGACGACCTCGGGTCCCGGTGCCGCGCCACGATCCTGGTCGGGCTGTCGATGGGCGGGGGGCTCGCGCTGCACCTTGCCGCGATGCAGCCGGCGCGCTTCGCGGGGGTGGTCGCGATCAACCCGTACGTCCGCGACCCTCGCCTCCTCGCCGCACCGGTGCTGAAGTTCGCGCGGCCGAGCGTGAGGGGCGTCGGCAACGACATCGCGAAGCCCGGACAGGACGAGATCTGCAACGAGCGCCTTCCGACCGCCACGCTGGCGTCGCTGTCGTCGTTCCTGCGAACCGTCGAGCGGGAGCTGCCGCGGGTGACGGCACCCCTGCTTCTGTTCTCGTCCGCGGAGGACCACACGGTCGATCCAGCGAACTCGCGCCTGGTGGCCGCCCGCGCCGGCAGCGCCCACAAGGACCTGGTGCGCCTGGCCCGCTCCTTCCACGTGGCGACGCTCGACCACGATGCGCCCGGGATCTTCGAGCGAACCCTGGCGTTCATCCGCGAGGTCGCCGGCCCTGACCAGCCCGAGGGCTGAACCCCTCCGCCTCCGGCCCCTGGACGACGCGACCGTGGCTCCCCCTCCCCGTCTCCTCCGGTTCGCGGAGGACCCCGAGGCGTTCATCCCGCTCGGCCCGGCCGACGAGCGCCTGGAGGATCCACGCTTCGTGCTGACGCTCGCGGAGGGCGGGCACTGGTGGTCGGCGACGGTCCGGCGCGTCCGGCTGCGCCCCGGCGAGGTCGCCGCGGCGGTCGCGGAGGTTCGCGCGCTGGTCGCCGGGCGCGGGCGCGACGCGGCCGCGTGGAGCGTCGGATGGTCGGCGACCCCCGCCGACCTCATCGAGCGCCTGGTCGCCCTCGGCATGGACCTCGAGACGCACCCGTCCGACGCGATGGTCCTGACCGTCCCGCCCGCGGCCCGGCCGTCCACGCTCGAGATCCGCGCGACCGCGACGGCCGAGGATCGCCGGGCGGCGGCGGAGGTCGCGATCGAGGCGTTCGGCTTCCCACCCGAGGCCGCTGAGGAGGAGCGCCGCCAGGCCCGCCGCGCGCTCGGGCCGGGGGACCTCGACGAGCGGCGGGCGCACTTCCTCGTGCTGGAGGAGGGTCGGCCGATCGCGACGGGGCGGGCGTGGTTCACGCCGTGGGGCGCCTATCTGGGAGGCGGCGGCACCCTGCCCTCGGCTCGCGGCCGCGGCGCGATGACGGCGCTGATCGCGGCGGCCTGGGACGAGGCCGCCCGCCGTGGGACTCCGGCGCTGGTCGCCCTCGGCGGGGCCATGTCGGCGCCGATACTCCGGCAGCTCGGGTTCCGCCGCGTCGGCACCGTGTGGCACCTCGCCGACCGGTTCGGACCGGCCGCGGGCGGGCCGGGCTGACGCCGGCCCCTCCCCCGCGGCCCGACGCGGTCAGCCGAGCACCGGCTTCAGCACGTCGGCGATCGTCGGCGAGCCCTCCGCCTCGACCAGGTCGTAGCGGACGCGCACGGCCGGCTTGTCGATCCTCACCAGCCGGCGCAGGTCGATCGGTGAGGCGACGATCACGACGTCGGCGTCGGTCGCGTTGATCATGTGCTCGAACTCCCGGAGCTGCTGCTCCGAGTAGCCCATCGCCGGCAGCACCGGCCCGATGGAATACTTCGCGTAGACGTCCCTCATCGTGCCGACGGCATGCTCGCGCGGATCGACGATCTCCGCGGCACCGCCCCGGCGGGCGGCGACCACGCCGGCCCCGTACTGCATCTCGCCGTGGGTGAGGGTCGGGCCGTCCTCGATGACCAGCACGCGCTTGCCCCGGATGACCTCGGGGTCGTCCGGCGTCACCTCGCTCCGCGCCCGGACCACGGTGGCGGTGGGGTTCGCGGCCGCGATGGCCGCGTCGATGGCCGCGAGCTGCTCGTCGCTCGCCGAGTCGATCTTGTTGACCACCAGCGCGTCGGCCGCGCGGAGGTTCAGCTCGCCGGGGTGGTAGGTGGTCTCGTGCCCGGCCCGCAAGGGGTCGACGACCGTGATCCACACGTCCGGACGGTAGAACGGGTAGTCGTTGTTGCCCCCATCCCACAGCAGGACGTCGCACTCCCGCTGCGCGCGCTCGAGGATCGCGCCGTAGTCGACGCCCGCGTAGACGACGGTGCCGGCGCGAAGGTGCGGCTCGTACTCCTCGCGCTCCTCGATCGTCACGTTCGCGGCGTCGAGGTCCTCGAACGTCTCGAACCGCTGCACGCGCTGGGCGGCCAGGTCGCCGTAGGGCATGGGGTGGCGCACGGCCACCGGCGTCCTGCCGGCGGCGCGGAGCGCCTCGGCGACCTTGCGGGTGGTCTGGCTCTTGCCCGAGCCCGTGCGCACGGCACACACCGCGACCACCGGCACCTCGGCGCGGAGCATCGTGTCGTCCGGCCCCAGCAGGACGAAGGAGGGCCCGGCCGCCATCACCTGGCTCGCCCTGTGCATCACGTACTCGTGGGAGACGTCGGAGTAGCTGAACGCGACCTCGTCCACCTGCAGGTCGGAGATCAGCCGGTCGAGCTCCTCCTCCGGATGGATCTGGATGCCCTCCGGGTAGCGCGCCCCCGCGAGCTCGGCCGGGTAGCGCCGGTCCTCGATGAACGGGATCTGCGTGGCAGTGAACGCCACGACCTCGTGGGCATCGTCGTCCCGGTAGACCACGTTGAAGTTGTGGAAGTCGCGGCCCGCCGCGCCCATGATCAGCACCCGTCGCGCCATCGCTCAGCCCCTCTCGCTCGGAGATCGTCGGCCTCGCGGGCGCCCCGCTCGCGCGACCCGACCGAGACTACGACCGCCCCCCGACCCCGGCAAAGGGCTTCGGGCCTACCATGCCCGGAGTCACCAGGGAGGAGGACGACATGGCAGAGCAGGGTGAGGCGATCTTCGAGCACGTCCTGCATCCCCACACCAGCCGGCGGCTCGCCGGGGAGATCCAGCCGGTCAAGGTCGACGACCAGCGGGTGGGTCTGAACGGTCGCGTCGGCCTTGGCATCACCATCGCGGTCGGCAACATGATCTGTGCATACGTGTTCGCGGCCATCGCGCTCGTCAGCCTGCCGAGCGCGATCGGCAGCCACAACCTGACCATCATCGTGGCCTGGATCTCCTCGAACTTCCTCCAGCTCGTGCTGCTGCCGATCATCATCGTGGGGCAGAACATCCAGGCCCGGGCCGCGGACAAGCGGGGGGAGCAGACCTACCGCGACGCGGAGGCGGTGCTGCACGAGGCCATGCAGATCCAGGCGCATCTCAGCGCACAGGACCGGGTTCTCTCCGACCTGATCGGGCGCGTCGGGTCCGTCGCGGATGGCCCGCGCTGAAAGCCCCGTGTCCACCGACGAGCTCGAACGGGTCGACAACCCGCTGGCCCCACCGGGTCTGGGACACGCTAGGGTGACGAGGGGCCGGCGTCTCAGGCGCCTGATGGGAGTGAGGTGAGCGATGACCCGCGAAGGTTCTTTCGAGACGCACCTGCGTCGAGAGCTGGTTGACTCCATTCAGAGGCTTCAGCGACAACGGCGACCGAGGTCCACGCGAGGCAGGGTCAAGGTCGCGGGAGCCGCGGTGGCGATGGCAGCGGTCGCCATCCTGTCGTTCGTGGTCGTTTCTCAGATGGCGGGGAGTCACGTACGCAGTGCAGTCTCCGTGAAGCCGCCCCGAGACAACACCGCCACGATCGGCCGGACGAACCTCGGGCTGCCGGCGAGCCTCGGTCAGGATCCGTTCGTCAACGGCGTCTCGACGTCGATCACGAATGCCGCGTCCGCCGTTGGGTTCGCGATCCCTCAGCCGAACGATCCGCTGGCGTCACCCTCCACCCTCACCAACGTGTGGATGGATCCGGTGTCGGGCGAGGTTGCCCTGTACTACGCGTCTTCCCAGATCGAGATCCTTGTCTCGACGCCTCCACCGGACCCGGCATCGACGTACGCTGCGACGGCGAAGGACTTCTCGGCTCAAGGCGCGTCGGTGACGACCGTCCATGGCGTGCCGGCCCTGATCATCCCCGAGTACGCCGCCGCTCCGTCCGGCGTGGGCACCCAGAGCAACCCAGGGAGCGTGACCCTGACGTTGGGTCCCGCGCAGGCCGCGGTCATCGGGTACCGGGCAACCAGCGACCTCCTGAGGATCGCCGGGACGCTGGCATAGGTCGCTTCCGTCCATCGGCCACCCGGGGAGGATCGCCCGCTCGTTCCCGGTTGTGTTCGGCTACCGCCCGTGCGCGGCGCGCCAGCCGAGCGCGCCGCCGAAGCCGATCAGGCCGATCCCCGCGATCGCGTCGGCGGCCCATACGGCACGGTCCCCGACGCGGCGGCGCACCATCGCGGTGACCGTCGACAGCACCAGGAACCACGCCAGCGACCCGAGGCCGACGCCCGCCAGCAGCGCCATGGCGGTCGAGGGCCCCCGGGCGATGCCCGCGGCCGACGCGCCGGCGAAGATCGCGCCCCACGAGGCGATCGTGAGGGGATTCGACGCGGTCGCGAGCACCGCGGTGCGGAGCGCCCGGCCCGGCGAGGAGACCTCCTCGTCCGCCTCGCCCCCGAGCCGGATGCGGAAGGCCGACCAGAGGCTCCGAGCGCCGATCCAGACGAGGACGGCCCCACCGAGGATCCCGAGCCCCACCCGCAGGCCTGGGACCCGCAGCAGCGAGGCGGCGCCGGCGACCCCGAGCGACGCGTAGAGGGTGTCGATCGCCGCCGCCCCGAGGCCGATCGCGGCCCCGACCCGCCATCCGCCGCGCAGCGTGCTGCGCGCGCAGAGCAGCCACACCGGGCCGACCGCGGCGGCGACCAGGAAGCCGAACCCGAGCCCCGATGCCAGCGCTCCCTCCACCGGTCCTCCTTGGCAGGGAAGTGTAGGCGAGCCGCACAAGGACGCGTCAGCCGCGCTCGAGGTCCGGCAGGACGCGCTCGGCGACCAGGCGGCGGCGGTCGCCGGGGCCGGCCAGCACGACGATCACCCATGTGGCGCCGGCGTCGGCGAGCTCGTGCAGGTGCGCGTCGAAGCGGTCGGCCCCGCCGACCCAGCCGTGCGCGTCCATCCCCTTGCGGTGGCGGTCCTCGGCGATCCGGCGCGCCTCGCCCTCGTCCTCGCCGACGACGACGATGCCGGCCCAGGTGGCCTCGACCTCGCGGCCGGCCCGCCCGGCCTCCTCGCCCAGGATCGCGACCTTCGCCCGGAACCGATCCGGCTCCATCGACCACCCGTTCCATCCATCGGCCAGCGAGCCCGCGAGCCGCACGACGGCCTCGGCCTGCCCCCCGAGCCACACGGGAACCCCGCCCGGCCGGGCCGGCGGCGGCAGCAGGGGGCCCTCGAGCGGCGGGACCCACTCCCCGCCCCCGTAGGCGTCGCCCCGGAACAGCGCCTTCAGCGCCGCCGTCGTCTCCGCGAGGTGCGCCCGCCGGTCGCGCACCGACAGGTTGGGGAACCCGAACGCCCGATGCTCCGGCTCGTCGATCGGGTCACCGGTCCCGACGCCCAGGATCATGCGGCCGCCGCTGATCCCGTCGATGGTCGCCGCCATCTTGGCGACCATGCCCGGCGGGCGAAGCACGGCCCGGGTCACCAGCGTGCCGAGCCGCACGCGCGTGGTCGCGGCCGCGACCGCCGCGAGCGTCGTGTACGCCTCGAGCGAGGGCCGGGCGGGTTCCCCTCCGGGCGGGAAGAAGTGGTCGAAGGCGAACACGCCGTCGAACCCGAGCGCCTCGGCGTCCCGAGCCGCCTCCAGGACCTTCCCGACGTCGCCGGAGAACAGGGGCAGGATGACGCCCACCTTCGGCCTGCGGCTCACGCCCCGGATCCCCCGAGCTCCAGCCGCGCGAGGTCCGCCGCCCCGATTCCCCCCGCGTCGTTGCCGAGCGCGGCGGCCAGCAGCGGAACGCGCGGGCGGTGGTCCGGCGCCTCGACGGCGCCCTCGAACGCCCGCCTCGCCGGCTCGAGCAGCAGGTCGCCGGCCTCGATCACCCCGCCCCCGACGACCACGACGTCGGGGTCGAGCACGTTCACCAGCCCCGCGATCCCCTCCCCCAACCGCCGGCCGACCTCGGCCAGGACGTGCGTGGCAACCGGATCGCCCTGCTTCGCGGCCTCGGTCACCATCGGGCCCTCGATCCGCTCGGGGTCGCCGCCGGCCAGGCGCACCAGCAGCGCCTCCGGATGGTCCCGCCCGGCGAGGACGCCGAGGCGTCCCACGGCCCGACCGCTCGCCACCTGCTCGAAGCACCCCCGGTTCCCGCACCCGCACCGCGGGCCGTCTGGCTCGACGATGACGTGCCCGATCTCGGCCGCGAATCCGTGCGCGCCCCGGAACAGCCTTCCGCCGGTCACGATCCCGCCCCCGATGCCGGTCCCGACCGTCACCAGCAGCATGTCGACCGAGCCCTTCCCGGCGCCGAATCGGAACTCGCCCCACGCCGCGACGTTCGCGTCGTTGTCGACGAGCGTCGGCAGGCCGACCCCGCGGGCGACGCGCTCACGCAGCGGGTACTCGCGCCAGGCGATGTTCGGCGCGAAGCGCATCACGCCGTCGCGGTCGACCAGGCCGGCCGCTCCGACGCCCACGACCGACACCTCGGGATGGTCGGCGAGCAGGTCCCGCGCCACCGCCACCACGGTCCGGACGACGCCCTCCGCGTCGGCCGCCGGCGTCTCGACGTGCCGCCGGTCGAGGATCGCCCCGCCCGGATCGACGACCATGCCGGCGACCTTCGTGCCGCCGACATCGACTCCGATGGCGAGCCCACCCGCATCCGTCATGGGACCGCGAGCCTACCGCACGCGGCCGCCGCCCGCGGGCGGGCCGCTCACCTCAGTACCGCAGCAGCGCCCCGACGTCGCCGCTCCCGTCCACGCGCGAGTAGCTGACGGCCTCGATCCCGGAGCGCTGTCGGTACGCGAGGGCGAGCGCCGCCTCCAGGACGTCGACCACGGCCTCCAGCTCGCGCCCGCACCGCGGGCATTCCCCGTCGGAGAGCGACAGCCAGCCGCACGCCGGGCACCGGTGGCCGGAGTCCTGCCGGCCGAGGGGCACGAGGAGCGTCTGGACCCGACCCTCGTTCAGGGCCGCCAGCACCGGCTCGAGCCCGAGCACCGCGGCGCGGCCGGCCGCGGCCTCCGCGCGGGTCCGCTCCAGCACCGAGCGCTCCCGCTCGGTCTCCAGCTCCTCCTCGAGGTCCAGCGTCCGCTCGAGGATCTCGGCCGGGGCCGTCGTCATGGGCAGCACCCACCGCGCGGCGATCCGCTGGCGGCAGTAGTCGTGCAGCAGCGACTCCAGCTCGGCAACCGCCTCCTGCGGCCCGGCCAGCGTCAGGTGGTCGAACTCGCTCTCGCGGTACAGCTCGAGCACGGCATCGGCGACGCGACGCACGTGCTTCGCGGCGTGGTCGTCCACGTGCCTCTGGTAGCGCGCCTGTGCCCACTCGCCCTGCTTGTGGCGACCGGGCACCTCGTCGGCGATCTCTCCTCGCTCCTCGATCCGCCCGAGGTGCGTCAGAAACAGCCGTCCCCGCGTCCGGTCGACGAGCACCGTGGCGATCGTGCGCGAGACCTCGATGGCGGCCTCCAACGGCAGGATGTAGGGCGCCTCGCCGACCGCCCCCCGGTCGCGGACCGGCCGCGGCACGCGGATCTCCTCCCACAGGCCGGCCCCGGCGCAGGAGAACAGCGCGAGGCCGCGCGTCGGCCCGCGGTCGAACTCGTGCTCCAGGTGGTCGATCATCCGCTCGGCGTCCCGCTCCACGGACCGACAGGCCTCCCGCGGAAGGCCGGTCGCGCGCTCGCGGATCCGCCGCGCGAGCTCTTCCGCACGGTGGATGTAGTCCTGGCGCCGGGGCGCCCGCCTGCCGTCGACGTCCAGATACATGCTGGACACCGGCAGGCCGTTCGGCTCCCAGTCGGCGAGCTTCTTCAGCACCTCCGGATCGAGCTCGGGCATCGGTGCATCGCCCCCTTCTGGTGAGGACTCAGTCGATCGAGATCCGCTGCACCCGGCCACGCGGCGGCGGCTGCGGCTCCACCCCCTCGAGCCGGGCATCGAGGAGCTCGCGGAACGCGAGCAGGAGCTCCCGAGCGGCGAGCAGCAGATGCTCCGTCAACTCCGGGCGCACCTCGCCCACCGCCGAGACGGCCGCGCAGATCGGACAGAACGAGACCTGGCAGATCGACGCCCTGGCTCCCTTGGCCTCGCCGTGGTCACCGTGGTCGGCCTCCTCCTTTGCCGCGGCCGTCTCCGCCGCCCGCGGCCTCCGCGGGCCGGTCCCGGCTCGCCCGGCTGCCCCGCCGCGCGCGCGCCCGCGCGCGCCCGCGCCCCGCGCCCCTCCGTTCGCCTCAGCCACGGCCGCTCCCTTCCCCGCCGGCGCCCGACGCGCCGGCCGACTCTCTCGCGAAACGCACCTCCAGCCTGTCCTCGACGAACGCCGCGTCCTGCACCTCCAGTCGCTGCAGCGCCTGCGGCAGCATGATGTTCCGCTTGTGGGAACCGACCCGGACGAACAGCTCGTCGGCCTTGCGGAACACGTTCAGGCTGGAGCGGTCGGCGAACGGCAGCCGAAGCGTCAACACGTAGGACGCGCCGCGCTTTCGGATGCGCATCGGCTCGTCCCGGTGCAGGAGCCTCGCGGCGTCGCCGGGGCCGTACAGCTCGGCCCCCATCATCTCGAGCAGCGGCAGCCCGACCATCTCGCGGTCGAAGAGGCGCGCGATGAGGATCGGCACGGGATCGAAGGACTCTCGCACGACCTGCAGGTGCTCGCGCTGGATCTCCTTCCACTTGCCGAAGTAGGGGTCCTCCACCTCCTCGGGGATCATCCGGTTGACCACGATCGCGTCGACCCGGTAGCCGAACAGGGACAGGTACGTGTACGTCCGCCGGGCCTCGGCGATCACCATCTTCTCCGGGTTGACCACCAGGCGGATCGACGAGATGCGCTCGTTGGTGAGCAGCTGACGCACCCCGTCGAGGTTCCGGTGCAGCCGAGCCACGGCGGCGAAGATGCGGTCGTCGGCGATCGGCATGCTGGTGATCCGCGTGAGCAGGGGACGGACCGTCTTCACGGCCCGGCGCTGCACCGGGAAGATCCGCTCGATGTACCAGTTGATGGCCTCCGGCAGCGACAGCAGCCGGAGGGTCTCGGCCGTCGGCGCGCAGTCGACGACCAGCAGGTCGTAGCTGGACGAGTCGACGTGGGTCTTGATGTCGGTCAGGGCGAAGATCTCGTCGAGGCCCGGGATCACCGAGAGCTCCTCGGCCTCGACGGTGTCGACCCCGGCCCAGTTGAGGAACGCGATCACGTATTCCTGGATGTCGCGCCAGTTCGATTCCAGTCGCTCCTGCGCGTCGACCTGCTCGGCCCAGAGGTTCGGGGCGATGGAGGTGGCCGTCGCGCCGAGGGGCACGTCGAACGAGTCGGCGAGCGAATGGGCCGGGTCCGTGCTCATGACCAGCGTCCGCTGCCCGGCCGCCGCCGCCCGTGCCGCCGTCGCGGCCGCGACCGTCGTCTTGCCGACACCACCCTTGCCGGTGAACAGGAGGATCCGCACCAATGACAGACTACCGACCCCGCGCCCCGGCGGCGAGGGCCGGGGGGCACCGGCGGACCGGGACGACCGGCAGAAGACCGCCCGGGGCGCGGGTTGCTATCGTGCCGGGATGGAGCCCGCACACTCCGTCTGGTATCACGCGGCCGAGTTCGCCCCGTCGGCGCAGCTCGCGGCGAGCCTGCGGCGGGAGGCCGGCCGGCTCGGAACCCCCTTCTTCGCCTACGACGGCGCGCGCCTCGACGAGGACGCGCGCGCTCTCGCGGCCGCCTTCGCCGGATCGGGCTGGATTCGCCTGTACTCGCTGAAGGCGAACGCGCTGCCCGGCATCGTCGCGCGCGTCGCCTCCCACGGCCTCGGCGCGAACGCCGTCTCGCGCGGCGAGCTCGCGCTCGCCGCGCGCGCCGGCGTCCCCCCCGCCCGTTCGGCGCTGGAGGGGATCGGAAAGGCCCCGGCCGACCTGCGGACGGCCGTCGACCTGGCCACGGAGGGACGGCCGCTGCTCTGGGTGTCGATCGAGTCGGCCGACGAGGCGGCGGCCCTGGCGGCCCTGGCCCGCGTCCACCTCCCCCGCCGGCGCCGGCTCGACGTCCTGCTGCGCCTGAACCCCGGCGTCGAGCCCGACACCCACGCCGGGCTCGCCGTCGGCCGCAGTGACTCGAAGTTCGGGCTGGCCGCCTCGGAGCTGCCGCGCGCCGTCGAGGCCGGCGGCGGGCCCGGCGGGCCGTTGCGCTTCCGCGGAATCCACGTCCACGTCGGCTCGCAGCTCGCCTCGGCGGACGCGTGGGGCGACGGCGTCCGCTCCGGGCTCCGGGCATTCGCCGAGCTCGCCCGGGTGGGGGACGACGCCGACACGCTCGACCTCGGGGGCGGGTTCCCGGCGGGGGTCCCGCGCGCGCCGGGCCTGGACCAGTTCGCCGCGGCCGCCGCGGGGGCCCTCCGGGAGGCGAGGGGGAGGGGCCGGCCGGCACGGGCCGCCGTCGAGCCGGGCCGGGCGCTCGTCGCGCGAGCTGGCTGGCTGGTCGGCCGGGTCCTGCACGTCCGCGACCGCGCCGGGCGCCAGGTGGTGATCGATGCCGGCATGACCGAGCTGGTCCGCCCGGCCCTCTATGGCGCCGAGCACCCCGCGTTCGCGCTCACCTCGCTCGGCCGCCCGGTGCCGCCGGGCGAGCCCGGCACGAGCGTCACCCTCGACGGCCCTATCTGCGAGTCGACCGACCGCCTGGGCAGGGCCACGCTGCCGCCGGTCGAACGCGGCGACCTGATCGCCGTCGGCCTCGCCGGCGCGTACGCGAGCGTCATGGCCTCGAGCTACAACGGGCGGCCGCACCCCGCCGAGGCGCTGCTCGAGCCCGATGGGCGGAGGATCACGCTCCGCCGGCGCGGGACGCTCCGCTCCCTCCCCTAGCCCCAATACCGTTTACTTAAGAGCACAGGCATGTTATTCTGTGCAGCGTGCCTCGTGCGGGATGGGTGAAGCCGGAGACCGACCAGCGGCTGTCGGACCACATCTCGATCGGCGTGCTGA
>JAJYHN010000209.1 GCA_021784765.1 Actinomycetes bacterium
AGCCCCGCGGCGCCTGCCGGCGGTCCGGCGCCGGCACGGCCGGCAGGTCGGCCCGCCGACGCCGTTCCGGCCTCGGCGGCGGTGGCGGAGCGGCGCCTCGTCTCCGTGCTGTTCGCAGACCTGGTCGGGTTCACGAGCCTGGCCGAGGGTCGCGACCCGGAGGAGACGCGGGAACTGCTCTCGCGGTACTTCGACATCTCGCGCGAGATCGTCGAGCGCTACGGGGGCGCGGTCGAGAAGTTCATCGGCGACGCGGTCATGGCCGTGTGGGGCACCCCGACCGCGCAGGAGGACGACGCCGAGCGCGCGGTGCGTGCCGCGCTCGACCTGGTGGACACCGTCCCGAACCTGGGACCGGGCATCGGGGCCCGCGCCGGGGTCCTCACCGGCGAGGCCGCGGTGACGCTCGGCGCGATCGGGCAGGGCATGGTGGCCGGCGACCTCGTGAACACCGCGAGCCGACTCCAGGCGGCCGCGGCTCCCGGCACCGTGCTCGTCGGCGAGGCCACGCAGCGCGCGGCTGCGGGCGCCATCGCCTTCGAACCCGCGGGTGAGCGGGAACTCAAGGGAAAGGCGTCCCCGGTGCCGGCCTGGCGCGCGCTCCGGGTGGTGGCCGAGCGCGGCGGGCGCCGGCGCGCGGAGACGCTCGAGGCCCCGTTCGTCGGTCGCGACGACGAGCTGCGGCTGCTGAAGGACCTGTTCCACGCGACGAGCCGCGAGGGCCGCGCGCGCCTCGTCTCGGTCACCGGTCCGGCGGGCATCGGCAAGACGCGCCTGGCCTGGGAGTTCCTGAAGTACGTCGACGGGCTCGTCGAGCAGGTGTGGTGGCACGAGGGCCGCTCGCCGGCCTACGGCGAGGGGATCAGCTTCTGGGCCCTGGGCGAGATGGTGCGGAGTCGCTGCGGGCTCCTCGAGACCGACGACGAGGCCACCACCCGCGACAAGGTCGGCGCCACGGTCCGGGAGCACGTCCGGGACGAGGCCGAGCGCCGCTGGATCGAGGGGGCGCTCCTCGCCCTCCTGGGCGCAGGCGCCGCCAGCACGCCCTCGGCCGAGCTGTTCGGCGCGTGGCGCACGTTCTTCGAGCGCCTGTCGGATTCCGGGACGGTCGCGCTCGTGTTCGAGGACTTCAACAACGCCGACGCCGGCCTGATGGACTTCGTCGATCACCTCCTCGAGTGGAGCCGGGGTCGCCCGATCTACGTGGTGACCCTCGCCCGCCCGGAACTCCTCGACCGGCGCCCGGACTGGCACGCGAAGCGGAACTCCACGTCGATCACGCTCGAACCCCTGCCCGATGCGGCGATGCGCCGGCTGCTCGAGGGGCTGGTCCCGGGCCTGCCGGAGTCGGCGGTCGGCGCGATCGTCGGGCGCGCCGACGGTGTGCCGCTCTATGCCGTCGAGACGGTGCGGATGCTGCTCTCCGAGGGACGACTCGCCCTGCGCGACGGCCGCTACGTCCCCACCGGCGACCTGGCCGCCGTGGCCGTGCCCGAGACGCTCACCGCGCTCATCGCGTCGCGCCTCGACGGCCTGGCCGCGGACGAGCGCTCGCTCGTCCAGGATGCCGCGGTGCTCGGTCAGAGCTTCACCCTGGCGGGGCTCGCGGCGGTGTCGAGCGTGCCGGAGGACGGGCTCGGGACGCGACTTCGCTCGCTCGTGCGGCACGAGATCCTGGCCGTCAGCGCCGACCCGCGCTCGCCCGACCGCGGCCAGTACTCGTTCGTGCAGGGCCTGATCCGCGAGGTCGCGTACCACACGCTCGCCCGCGCCGACCGCAAGTCGCGCCACCTCGCCGCGGCGCGCTTCTTCGAGTCGCAGGGCTCGGACGAGCTCGCCGGGGCAATCGCCGGCCACTACCTCGCGGCGCATCAGAACGCGGCGGAGGGTCCGGAGGCGGACGCGCTCGCGGCGCAGGCCCGGGTCGCCCTGGCCGCCGCCGCGGAACGCGCCGCGAGCCTCGGCTCGTACGAGCAGACGGCCTCCTTCAGGGAGCAGGCCCTGGCGGTCGCGACCGACCAGGCAGAGCGGGCCGCGCTGCTCGAGCGCGCCGGCGACGCGTGGATCAAGTCGGGGCACACCGACCGCGCGACGGCACGCCTCCGCGAATCGGTCGACGGGTATCGGGCGCTCGGAGACCGGCGGGCGGCCGCCCGCGCCACCGTCGCGCTGGCCCAGTCGCTCGCGCAGGCGCAGCTCATCGGTGACGCGAAGGCGGTCCTCGAGCAGGCGATGGAGGAGTTCGCGGACCTTGAGGAACAGCCCGAGGGCCTCGGGCTCCTCGTGACGCTCGCGCGCACCGCGATGGTCGGCGAGGACTACGCCCGGGCGCTCGAGCTGGCCGACCGGGCACTCCCCGCCGTGGAGCGACTGGATCTTCCCGAGCTGGCGGCCCGCGCCCTGACGACGAAGGGCAGCGCCATGCTCCCGCTCGGGCGGGCATACGAGGGGCTCGGCGCGACGCGGGCGGGCATCGAGCTCGCCGAGGAGATCGGCGCGACCGCGGAGGCGCTCACGGGCCGGATCGCGCTGCTGGCATCCATGGGGGCCCGCGACGCCGTGGCCGCCATGCAGATGGGAAGGGCCGGCCTCGCGGAGGCCCTGCGGCTCGGCCTCCGGGGCCAGGCGAGCATGTTCGCCGGCAACCTGGCCGAGGTGGCGCGCTGGACGGGCGATTGGGACTGGGCACTGGAGCAGGTGGCCATCTTCCTCGACGGGGACCTCGACGTCGGGCGCCACTCCTGGCTTCTCACGGGGTCGCTGATCCTGCGCGCCTGGCGGGGCGAGTCGATCGACGACGACCTGGCCGCGCTGCGCGGGCTGCAGGCCGGCTCGGCCGACGACTCGACCGTGGCCGGAGACCGCCTCGACCTGGAACTGAGCCTCAGGCTCGCGGACGGGCGCCTCTCGGAGTGCCGCGCCGCCGCGCGCGAGATGGCCGGGATCAGCCCCCTGAATGCGCCGCCCGCGTACAACGTCGCCGTCCGCGCCGCGCTCTGGATGCGGGACCCGGCCGCCGCCGCGCAGGACCTGTCCGCGCTCGACGCGACCGGCGTGCGCGGCCCGCTGGTCGCGCTGCGACGGTCCGCGTTCCGCGCCGGGATCGCCGCCCTCGAGGGCCGGACGTCCGAAGCCCGTTCGCTCTACGCGGAGGCGCGCCGCGGGCTGCTCGACCGGGGCGTGACCGTCGAGGCTGCGCTCGTGGCGATCGACATGGCGAAGCTCCTCGGCGCCGGGGATCGCGACGCCGCGGCCGCGGTGGAGGAGGCCCGGCCCGTGCTGGAACGCCTCTCCGCCCGCCCGTTCCTGGACCGCCTGGCGGAATCCCTCCCGGCCTGAACCCCCCGGGCGCTCGATCGCCCGGACGGGCATACTGCGACCTGGCCGGGCTGCACCGGCCGGCTGTCGAAGGAGGCCGTCTCGACATGGGGGGACAGCCGGGATCGGACGTGCGGCGCGTGCGCGGCGCTCCATCCGGCTCGTCGGCGCACACGCCGCCCGCGGGGTCCGCGAGCGCGCCGGTCATCGAGGCGATCGACCTGCGCAAGCGCTACGGCGACGTCACGGCCGTGGACGGCGTGTCGTTCACGGTGCAGCGCGGCGAGATCTTCGGACTGCTCGGCCCCAACGGCGCGGGCAAGACGACGACGGTCGAGATCCTCGAGGGGCTCCGGCGGCCCGACGGCGGGACGGCCCGGATCCTCGGGATCGATGCCGCCCATGCCCCCGAACGGATCAAGGAGCGCATCGGGGTGCAGCTCCAGACGGCGGCGCTGTACCCGTTCCTCACGGTCACCGAGCTGCTCGACCTGTTCCGCAGCTTCTACCGGCGGACGCGGTCCACGGAGTGGCTGATCGAGGCGGTCGACCTGGGCGAGCGGCGCCACGCGCAGACCAGGCATCTCTCCGGCGGGCAGCGGCAGCGACTCTCGGTCGCGCTCGCGCTGGTGAACGAGCCCGAGCTCGTCTTCCTCGACGAGCCCACCACCGGCATGGACCCCCAGGCCCGACGGTCGCTGTGGGACCTCGTCCTGCGCCTGCGCGACGAGGGGATCTCGGTGCTCCTGACGACGCACTACATGGAGGAGGCCGAGCAGCTCTGCAGCCGCGTGGCGATCATGGATCACGGCCACGTGCTCGAGCTCGGGACCGTCGAGGAGCTGGTCACGCGCCGGTTCCGCGAGCGCGCCGTGCACTTCGACACGCTGGCGGACGTGGACGCGGCGGAGCTGCGGGCCCTGCCGGGCGTCACGCGCGCGGCGGAGGAGGATGGCG
>JAJYHN010000051.1 GCA_021784765.1 Actinomycetes bacterium
GACGCCCTCGTCGAGCCGCTGCTGACGTCCGAGCTCGCCGGGCTGTCCCCGGCCTCGGCCCGAGCCCTCGTGCGCGCGGCGTTCGCCGGGGGGGGCCGCGGGAGGGCCGGGGCGAGCGCCGCCGGGCTCCTCGACGCCGCCGATGCCGCGGCGTCCCTCGACGCCGGCGAGCGAGCGGCCGTCGGACGGCTGCGCGATGCCCTGGCGGCGGCCGGCGAGGTGGCCGGTCGGTCCGCGCTCGACGCGTTCCGGATCCTGTGGCGCGACCTGCCCTGGTCGGCGCGGCTGGTCGAGGCGGCCGATGGGTCGGCGCGGGGTCGGCGCGACCTGGACGCG
This sequence comes from Actinomycetes bacterium, assembly GCA_021784765.1. Lineage (GTDB taxonomy): Bacteria > Actinomycetota > UBA4738 > UBA4738 > UBA4738 > JAJYHN01. The sequence goes on from JAJYHN010000051.1 coordinate 337, forward strand.
GTGACGGCGTTCGCGGACGCGCTCGGCGAGGCCGCGGAGGCCGGGCACGCGTCGGCGGCGGCGTTCCTCGACTCGCTCGCCCCGGACGGCGAGGGGCCGGGCGTCGGGCTGGGCGCGGACGACGAGCAGGCCGTCCGGGTCCTCACCGCGCACGGCGCCGCCGGCATGGAGTTCGACACGGTGGCGGTGCTCGACGTCGCCGAGGGCAGCTTCCCGAGCCTCGAGCGGCCGGAGCCGATGTTCGACCTGGGCGCGCTGGAGGGGCCCCGATCGCAGGCCGAGGTGAACCGCGAGCGTCTGGAGGACGAGCGCCGGCTGTTCCGGACGGTGCTCGGCAGCGCGCGCCGCCGCGCCCTGCTGTTCGTCGCCGACCCGCAGGACCCCGAGGACGGGTCGGCCGAGCCGTCCCGCTTCGCGGCCGAGCTCGGGCTCGCCTGGGAGCCGGCGCCGGCCGGCGAGGCCGACCCGGTGACGGCCTCCGAGGCGGAGGCGCGGTGGCGGCGAACGCTCGCCGACCCCGGGACGCCGGCCCACGAGCGGGTGGCCGCGCTCGAGGGGCTCGTGGCCCTGCCGGCGGACCCGGTGCGGTGGTGGTTCCGGCGCGACTGGACGGGGACGGCGGATCCGCCGTCGGGGGAGCTCCGGGTCTCGTTCTCCCGGCTGGATGCCTTCGAGAACTGCCCACTCGAGTACGTGCTCGGCTCCGAGGTCGGCCTCGAGTCCCCGTCCGGCCACTCGGCCTGGGTCGGCACGCTGGTCCACGGCCTCGTGGAGGACGTCGACGCCGGCATCCTGCCGCGCGACCTCGAGGCCGTCCGGGCCGAGGCGGACGCGCGCTGGGAGCGCGACCGCTTTCCCTCGCTGGCCGTCTCCGAGGCGTACCGGCGGCAGGTGCGCGAGCGCATGCTGCCGAACTGGTTCGCCGAGTACGGGGGCGTGCCGGCCCTGGCGCGCGAGCAGGCATTTGCGTTCGACTTCGACGGCGCCACCGTGAACGGGTTCATCGACCGCATCGGTCCGGCAGGGGACGGCTGCCAGATCACTGACTACAAGACCGGCCGCGGCTCCTACGACCGGGCGGAGGACAGCCTGCAGCTCGGGATCTACTACCTCGGCGTCGAGCGATCGTCGGAGCTGCGCGCGCGGTTCGGCCCGGTGCGGGCCGTCGAGCTCGTGTTCCTGCGGGAGCGCCGCTCCACGCGGCCGTTCCGCCTGCAGTTCGCGATCGGCGAGGCGGAGGCCGGCGCCTACCGCGCCGCGGTCGAGGGCCGGCTGCGCGGGCTCCTCGAGCGGCTGCGCGCGGCGCGCGCGGCCGGGTCCTTTCCACCGAGCCCCGAGGCCGACTGCACCTGGTGCTCGTTCCGGATGCTCTGCCCGCTGTGGCCCGAGGGTGCCGATCCGTTCCCGGCGGCGCCGCCGGGCCGGGTGCCGGCCGCGGAGAGGGTCGGATGAGCACGGGCGCGGCCGGTGTTCCGCCCGAGATCGCGCGGGCGATGGGTGGTGCGGAGCCCACGCCACAGCAGTGGGACGCGATCCGGATGCCGCTCGAGCCCTGCGTGGTCGTGGCCGGCGCCGGGTCGGGCAAGACCACCGTCATGGCCGCCCGGATCGTCTACCTCGCGCTGGCCGCCCTCGGCCGCATCCCGGGGGTCGACCGGTCGGATGGCGCGCTGCCCGGCGACGTGCTGTGCCTGACGTTCACGAACAAGGCCACCGAGCACCTGCGGCGCCGGGTCCGGTCGGCGCTGGCGGCGGTCGACCTCGCCGAGGGCGAGGAGCCGACGATCCTGAACTACCACGGGTTCGCGATGCAGGTGCTCGAGCGCCACGGGTTGCTCGTCGGCCTCGAGCCTGGGACGCGGCTCGTCACCCCGGCCCAACGCACCGAGCTCTGCGTCCGCGTGCTGGACGAGACCGTCTTCGAGCACGTGAACTCCACCTGGCAGCCGACGCTGGTCCAGAGCGTGCTCGAGCTGGACGACCAGGCCTCGAACCACGGCGTCCCCCCGGAGCGGATCATCGAGTTCTGCGAGCAACGGCTCGAGGAGCTGGCGGGGCACCGGGGCGAGGGTCCCTTCCGGGCGGCGCTCGAGCGCATCGAGCTCGCGCGGGCGGTCCAGCGACTGCGGGGGCACAAGCGGCGCCTCGGGGTCATCGACTTCGGGGACCAGATCACGCTGGCGCTGCGGGCCGCCACCGAGTTCGGTGACCTCGTGCGGGCCGACTACCGGGGCCGGTTCCGCGCCGTCGTGCTCGACGAGTTCCAGGACACGAACGTCGCCCAGGCTCGGCTGATCCGCGAGGTGTTCGGGGACGGGTTCCCGGTGACGGCGGTGGGCGACCCGGACCAGAACATCTACGCCTGGCGCGGCGCGAGCCTCTACAACCTGCTGCGCTTTCCGCAGGAGTTCCCGGCCGGCGCGAGGCCCGCCCGGCGGCTGCCGCTGTACGTGAACTTCCGCTCCGGGGCGCGGATCCTCGCGGCCGCCGACCGGGTGATCGCCCCGCTGCCGGCGGCGCAGCGCCCCGATCCCGACAAGCGCCTCGAGCCCGACCCCCGCCGGGGCGCGGGGGAGGTCGAGGTCCGCCGTTTCGCCGACGCCTGGGAGGAAGCCCGGTGGGTGGCCGCGCGAGCCCGGGACCTGCACGACGCCGACCCGGGGATGAACCCCTGGGAGGGCATGGCGGTCCTTTGCCGCAAGAGCCGGCTGTTCGGCCCGCTGCGCGAGGCGCTCGTCGAGCTCGGGATCCCGGTCGAGGTGGTCGGGCTCGCGGGGCTGCTGCAGGTGCCGGAGGTCGTCGAGGTGCTCGCGTACGCGCGCGCCGTCGCCGACCCGGCTGACGCCGTCTCGCACGCCCGCATCCTGCTCGGGCCCCGCTACCGGGTCGGCCACCGCGACCTCGCCCGGCTCGCGGGCTGGGCGCGGGGCCGAAACCTCGAGCAGCGGGGCGGGGGCCGGGGCCGGAGCCGGGGCGACGACGACGAGCGGACCGCGTTCCTGCTCTCGGAGGCGCTCGCGCACCTGGACGAGGTACGGGGCCTGTCCGACGAGGGCCGCGCTCGGCTGGACGAGTTCGGGCATGAGATCGCCGGGCTGCGCGAGGAGGCGCGCCGGCCGGTGGGGGAGTTCCTGGCGGAGGTGATCCGGCGGACGGGGATCGCCGCCGAGATCGACACGCTGCCCGATCCCGAGGTCAGGGCGGCGAGGCGCCGGAACCTCGCGACGTTCCTCGACCAGGCGCACGGCTTCTCACCGGTCGAGGGCGAGCTGACCCTGCGCGCGCTGCTCGACCACGTCGACACGGTCGCCGCCGGGGAGGGGCAGGACTGGTCCCCGGCCCAGCCGGGCGCCGAGGCATCGGTGAAGGTCATGACCGTTCACCAGGCCAAGGGCCTCGAGTTCGACACCGTGTTCGTCCCCGGCCTCGCCGGCGGGATCTTCCCCGACACGACGGTCCAGCAGAACCCGGCGCGCAGCGGCCGCTCGCTCGACTTCGAGCTGCGGGGCGACCGCGAGATCCTGCCCGCCTACCAGGGGAACCTGCGCGCGTTCCAGGACCTCCTGCGCGAGCAGGAGCTGTTCGAGGAGCGGCGCACCTGCTACGTGGCCCTCACCCGGGCGCGGGCGCGGCTGTTCGTCACCGGTGCCTGGTGGTACGGGGAGGGCGGCCGGGCGAAGGGGCCGAGCGAGTTCTTCGAGGAGCTCGCCGCCTGGGGCGAGGAGTCAGGTCTCGGGCTCGTCGACCGGGGACCGGCGCCTCCGGAGGAGGGCGATCCGAACCCGCTGCTCGGCTACCGGCGCCGCTTCGCCCGCGACTGGCCGGGGCCGGCGCGGCCCGAGGACGCCGACGGCCTGTTCCCCGAGGGCTGGCGCCGGGCCGCGGAGGCCGCGACCGCCGACCCGGCGGCGGT
>JAJYHN010000135.1 GCA_021784765.1 Actinomycetes bacterium
AGCCGGCCCGCCGAGGGGCCCCCCGAGCGGCGGCATGTGCATCCACGGCCCGCGCTCGCGACCGGGCCGCTCGCCGTGGTGGGCACGCGGGCCCTGTCCCCGGCGGCCGGCTCCTCCGCCCATGCCACCCGGACCCCCGCCGAACCCACCGGGCCCCTCTGACATTCCGGGCCCGTCCCACCGACGTCCCGCTCCGTGATCGAACACCTGTGTCACTCCTCTCGTGACTGTCGCACCATGTTGTGCGCCATCACGATATATCGCAATAGCCCGCTCGTCAAGCCCTCCCGGCGTCGCCGCGCGCAGATGGTGACCGTCGGCAGCGACGAAGATCCGGCGGTCCCGCCTTCCGCCGGCCTCGCGTCTCCTATGCGATGCCGCCCCCGTCGACGACGAGGGTGGTGCCGGTGACCCAGGCGGCCGCGTCCGACACGAGGTAGAGGACCGCCTGCGCGATGTCGTCGGGCGTCCCCAGGCGAGCCAGCGGCCGCTCCGCCGACTCGGCCAGGAAGGCGGCCTCGTCGACCCCGAGCTGGCGGGCCTCCGCACGCAGCATGGGGGTGTCGGTGTCGCCCGGGGCGACGCAGGTGACCCGGATCCCCTGGGGTCCGTGGTCGATCGCCATCGCCCGCGTCATGTTGACGACGGCCCCCTTCGACGCGCAGTAGGCGAGCGCGTCGGGCCCGCCCTTGAGGCCCCAGCCCGAGCCGATGTTGACGATGGCGCCGCCGCCCACCGCGGCCAGGTGCGGGACGGCGTGGTGGGCCATCAGGTAGACCGACTTCGCGTTGACGTCCATGACGCGGTCCCAGTCGGCCTCGGCGAGGTCGACCGCGTTCGCCCGGCGGATGACCCCGGCGCAGTTGACGAGCGTGTCGAGCCCGCCGAAGGCATCAAGGGCCCGCTCCACCGCGGCCCGGCAGTCGGCGTCGCGGGTGACGTCGGCGCGCATCGCGATCGCGCGTCCCCCGCGCTCCCGGATCGCCGCCGCGACCGCCTCCGCGCCGGCCAGGTCGAGGTCGACCACGCACACGGCCGCCCCGGCCCCGGCGAGCACGGCCGCCGTCGCGCGCCCGATCCCCGACGCACCACCCGTCACGATCGCCCGCCTGCCGTCGAGTGTGCCCACGCCTGCCTCCTCGCTATGCCGGTGCGAGTGCCACGACCGCCCGCTCGCGATACCCGGTGATCGCCGTCACGTGCCCCGAGAGTTCGGCATCGAGATCGCGGTCCCCGGTGTCGACGAGGAGCGGCCGACCCCCGAGGGCGGCGAGCTTGCCCGGCGTCGCGACGACGGCGAGCACCTCGCGCGGGGGGCGTCCGGCGGCCGCGGCCCGGATGACCGCCGGCGAGATGGGCTGGTTGCCGCGCCCGAAGAGGAACCCCTGGCCGCCGATCGGGGTGACGACGATGCGGGCCGGCCGTCCCGCCAGGGCACGCACGAGCGCGTCTTCGCCGGCATCGCGCACGAGGAGGCGGGCCGTGCCGTCGCGCCACTCCACGAGGTCGACGCCGACGAGCGTCTTCGGGACGCCGAGGCGCGCGGCGACGGCGCGCACGGTCGTGCCGGGTCCCAGGATCCAGGGCACGCCCCCGGCGACGGGTGCCGTCGCAGTGCCGGTCCGCTCTCGCCCGAGCCCGCGCGCCAGCTCCTCGACGAGCACCTCGGCGATGCCGCCCAGGACGGCGCCCTCGTCGGGCGGGGTCGGCGCCTTGCGATCCTGCACGCCCCGTGCCGCCGGCACGCGCAGGTAGCCGTGCAGGGCCGGGCGCACCCGGCCCCGGCGATAGGCGTCCTCGTCGAGGTCGAGCACCTCGCGCTCCGCGCAGCGCCGGCGTGCCGAGGCGAGCCAGGCGGCGGCGATCCGTCCGGCCGCGGTCGGGCTCGTGGCGTACACCGCCGACTGGATCTTCACCCCGGCGGGGATGCCGAGGACGGGCTGCGTGTCGACGGGCCCGCCGGCGGCGAGCCCCGCGTGCACGTCGCGCGCGGTGCCGTCGCCACCCGTGAAGAGCAGCAGATCGACGCCGAGGCCCGCCAGCCGGGCGGTCAGGCGCCGGGTGTCGTCGGCGCTCGTCGGCTCGCCGATCGGGTCGGGCAGGAAGGTGCAGATCGTCCCCGCCCCCACCCCGCCGGACGGGTGCTGCCCGTCCGCGACGAGGCTCGCCTCGCGCGCCGCGTCCTCGCCCATCGGCCCGGGCGCGACGAGCAGCTCCGCCGGCGGCAGGCGCTCGGGCCAGGCCGAGCGGAACGCGCGGAGCGCCTCGGCCGCCCGACGACTCGCCCGTGGCACGGCGCCGAGCTCGAGCGCGCGACCGACCGTCTCGTCGCCGTCGGAGCCCTTCAGGCCGACCCGGCCGCCGAGCCCCGCGATCGGGTTGACGAGGAGGCCGATGCGGACGGGCTGGACGCGCGGCCCCGGAACCGGCACATGCCGCGGGAGGGGCGCAGCCGGCTCAGGCATCCGCAGTGGAAGGCGGAGCTGCGGCAGCAGGGCTGCGCGTCGAGGTCGCCGGCCGCACCGGTGCCTCGCCGGCCCCCCGTCCGCCGTGCTTGCGCAGGTAGGCGCGCCAGGTGATCGCCCAGCGCCCGGGGTCGTCGAACCAGGAGGGATCGATCTGGTGGATCGTGCTCGCATGCGGGGCCGAGTGGACGGTCTCGGGCGATTCGCGTGCCTCGCGGGCGACCTCGCGCAGCAGCGCCGCGTACTCGTCGAGATCGGCCCGGGAGTAGGACTCCGTCGGCTCGAGCGTCATCGGCTCGGGAACCACGAAGGGGTGGTGGCTCGTCCAGTAGTGGGTACCGAAGTCGGCCATGCGGACCCCCAGCTCCTCGCTGTGGACGCCGGTCGCCTCGGCGAGGGCCTGCCAGCTGTAGCGGACCTGCTCGATGCGCCGTTTCCCCGCGGCATACGGCGCCGAGGCGCCCGGGATCTCGAGCACCTTCGCGAGGAGGTAGTTGTTGTTGAGCACGGCCGTCTCGGCGACCTGCCGCAGCCCGTCGGGCCCGAGTGAGCGGATCCAGGCATAGGCGCGCACGAGGTTGGGCGCCACGCCATACCAGGGCCGCATCTTGCCCACGCTCAGCGGGCGACCGTGGTCGAGCGTGAACGTGCCGTCCGGCGCGCGCTCGATCGTGGGCGCCGGCAGGAAGGGCGCCAGCGCCTCGGTCACCCCGCAGGCCCCGGCCGCCGGGCCGCCCGAGCCGTGCGGCGTCGAGAACGTCTTGTGCAGGTTGAAGTGGCAGAGATCGAAGCCCGCGTCGCGCGCCCGGGTGATGCCGAGGATCCCGTTCGCGTTGGCCTGGTCGTAGGCGGCGAGGCCGCCCGCCTCGTGGACCGTGCGCACGAACGCGTCGATCTCGGGGTTGAAGATCCCGGTGTCCTCGGGGTTCGTGATCAAGAGCGCCGCGGTGCGCTCCGACACGGCCGCCCGCAGTGCGTCGAGGGACGGATGCCCGGTCTCGGGGTCCGGGTACAGCGTGACGACGCGGTAGCCCGCCACCTTCGCCGCCGCGGCGTTGGAGGGGTGGCTGAAGATCGTCGTGACGACCTCGTCGCGCGTCGCGGCCTCGCCACGGGCGGCGTGGTAGGCGCGGATCATCGCGACGTTCGTGTAGATGGCGGCCGACCCGGCCCCCGGCTGCAGCGTGACCCGGTCCATGCCGCTGATCTCGGCGAGCAGGCGCTCGAGGCGCCACAGGAGCTCGAGGATCCCCTGTACGGTCGACTCGTCCTGCAGCGGGTGCAGCTCGGCCAGCTTGTGGGTCCGCACGAGCCCCTCGTGCACCTTGGGCGAGTACTTCATCGTGCAGGTGCCCTGCCCGACGTCGATGTTGAGATCGACCCCGAGGTTCTCCTGGGACAGGCGCTCGTAGTGTCGCAGGACGTGGAGCTGGGCGAGCTCGGGGAGGGCGGGCGGCGTCGCGCGGCGGACGCCCGCCGGCAGCGCCGCGACCGGATCGCCGACGGCCGCCCGGATGGCGGGCTCGAGCGGCGGCAGCAGGACGCCCCGCGCGCCGGGGGTCGAGAGCTCGAAGATGACGGGCTCGTCCCAGGACGCCTGGTGGAAGCGGCGGGGGAAGGGCTTGGGGGCGATGGCGTCGGGGGGCACGACGACCGCCGGCGCCCCGGCACCGCGGTGGGAGACGTGGACCTGCGGCGTCGGGGACGGCGTCGCCCCGGCCGGGGCACCGGGCGTCGGGGCCGCCGGTGCCACCCGCTCGCCGGCCGCCGGACGGC
>JAJYHN010000099.1 GCA_021784765.1 Actinomycetes bacterium
CGGGTCGGCGGCGCGTCGCCGCAGGCGCAGCCGTAGCCGCAGCCGTCGCGGTCGCGTCGCGTGCGGCGGCGCAGGCCGCGCACAGCCCGTAGAAGTCCAGGGTGTGCGATGAGACGGCGAAGCCCTCCGGCACCTCGGTCCTCGCGACCAGGCACGGGCTGAGCGGCTGGAGCCGCCCGCACTCGAGGCAGATCGCGTGGTCGTGGTGCTCGGGCGGGCAGTACGCGTAGCCGGCCTGGCCCGAGGCGAACGTCGCACGCTTCACCGCCTCGGCCCCCTCGAGCCGCTCGAGCGTGCGGTAGACGGTCGCGAGGCCCGTCGCCGGCGCCCGGCGACGGGCGCCCTCGAGGATCTGCTGGGCGGTCAGCAGGCGATCGCTGCCGACCAGCACCTCGACGACCGCGCGCCGGGTGGCCGTCGCGTGGCCGCCGACCAGCCCCATGGCGCGCTCCTCCTCCCGGCCGCGGGTGGGCCTCGATCGGGCGGAGGCGGTCACCGCACCTCCTCCGCGAGCTGCTCCCGCTGAACGTGCCGCACGGATCGGACGAAGCTCCACGCCGCCACCACGAACACCGCCGCCACCACGACGAGGCCGGGGCTCACGCTGTCCAGGTTCGGCACGGGGATGCCGGTCGAGATGCCGCGATCGAGCGTCGCCGCCACCCCGGGGAGACCCAGCTGGATCGCGCCCCAGAGGGCGAACAGCAGCCCGCCGAAGAAGAGCGTGTTCCCCGAGACGGCGTGCGCGACATAGCTCATGGCCCGCTCGCCCAGGTTCCGCCGGTGCATCCAGGCGCCGAAGGCGGCGCCGGCCGCGCCCTGCATCACCATCGTGCCGAGCCCGAACAGCAGTCCCGGCAGCAGGGCCATTCCCGCGTTCGGCATCGCGGGCGCGAGCACCGTGTAGATGATGATCGCGAAGGCCCCGGTCCCCCAGCCCGCCACGAACCCGTGGATCAGCACGAGGCGGACCGGCACCGGCCGCGCCTCGACCGGGAGGCTTCCGTCGGGCCTGTCCTGCGCGACGACGCGCAGCAGCCGGTGCATCCACCGCTCCAGCCACTCGGTGAGGTGCAGCTCCCGGCCGAGCCGCAGGATGTAGACGCCCGAGGCTGCCATCACGAGGCCCACGGCCAGGTCGACGGCGATGTTGAAGCCCTGGCTGCCGAACAGGCGGGCCAGGGCGAGGTAGGCGAGCAGCGAGGCGATCGCCCGCTGCACCGCGAACGCGGCCGAGAACAGCACGCCTGCCTGCAGACCCCTGCGGCTGGAGAAGCCCCCGAGCGCATAGCTGAGGGTGATCGGCCAGGTGTGCTCGTCTGGCGTCACGCCGTGCAGGAGGCCGAGGAGGAACGCCGTGAGCAGCGCCGCCCCGACGCTGATCCCTGCATGGGGAGCCAACAGATCGTTCAGCATCGTGTACCCCTCGAGCGAATCGTGCGAATGAGACTCGTTCTCATATCGGCGATGCCGAGTGTACCCGTCGAGCCACACGCCGACAACCTGAGGTGCGGGGCTCAGCCGCCCGAGACGGGGGGCAGGATCGCCACCTCCTCGCCGCCGCGCAGCGCCCGCTCGGGGCCGACGCGCTCGCCGTCGACGATGACCGAGCCAAGCGCGGCCGCCCGCGCGAACCCCTCTCCGTGACGCTCGGCGAGGGTCGCGAGCAGCCCGCCCACGGTCGAGGCCTCGACCTCGACGCGGGAGGCGCCGGCCGACTCCCGCAGCGAGGCGAACAGCAGGACGCTGACGGCAGGCACGGTGTCAGCCTAGCTCGGCGGCCGGCCCCCTGGTACGCTCGCGCCAACGTGGCCCGGATCGTGCTGCTCACCGACCGCGCCGTCCACGACGTGCTCCCCGCCCTCCCGTTCGCCGGCCACGACGTGAAGGCCGAGCCGCTGGCCGAGCGAACGATCCCTCACCTCGTCCACCTGGCCCCCTCGGTCGTGGTCGTCGACGCGGAGGACAACCCGGCCCGCGGCCACGCCGTGCTGGTCGCCCTCACGGCCGCCTGGCCGGGGGCGCCGACCCTGGCCGTCCTCGGACGCGCGGACCTCTCGCGCTTCGCCTGGGAGGAGGTCGTCGACGACTTCACGTTCTCCGGCGCCTCGTCGGCCGAGCTTCGCCTCCGGCTCGACCTGCTCGCGCGCCGGAGCGGCGGAGGGGGCGAGGAGGTCGTCCGCCTGGGCCCGCTCGCGATCGACGCCGATTCCTACCGCGTGACGATCGCCGGACGCCTTCTGGACCTCACCTACAAGGAGTTCGAGCTGCTGCGGTTCCTGGCGCAGCGGCCGGGACGGGTGTTCACGCGGATGGCCCTGCTGCGCGAGGTGTGGGGCTACGACTTCTACGGCGGGACCCGGACCGTGGACGTGCACGTCCGGCGACTGCGGGCGAAGCTCGGACCCGAGCACGAGGGGCTCATCCAGACCATCCGGGGGGTCGGCTACCGGGCCGCCGCGGCGCAGGCGCCGAGCCAGGAGGGCTGACACGGCCGCCGGGGAACCCGCGCGAACCCGTTACCAACTGTTAACGCACGGAGCCCGGTTGGGGTGCGGGCGGCGGATACCCTCGTCGTCGGACGTCGTGAAGGAGGGGGAATGGCCGAGCGAACCACCACGCCGGGAGAGGTCCTCGCGCTCGCGCGGGAGGCCGGCGCCCAGATCGTCGATCTCCGGTTCTCCGATCTGCCGGGACTCATGCAGCACTTCTCGGTGCCCGTCGACGAGCTCACCGAGGAGTCGTTCGAGGACGGCTTCGGCTTCGACGGCAGCTCGATCCGCGGATTCCAGCAGATCCAGGAGTCCGACATGCTCCTGGTGCCGGATCCGGCCGGCGCCTACATCGACCCCTTCCTGAGGGTGCCGACGCTCGTCGTGCACTGCTTCGTGAAGGACCCGGTGACCGGGGAGATGTACTCCCGCGACCCGCGGTTCGTCGCGAGGAAGGCCGAGGCCTACGTGGCGCAGACCGGTATCGCCGAGACCAGCTTCTGGGGCCCGGAGCTCGAGTTCTACATCTTCGACTCGATCCGGTTCGACCAGAACTCGCACGAGGGCTACTATCACATCGACGCCGTCGCCGGGATCTGGAACTCCGGCGCCGAGGAGGGCGGACACAACCTCGGCTACAAGCCGCGGCACAAGGAGGGCTACTTCCCTCTGCCGCCGATGGACCACTACCAGGACCTGCGCACCGAGATGGTGCTGAACCTGCAGAAGGTCGGGATCCAGGTGGAGGTCCACCACCACGAGGTCGGCACCGCCGGGCAGGCCGAGATCGACATCCGCTATGGCCCGCTGGTCGCCACCGCCGACAACGTCATGAAGTACAAGTACGTGGTCAAGCAGACGGCCCGCCAGCACGCCAAGACCGTGACGTTCATGCCGAAGCCGATCTTCCAGGACAACGGCTCGGGCATGCACACCCACCAGAGCCTGTGGTCGGGCGGGCAGAACCTGTTCTTCGACGAGACCGGCTACGCGCAGATCTCCGACATGGCCCGCCACTACATCGGCGGCCTGATCGCCCACGCGCCGGCGCTGCTCGCGTTCACCAACCCGACGACGAACTCCTACCGCCGGCTGGTGCCGGGCTACGAGGCGCCGATCAACCTCGTCTTCAGCCAGCGGAACCGCTCGGCCTGCGTGCGCATCCCGGTGTTCTTCAAGAACCCGGCCGCGAAGCGCCTGGAGTTTCGCACGCCGGACCCGACCGCGAACCCGTACCTCGCGTTCGCGGCGATGCTGATGGCGGGCCTCGACGGGGTGAAGAACAAGATCGAGCCGCCCGACCCGATCGACAAGGACCTGTACGACCTGCCCCCGGAGGAGGCCGCGAACGTCAGGCAGGTGCCGGGGTCGCTCGAGGAGGTGCTCGACGCCCTGGAGCGCGACCACGACTTCCTGCTGGAGGGCGGGGTCTTCACCCCGGACGTGATCGAGACCTGGATCGAGTACAAGCGCAAGCACGAGCTCGACCAGGTGCGCCTGCGCCCCCACCCGCACGAGTTCCACCTGTACTACGACATCTGAGCCGCGGCGCTCGCCGACGGTCGCGCGGGCCGGCCCCGGAGGGCCGGCCCGTCGCATCCGGGGCCGCGGGTGGGTGCGTCAGGTCCGGGCGACCAGCAGCGGGACCAGCCGTTCCTCGTCGGTGAGCGCGCCGTGGTGCGCGACCATGCGGATGATTCGCCGCTCGGAGACTCGGTTGAACACCGCCGC
>JAJYHN010000044.1 GCA_021784765.1 Actinomycetes bacterium
GGGCTGAGGACCGGCAGCACCAGGTCACCCCTCCCGCACGGCGACGCAGAACGCGGCGGCCATCCTCCGCTCGTGCGTGAGAGCCACCTTGACCTCGGTCACCCCCAGCGCGGCCGCCCGCGCCGCGGTGTTGCCCGACAGCGAGAGGGCCGGTGCCCCCGCAGGCGACCGATCGACCCGGACCTCGTGCCAACGCATCCCGCGGACGCCCCCGAGCGCCTTGCGGCACGCCTCGCGCGCCGCCCATCGCGCAGCGTACGAGGCCGCCGGATCCGCCCGCCCCTCGCAGTAGGCGATCTCCTCCGGCGTGAACACCCGGGGGGCGAACGTCGGGTGGCGCAGCAGCATCATGCGCACGCGCTCGACGTCGACGAGGTCGACGCCGATGCCCGCGATCTCCACCTCACTCGACCGTGACGCTCTTCGCGAGGTTCCGGGGCTGGTCGACGTCGCAGCCACGGAGCCTTGCGACGTGGTAGGCGAACAGCTGCAGCGGCACCGAGACGACCACCGGCGAGAGCAGCTCGTGGGTCCGGGGAACCTCCAGGACGTGGTCGGCGAGCATCCCGATGTCGGGGTCGCCCTCGGTGGCGATCGCGATGACCTCGGCGCCGCGCGCCTTCACCTCCTGGATGTTCGACAGGACCTTCGGGCGCACGTGGCACTCGGTCGCGATCGCGACGACGGGCACGCCGGGCTCGACCAGGGCGATCGGGCCGTGCTTCAGCTCGCCGGCCGGGTAGCCCTCGGCGTGGATGTAGCTGATCTCCTTCAGCTTGAGCGCACCCTCGAGCGCCGCAGGGTAGCCGGTGTGCCGCCCGATGAACAGCACGTCGCGCGCCCCCTGGAAGCGCGTGGCGAGCTCCCGCACCTGCGGCTCGAGCGCGAGCGCGCGCGTGACCTGCGAGGGCAGCTCGCGCAGCAGCCCCACGCGCTCCTCGACCTCCTCGGGGAACAGCGTCCCGCGGACCTGGCCCAGGTAGAGGGCCAGCAGATGGAGCGCGGCCATCTGGGTCGCGAAGGTCTTGGTCGCCGCGACCCCTCGCTCGGGGCCCGCCCGCGTGTACAGGACGCCGTCGGACTCGCGGGCGATCGACGAGCCGACCGTGTTGGTGATGGCGAGGACGTGGGAGCCCTGCCTGCGCGCGTGGCGCACGGCCTCCAGCGTGTCGATGGTCTCCCCCGACTGCGAGACGCCGAGCGTCAGCGTGTGCCCGTCGAGCACCGGGTCGCGGTAGCGGAACTCGCTGGCGATCTCGATCTCGACCGGCAGCCGCACCCAGTGCTCGATCGCGTACTTCGCCACCAGCCCGGAGTGGAACGCCGTGCCGCAGGCCACCACGAACACCTTGTCCACGTCGCGAATCCGATCCTCCGGCATGCGGATCTCGTCCAGGGCCAGACGCCCGCCGCGACCGGTGCGACCCCTCAGCGTGTCCGCGAGGGCGGCCGGCTGCTCGTGGATCTCCTTGCGCATGAAGTCCTCGAAGCCACCCTTCTCCGCCGCTTCCAGCGACCAGGTGACCTCCATGGGCTCCAGCGGCACCTCGACGCCGAGGAAGTCGGTGATCCGCACCGAGTCGGCCCGCACCTCGGCCACGCGCTGCTCCTCGAGGGGGACGAACCGGCGCGTGCGCTGCATGATGGCGGGGACGTCGGAGGCGAGGAGGTTCTCCCCCTCACCGAGGCCCACGACGAGCGGCGAGGAGACCTTGACGCCGACGATCAGGCCGGGCTGATCGGCGTGGACCGCGACCAGGGCGTACGCACCGACGAGGCGTGGCAGCACGTGCCGGACGGCCTCCGCCAGGTCGCCCTCGTACGCGTCCTCCACCAGGTGGGCCACGCACTCGGTGTCGGTGTCCGACGCGAGCACGTGCCCGGCCTTCGTGAGCTCGTCGCGCAGCTGCTGGAAGTTCTCGATGATCCCGTTGTGGATGACGGCGATCTTGCCGGAGCAGTCGACGTGCGGGTGGGCGTTCCCGTCGGTCGGCGCGCCGTGCGTCGCCCATCGCGTGTGGCCCACACCGGTGTGCCCGGGGAGGGTCCCCTCCTCGCCGCCCAGCGCCGCCCTCAGCTCGGAGAGCTTGCCGGCACGCTTGACGACCGAGAGGTGGCCGTCGACCAGCGCCACCCCGGCGGAGTCGTACCCGCGGTACTCGAGGCGCGAGAGCCCCTCGATCAGGATCGGGAGGGCCTGCTCGGGCCCCACGTACCCCACGATGCCGCACATGACCGGTTCATGGTACTGCCTCGCCCCGCTCCGCCTCGCGAGATCGCCGGGCTCGGCGCCTCGTCCCGAGGAAGCGCGGGAGGCCGCTTCAGCCGAGCGTGGACCGCACGACCTCGGCGATCGCCGCGGCGTGGCGGGCGGCTTCCGGCTCGGAGGCGGCCTCGACCATGACGCGCACCAACGGCTCGGTCCCGGAGGGCCGGACCAGCACGCGTCCGGCCTCCCCGAGCTCGGCCTCGGCCGCACGAACCGCCTCCCAGACTGCCGCCGCGCCCTCGAGGCCCTCGCGGTCGGCGACCTGGACGTTGCGGAGCACCTGCGGGAACCGGGTCATGCGGGCCGCCAGCTCCGCGACCGTGGCGCCCGTCCTCCCCGCGAGCGTCAGGAACCGGACGGCGGTGAGGAGCCCGTCCCCGGTCGTGGCGTGGTCGAGGAAGATCAGGTGCCCGGACTGCTCGCCGCCCAGGCGCGCCCCGCGCCGGAGCATCTCCTCGAGGACGTACCGGTCGCCCACCTTGGTCTCGACGACCTCGATCCCGGCGTCGCGGAGGGCGACCCGCAGCCCGAGGTTCGCCATCACGGTGGTGACCACGAGGTCGCCGGGCAGCGCGCCCTCGTCGCGCAGGGCGATGGCGCAGGCCGCCAGGACCTGGTCCCCATCGATCACGGTGCCGCGCCCGTCGGCGAAGATCGCGCGATCCGCGTCGCCGTCGTGAGCCACCCCCGCATCGGCCCCGTGCTCGAGCACCGCGCGCGCGACCACCCCAGGGACCGTCGCCCCGCAGCCGTGGTTGATGTTCCAGCCGTCGGGCGCGTCGTTGATCGCGACCACGTCGGCGCCGAGCCGCCGGAGCAGGTCCGGCGCCGCCCCCGACGCGGCGCCGTTGGCGCAGTCGACCACCACGCGCATGCCGTCGAGCCGCGCCTCGGCCGATCCCTCGAGGTGATCCAGGTAGCGCGCCGCCGCGTCGGGGGCGCGCAGCACGCGGCCGATCGCCCGGCCGGTCGGTCGCGGCCCGTCCGGGACGGCGACCATGCGCTCGATCTCGTCCTCGAGGTCGTCGCGCAGCTTGTAGCCGGTGGCGCCGAAGAACTTGATCCCGTTGTCCTCGGCCGGGTTGTGGGAGGCGGAGATCACCGCGCCGGCCGCGGCCCCCAGATCCTTCGTGAGGAACGCGACGGCAGGCGTCGTGCAGACCCCGAGCAGGAGCGCGTCGCCGCCGGCCGAGCAGATCCCGGCGACGAGCGCCGCCTCCAGGAACTCACCCGATGCCCGCGGGTCCCGCCCGACCGCGATGTGGGGCCGCCGCTCGCCGACCTCGGTGAGCGCGACCACGGCCGCGCGACCCAGGTGATAGGCGAGCTCCCCCGTGAGCTCGGCGTTCGCGATCCCTCGCACGCCGTCGGTGCCGAACAGCCTCCCCATGGCGGGCATATAGTACGGAAACCGTGCCCGATCCCGAGCAACCGCCGCCGAGCTCCGAGTCGCTGGTCCGGGTGTTCGCCGCTCCGGACGTGGCCGCCGGGCTCGCCGCCCGCGGGCTCCTCGAGTCCCAGGGCATCCCCGTGTTCACCAAGGGGGAGGGCGGCGGCGGTCCCTATCCCGCGGGGCCGCTGTACCTCTGGGTGCCCGAGACCTTCGCGGAGGAGGCCACGGCGCTGCTCGCGGCGGCCGAGCGCGGCGACCTCGCGGCCGAGCTCGACGAGCACGCGAACGGCGAGGGTGGATGGCCCGACTGACGCGGGGGGCACCGCCGGTGGGCTCGGATGGCCCGCCCGCCGGCCGAGCCGATCAGCGCTTGGAGAACTGGGGCGCCTTGCGGGCCTTCTTCAGGCCGTACTTCCGGCGTTCCTTCTCACGCGCGTCGCGGGTCAGCATGCCCTCGCGCTTGAGCGGCGGGCGAAGCTCGGGCTCGAGATCCACCAGGGCGCGTGCGATGCCGTGACGCAGCGCC
>JAJYHN010000026.1 GCA_021784765.1 Actinomycetes bacterium
TCGCGCCCAACGAGCACCCGCTTCACCGCACTGGTGAGGTTGTCGTACTTCTGTGGCCGAGTGGGTTATGTGGCCGGGCGGTGGCCGCGCACCTCGGGCCGGCCCGTGGGCTGTCGCGGCCGGCCACATAACGGTCAGAGCGAGGCGAGCCAGGTCAGGAGCGATTCGTCGGAGCGCCAGATTGGCTTGATGGGGGACGCCGCCGCAGTGCCCGGAGGCTCGAGCGCCCGGAGCGCCGCCTCCTTGGCGCGGGTGTTGATCTCGGCGTAGCGGTTGGTCGTGCTGAGATCGGCGTGGCCGAGCCAGCCCCGGATGACGTTCACCTCGACGCCCGCCTCGAGCAGGTGGACAGCGGCCGTGTGGCGGAAGATGTGCGGGCTGATCCGCCTGCCCGTCCGGGGGTCGTCGAAGCGCGCGGCGTGTCGACGCACGATCTTGTACATGCCGAAGCGGGTCAGCGGGTGGTCGTGCGCCGAGAACACCGCGGTCTCCGGCGTGACCGGCCCGTCGACGCGGCGCAGCAACGAGGCGAGCAGCGCCGCGGTCTGCGCCCAGAGCGGGCACGTCCGCCACTTGTCGCCCTTGCCGTGGAGACGGACGCGGGGATGCTCGCCGAGATCGAGGTGCCCGACCCGCAGGGCGGCAGCCTCCCCGACCCGCGCGCCGGTGTTGTAGAGGAACAGGAGCAGGGCCCGATCCCGCAGCGCGGAGCGGCCCTCGCGCGGCAGGCGACGGAGGAGTTCGTCGATCTCGTCACGTTCGAGGAAGCGCGTCTCGGGCGGGGCCACCCGCTTCATCGGGATGGCGGCCACCTGCTGGCAGACGCCGAGCATCTCGGGCGCGCGCCCGGCGATGTACTCGAAGAGGGTGTGCAGCGCGGCCAGCCGCTGGTTGCGGGTGCGGATGTGGTTGCCCCGCTCGGCTTCGAGGTAGCGGAGGAACCGGAGAACTCGATCGAAGGACAGATCGGCGAGCGCGAGCCGGCTGAGCTTGCAGCGCTTGTCGGCGGCGACGAACACGAGGAGCAACCGGACGGTGTCCCGGTAGCTACGCACCGAGGCCGGTCGGAGCCCCTTGACGGTGATCAGGTGGTCGACGAAGAACGCGTGGACGAGCGCTCCGAGCAGCGGGGTATCACTCATGACGCTGGCTCCGCGAAGGTCGGCTCGGCGAACGCCTCGAAGCGCCGGCTCGCCTCGTCGAGCAGGGCCGGCGTGATCGTCAGGTAGACCGCCGCCGAGACCGGATCAACGTGGCCCATGAACGTCGAGAGCGCGTGGAGCCGTGTCGACGGCTCGCGCCCCTCGCGATACCAGCGCAACAGGCAGCCGACCGCAAACGAATGGCGCAGGTGATGGAGCCGCGGCGGTGCGACCCCCACGGGGACGGCGAGCCCGAGGGTGGCGACGAGATGGTGGAACGTTTGGCTGGCGGTGCCCGGGTGCACGCATCGACGCCCATCGAAGGTGAAGAGCGGGGCGTCGGGCGCGAGGACCGGGTCGGCGGCTCGCCGCCGTTCGAGCTGCTCCCGCAGGAGCGTGCCCATACGCGGCCCGTGCGGGACGAGCCGGCTCTTGCCGAACTTGCCACCGCGGACCACGAGGAGACCACGCTCGAGGTCGACATCACCGATCCGGAGCTCGCACGCCTCGCCGGCACGCAGCCCGAGCCCGTAGCAGAGGGCGAAGAGCGTCCGGTACGTGGGCCCCCGCTCGGGTGCCCGGGGGTTGTCCGGCAGGGCGGCCGCGGCGGCGAGCAGCCGCCGCGCCTGGCCGACGTCGAACAGGAACGGGAGGCGCGAGGCGGTCGCCCGGCGCCGGCGGACGCGCAGGGGCGAGACCGTCAGGAGTTCCTGGTTCACCGCCCAGTCGAGCAGGCCGCGGACGACGCCGAGCAGATGGTTGAAGCTGCAGGGCCGGCTTCTTGGCCGCGACGCGAGGAACTCGTCGAGGAGGGCCGGGGTGAGTGCGTCGAGCGTCGCCACGCCGTGCTCGTCGGCGAACCGCACGAGCAGGCGCAGCTCGCGCGCCTCGCTCGTGTACTTGCGGGCGAGCGCTCGCTTGTGGGCGAGGAAGCGCTCGACGACGGCTGGGAGGGACTCGCTCATCCGAGCACCTCCTCGCCGTCCCCCTGGGCGACTGTGCGGAGGGTCTCGACGGCCACCTTCGCGTAGATCTCGGTGGAGGCCGCCGAGCGGTGGCCGACGAAGTCCCCGATCGTCTTGAGCGCGAAGTCGGCGTCGACGAGGCGCTGGACGGCGGTGTGGCGCAGGGTGTGGGAGCCGGGCCGGGGCACCCTGATGCCGGCCGCGCGGAGGTAGTGGCCGGCGCAGCTCGAGACCGCGGCCGCGCCGATCGGCCGCACCGGCGCGAGCGTTCGGAAGAAGACGTGCCGGTCGGCGGACTCCGGCCGACCCCGGCGGAGATAGTCGACGAGGGCCGCACCGACCGCACCGGACAGCGGGAACGCGGTCGCGTGGCCGGCCTTGCGCTCGGGGACGGCGAGCCGCTCGCGCTTCCAGTCGATGTCGTCGAGGGTGAGCGCCGCCACCTCGCGGCCGCGCAGGCCGTACGTGACGAGCAGCAGCAGGATCGCGTAGTCGCGCCTGCCCGCAGCCGTGCGGCGGTCGACCGCAGCGAGCACCCGGCCGACGTCGTCCCAGGGGATCGAGCGCGGGATCGTGGAGAGCCGATAGACCTGCGGCCACTCGACGGTCGCCGCGAGATCGCGCCCGATCAGGCCCTCGCGGCGCGCGTAGCGGAGGAACACGCGGAGCACCCCGCAGAGATCCCGGATGCTCGTCTTCGCGAGGCCGGATCCGGTCCGTTCGGCGACAAACGCGCTGAGCAGCGCCGGTGAGAGCTCGTCGAGCCGTCGGACGCCGACGCGCGCGAGATATGCCGCCAACCGGCGCAGGTGGTGGCGGTACAGGCGAACCGTCGCCGGCCGAAGCCCGCGCTCGGCGACCAGGTACTCGAAGAACTCCGGCGCGACGCCCACGAACGGGTCGGCAAGGTGGCGACGGCCGCTGCCCTCGAACCCCGGGAGCACGACTTCGAGCATCTGCTCGATCGGGCCACGGACTTCCTTGGCGAACGTCGCGAGGCGCCGGTTCGCCGCCTCGCCGCGGCCCGGCCTGCGGTGGGCAGCGACCCGCGCGCCCACGAACGCGTCCACGTGCGCGGGCAGGTCCTCGACCGTCCGGGCGCCTCGGCGGCGGGCGAACTCACCAAAGCCGGTGAGCAGCGGGACCCGTCCCACCACGACTCGAGGGCGGTACCCATGCTCGGCCAGCCAGCCGACGTACCGCTCGATCTCTCCCCCGATCCACGACCCACGGATCCCATCGACGGTCTGCGGCTTGACGAAGTACGTCTCCAACATCGGGCAACTTCCTCTCTGCGGATGCAGGTTGAGGAAGCACCCTCGCTCAGTTCATCGCGTTATGTGCCCACGATCAAGGCCCCTCGGCGATGTGAACCGTTCACAGGCGGCTCGCGGCCACCGCCCGGCCACATAACCCACTCGGCCACAGAAGTACGAATATGTTCCCGGGAACATATTCGTACCGGATCCGGGCCGGCACGCCGCCCAGGCGCGCGAAGGCGATCGCATGGCCCTCGAGGAACGCGGTCTGGTCGGGCGAGAGGAACGCCAGCGTCACCGCCTTGCCCGACGCCGAGAGCCGCAGGTGGAAGAGGTGGATCTTGGTCGGCTCGCCGGCGAGGATGATCGCCGCCTCCCCGAAGTCGACCTCGGCCTCCTCGCCGGCGCCATGGCAGGCCACGATCGCGACCGACGCGAGGCCGCCACCCGTGCCGATCTCGGCCCGCAGCTCGCGGACGTACTCGCGGACCGTGCTCTCGGCGACCTGTGCGCCGTGCTCATCGAGCAGGCGCTCCCAGATCCGGCGCGCCGTGTGACGCTGCTTGCGCGGCGCCGTCCGGTCCGCTTCGAGCCAGCTCCGGATCAGCGGCTTCCAGGCTCCCAGCAGCGGTGCCGGACGCGGCCGGATGGCCCGGGTCGGCGGCAACGCGGACGCGAGCGCCTGACGGACCGTGCGCCGATGGACGTTGTGGCGACGGGCGAGGGCGCGCACGGACAGCCCTTCCTCCCGCTTGTCATGCCGAATACGCTCGAACAGCTCCACCCTCGACAACTCCTCCACCC
>JAJYHN010000070.1 GCA_021784765.1 Actinomycetes bacterium
GATCTACGTAGTCGCGGAGCGCGGTGGCCACCTTGTCCCGCATCTTCTCGGACGACACCCTCAGCACGCGTGCCATGAGGTCCGGACGGAACTCGAACATCAGGCTGCCGACCATGATCTCGGCGTCGCCGATGCGGGCCGCCCCCGTGCCCCCGATCTTCCTGCCCGCGACGTGGATGTCGTTCACCAGGCGGTATTCGGCAGGGATGCCGAAGGCGCGGTAGGTCTCGACCAGCGGCCGTGCGTAGAGCTCGAACCGCTCGGCGAGGGACGCGGGAAGGCGGTCGGCCCGGAAGATCCACTGGCAGAACACCTGCCCCCGGTCGAGGTAGACGGCCCCGCCCCCCACCTCTCGCCGGACCACGGGAAGCTCGAGCTCGTGGCACGCCTCGAGGTCGAGCTCGACCGCCGGATCCTGGTGGAACCCGATGGAGACGTAGGGCTCCCCCGGCGTGACGAGCAGGATCGTGTCGGGTCCGGCGGTGCCCATCTCGTAGGCGGCGGCGTGAAAGACGGTCTGCGAGCGGAGCGCCGGCACCCCGGCCAGCTCGAGCAGACGGATGGGCTCGGGGCGACTCATGGCTCCTCGGTCAGTAGGTGCACGCGTCCGCCCTCCTCGAGCAGGCGATGGGTTCGCACGGGCTCGTCGGCGGGGCCGCGGAGGCGGTCCCCGGTCCGAACGTCGAACTGGCTGCCGTGTCGCGGGCAGGTGATCACGACCCCCTCCAGCGGGCCGCCCGACAGGGCGGAGCCAGCGTGAGGGCAGCGATCCTCGACCGCGTGCAGGCCGCCACCCGCGCGAAACACGGCCACGGGGCCGACGGGGGAGTCGTCCGTCCGGTACACGAGCCCCGGCCGCCCCGCCGCGTCGGCCGATTCGAAAAGGGGGAAGCGCCGCCGCCCCGGTCCCCGCCACGCGGCCAGCCGCCTGCGGAGCTGGAGGGCGAACGCCCCCCGGTTCGCCACCAGGTCGCACCCCGCGCGCTCCCCAGCGAGCCAGAGGTCCTTGAGGGGAGAGGAGAGGTGCCCGGCCACCAGGGCCTGGGGGTGCCGTTCCCGCCACCGGGACACCTCCGCCAGCGCCCCGGGACGCTCGAGGTCGACCACGAGCAGGAATGGGGTCTCGCCCGCGGGAGCGCTCTCGCCAGCCAGCTCGAGCTCGAAGTCGGCGGCGAGTCCCTCCAGCCGCTCGAGGATCATCGGATCGTCGCTGGCCACCACGACCCGGCGCGCGGACCCGGACCCGATCACGCGCGGATTCTACCGACGCCCCGCGCGCGGGGCAGCTCCGGGTCGGGTCGCCGGGGACTGGTCACTCGGCGATCGGGACGCGGTTGCCGGACGGTTCGCCGTGGCCGCGCAGCGCGGCGAGCACCGCCGCGACCACGGAGAGCGCGGCCAGCAGGATCGAGGCGGCCGCGAACCCGCGGTCGACGGACCCCGCGCTCGAGGCGCGCTGCCCGGTGACGACCGCGAAGAGGGGCCGCGCCCATGACCGCGGCGTTGTTGGGCGGCGTGAACGCCCCGAGCCCCATCCCGAGCAGGGCCATCTCCAACATGAACAGGGCGGGGCTGCCGTGGAAGAACACGATCCCGAGGAACGTGGCTCCGGTGAGGACCATCCCTCCGACGGTGAGCGGACGCGCGCCCACGCGATCGGCCGCCCGACCGGCCAGTGGCGCGACGATCCCGAGGGCGACCGGCAGGATCGTCAGGGTCAGGCCTGCCGCGGATGGTGAGAGGCCGCGCGCCGTCTGCAGGTAGAAGGGGGCCACGAACAGGAAGCCGAACAGGACCATGTAGGAGAGCAGTCCGCTCATGATGCCCGCGCCGAACTGCGGCCGCCGGCCATCTGCCGGAGGAGCGGGCTCGAGGCCCCTATGGCCTGAAGCCGACCGCTCGAGGGTGGGCGGCGCCGCCCACCCTGGTCGGCCGCTTCCCATAGGATTCGACCATGTCGTCGTCGGCTCGGCCCCCCGACCTTGACTCGCTCGATCTGTTCGTGGACGTCGTCCGCCTGGGCAGCCTCTCGCGGGCGGCGGCGGCGCATGGCATCTCCCAACCGTCGGCCAGCCTTCGGCTCCGGGCGCTCGAACGACGTCTCGGCGTGACGCTCCTCGAGCGGACGCCGGCCGGCTCGATCCCCGCCGCGGCCGGGACCCTGGTGGCCGAGTGGGCCACGACCGTCCTGGAGGCCGTGGCCACCCTCGTCGCGGGGGCAGGGGCCCTGCGCGCCCGGGCGGCGGGCAAGGTTCGGATCGCGGCGAGCTACACGGTGGCGGAGCACCTCCTCCCCGGGTGGCTGGCCCGCCTCCGCCTCCAGTACCCGGAGGCCGTCCCCGAGCTCGAGGTGATGAACTCGGCGCGGGTGGTGCGATAGCTGATGGCCGGCCTCGCCGACGTCGGGTTCGTGGAGACCCCGGAGGCCCCCGCCGGGCTGGCCTCCCGCGTCGTGGCCCGCGACGACCTGGTGCTGATCGTGGCCCCGACCCACCCGTGGGCGCGCCGGCACGAGCCCGTGACGCCGTCGCTGCTCGGGCGGACCTCGCTGATCCTGCGGGAACCGGGCTCCGGGACCCGCGAGGCGCTCGAGCGGGCGCTCGAGGCGACCGGCGTATCGCTCGCGCCTCCGCTCCTGGAGCTGGGGTCGACCGCAGCGGTGAAGCGGGCGGCGCTGGAGGGCACGGGCGCCGTGGTGCTGAGCCGCCTGGCGGTGCAGCCCGAGATCGAGGAGGGGCGGCTCTGCCTGGTTCCCACGCGGGAGCTGGATCTCGCGAGGAGCCTTCGGGCGGTCTGGGTCCCGGGCCGGCTCCGCCCCGAGCCGGTCGTCGCGCTCGTCCGACAGGCGTCGCAGGGCTCGGCGCACCCCGGGGGCGTGGACGCGAGCCCGCCCGCCCGTCCCCGCGCACGCCGCCGCGACGCGGGCTGACGCGTGGCCATGGCGACCGGCGCCGCCCGGTCCGGTGGGAGGTGACCGTGAACAAGCGGGACCTGGTGGAGGAGGTGGCCGGGCGCACCGGCCTGCCGGCCGGCACGGTGGCGGCGGTCCTCGACGCCGCGGTGGAGGCGATTCGGGCCGCGGTCGTCCGCGGCGAGCGGGTGGTGCTGTCGGGGTTCGGCGCGTTTCACCGCCAGGCCCGCGCCGCGCGCACCGCGCGGGACCTGCGGACCGGCCGGGCCGTGCGGGTCCCGGCGCGCCACGTTCCCGCATTCCGGCCGGGGAGGGCGTTCGCCGAGGCGGTGGCGCGGGCCGGCGGGATCCGCCGGCGATCCGGGAGCCGCGGCACCCCGCGGCAGGGCGGGCGGGGGCCCGCAGCTAGCTGAACGTCACGATGTGGAGGTCGTGGGCGACCTTCGTCCCATCCTCCTCCTCGGCCAGGCGGAAGTCGACCCGCTGGCCGAGCCGCAGGTCCCGAATCTCCGACCCCTCGGTGGAGGCCGGGAGGATCCGGACCTCGGTCTCGTCGTCCATCAGGAGCGATCCGTCGCCGGTGCTGCGGTCGTAGTCCCTGACGGTTCCTTGCGGCATCGCGCTCGATCCTCCTCGTCCGGTCAGAGGCTACGACACGCCGGCCCGCAGCCGCTCGCCGACCCCGAGATCCTCGCAGAGCGCCCGGGCGCGCCCGCCACCCTCGGCCGCGAGCAGGCGCTCGAGGTCGGCGGGGATGTCGAGGTCGAACGCGAGCTCCGGCGCCGCCGCCTCCTTCAGCGGCAGCCCGGCTCGCCCGGCCGCCCAGCAGTGCTTCGCGAACGAGTTCCGCCCGAACCGCGCCGGGATGGCACCCGCAGGGCGGCGCACCAGCAGGTTCGTGCCCCCGTCGGAGGCCGCGCGGACGGCGACGACCGCGGCGTCGACGGCCAGCGCGTCGGCGAGCGCGCCGGCGTCGACGAGCGGCAGGTCGGCGAGGAGCACGGCGAGATCGTCGGTCGGTGCCTCGGCCTCCACGGCGCGCAGCGCCTCCAGCAGGGACCCGGCCTCGTCGATGAACGGCCGGGCGCCGCGCTGCGCGCCGGCGGCGAGGGCGGCCGGGTCGCCCGAGACCACCCAGAGGTCCCAGCCGCGCTGGGCCGCGCCCGCATCGAGGACGTCCTCGAGCATGGCGAGCGTCAGCGCCCGGCGCTCGGTCGGCGAGAGCAGCGCTGCCAGCCGCGTCTTGGCGCGCTCCAGGCGCTTCACGGGGACGGCCAGCACCGGCATCGTGGCTAGAATAGCCGCGCCCCGAGCCGCGGTTCCGCCGCCGGCCGGCGGCGGGCGGGGCGGCGCGGGCTGCCGGGGGAGGAGCGCGTGGGCAATCGGGAACCCTGGTACGCGTTCGTCCACTGGGCCCTCCGGCCGATCCTCGCGATCTGGTTCCGATGGCGCTACGAGGGCCTCGAGCACATCCCGCGCGGCGGACCGGTCATCGTGGCCAGCAACCACGTCTCGTACCTCGACCCGCTGTCGCTCGCGCTGATGCTGGTGCGAAACGGGCGCCGCCCGCGGTTCCTGGCCAAGCGTGAGCTGTTCGTGAAGGGCATCGTGGGCCGGGCGATGCGCGGCGCCCATCAGATCCCCGTCGACCGCGGCAGCGGCTCGGGCGACGCGCTCGACGCGGCCCGGCGGGCGCTGGCCGCCGGGGAGTGCGTGGTGATCTACCCGGAGGCGACCCTCACCAGGAATCCGGACTACTCGCCGATGGCGGGCAAGACCGGCGTGGCGCGCCTCGCGACCTCGACCGGCGCGCCGGTCCTGCCGGTCGCGATCTGGGGGCCGCAGCGGGTGATAGGGCGGCGCGGCGAGCCGCGAAGCTTCCGCCCCGGCCGGCCGATCTGGCTGAAGGTGGGGCCGCCGGTCGACCTCTCCGACCTCGCCGAGCCGGTCTCGCGCGGCGAGGCCGCTGCGATGCGCAGGGGCACCGAGCGTGTCATGGGAGCGATCGGCGAGATGGTCGCCGACCTGCGTTCGCGCTACCCGTCCGCCTGGCTCGGGCGCTAGCCGAAACCGGCCTCAGCGCCGGGGGCCGCCGCCGCCGCGACCCCGGAAGCCGCCGCGCTGTCCGTCGCGGCCGCGAGGCGCCCGCGGGGGAGGGGGCGGGGTCTTCGGGATCTCGGTCAGGGTCGGCTTCTGGCCGCTCCGCTCCAGGCGGACGACCACGTACTCCGGCTCGACTCGCCGGTCGGTCTCGCGCCAGCCGCTCGCCAGCAGGTGCTTCAGCCGGCCCGCGGCCCGCTTGCGCAGGCGGTCGGTGCCGGGGACCTTCACGAACAGCCGGTCGTAGAGGACCTCTTTGTAGTCGGCCATGCGAACTCGAACCTCCTCGGACCGGCCAAGGGTAGCAGGCGGCGTGCCGGACCCCCAGCGGCCGGTGGCAACCCGCCCCACCGGGGCCCTACGGCAGCAGCGTCAGCGGGATCCGCACGACGTGGATCGGGCTCCCGTCCTTGGCGCTCACCTCGAACACCTGGAGCTCTGCCGGCGTCGGTACCGTCACCCGGAACGAGACGAGGGCGGTGTAGGTGCCGCGGCACCCGGTCCCGCACGTCGCTC
The DNA here is from genome assembly GCA_021784765.1 of Actinomycetes bacterium. GTDB lineage: Bacteria > Actinomycetota > UBA4738 > UBA4738 > UBA4738 > JAJYHN01. The sequence goes on from JAJYHN010000070.1 coordinate 5,528, forward strand.
GCGTCCGCGTGTCGACCAGCAGGTGCCCGGCCGCGTCGCGCACCCGGATGCTCACCACGGCCTCGAACACGTTCGCCGTGCCGGCCACGCGCATCGGGCTCGTGACCCGGGCGCCGACGGCCGGCGCGGCGACGACGATCGGCGGCAGCAGGTGCGCGAGGGCCGCCCGTCCGATGGGATGGTCGAGGATCGGGCCCTCGCCGGCGAGGGCGGTGACCGGCCGCCCCTCGATCAGGAACGCCACCGTCCGGACCGTGCGGAACTGGGTCAGCGTCTGGACGACCTGTCCGGCGCGCAACGCCGCCTCGAGACCTCCGGCCTCGGCCCCGAATGCGGCGGACAGGTCGATCGTCGCGACCCCTCCGGCGATTGAGAGCCCGAGCAGCCTGGTCGCCGGGGGCACGGCGGTCCCGACCCCGACGGACCGTTCGAGCGGCGTCGGGCCACGGAGCAGCGCGTGGATCGCGGCGGCCCCGATGGCTGGCGTCGGGCCGATCGTGCGGTGCGCGAGGAACAGCGCGCCTTCGCGGATGAGCCAGACCTCGGCGGTCCTCGCGCCCCCCGACGGCGTCGGGTTTCCGGGGCTCGAGGGGCGAAGGGACGGCCGGCCGGTGGGCGTCGAGCCGGACGGGCCGCCGCCGCGCGTGCACGCGGTCGCCCCGGCGGCGAGGACGACGCAGATCGAGAGGACGCGGAGGCAGACGAGAACGCGCACCGGTCGGCGTTTCATCGTGCCCCCCTTCGCGGGCGCGTCGACGCCCAGCCTTACGCTAGGACCCGGGCCGATTCCCCCGCGAGGTCGTCCGGCCTCCCAGTTCTGGGATCCTTGGGGACATGAGCGGCTCCCCTCGCTGGGCCCTGGAGGGGGCGCCGAATCCCGCGGTGCTGCGGGTGCACGTGACGGCCGAGCTCACCGACCGGACGATCGTCTCCTGTCCATCGGGAATCGCGCCGCCGCCCCTCGACGCCGTGCTGGCCCTCGCCGGCGTCCGCTCGGTGGACCTGCATCGCTATCGGGCGCGAGTGAACCTGCGGGCCGATGCCGACCCGCAGGCCGTCCGGGAGGGCATCCAGGCGGCGGTCGCGGCCGTCTGGGGTCCCGCGAGTCCGCTGCCGACCGAGGAGACGGCGCGGGCCTTCCCCGTGGAGTACCGGGGGGCGAGGAGCGTGGCGGAGAGCCTTCAGATGGCCTCGGCCGGGATCGCGCGGGCGCTGTTTCGCGCCCCCGGCGTGGCGGAGGTGGTGCTGGCCGACGGTGAGGCGGTCGTGCGGCTGGGGCGGCTCTTTCGATGGGACCAGGTCGAGGCGGCGGTGCGGGCGGCGATCGGCGCTGCCGGAGCCTGAGCGGCCAGAGCTCAAGCGAGGACGATCGTGTCGGCGGCCCCGACGATCGCGGGGGGTGCCGCGACCGTCCGGCCGCGCCCGCCCTCCTTGGCCCGGTAGAGGGCGGCATCGGCGCGTGCGATCAGGGCGGCCGTCGTCTCCCGCTCGACCCACTGCGCGACGCCGGCCGACAGCGTGCACTCCGATCCGGCCGCGTCGCCGAGGCGCCCGGCGATCCCGAGGGCGGCGTCGAGCGGGCAGTCGGGGAGGATGATGCCGAACTCGTCCCCGCCGATCCGGGCCAGGAGATCATGGTCGCGGAGGGTGTCTCGCCAGGCGGCGGTGACCTCCTTCAGGAGGCGATCTCCCGCCTGGTGCCCATGGAGGTCGTTGAAGCTCTTGAAGCGGTCGAGGTCGAGCAGCGCGATGCTGAGCGGTCGCCCGTCCCGCGTCGAGCGCGAGGTGGCCCGCTGGATCTCCTCCTCCCAGGCGCGCCGGTTCGCCGTCCCGGTGAGGGGGTCGACGCGGGCGAGCTGTCGCAGCTGGTCGGCGTGCTCGCGGATGCGCTCGAAGAACCGCTGCTCGGCCGAGCCAAGCACGACGGCCGCCACGACCACGAGCAGCGTGCGCGTCGAGGGCGCGCCGGCGCCGACGGCCGCCGGGCCGAGCAGCGCCGCCGCCACGGCGACGAGCCCGCCCCACAGCTGCCGGCGGCTTGCGTAGGCGGCGAGCCACAGGACCGGCAGCACGGCGAGCTGGGTGAAGACCGAGGATGACCCGCCGGTCGCGTCCCGGACGAGCAGCGCGGCGGCCAGCAGGAAGATCGGCGGGAGGACCCTGGCCCAGGCCGGGAGCCGCTCCCAGGGGGCGAACACGGTGGCCCCGAGGGCCAGCGCCGCCAGGAGGGCGGCGCGCAGGAGTTCCGCGGACCGCACCTCGGGTGCCTGGCGCGAGGCCAGGTAGACCAGACCGAGAAAGGTCCCCACGGCGAGCGGTCCGAGCTGTCGGAACAGGGCCTCCCGGTCGAACGGGTGGGTCTGCTCGGCTGTGGCCGCCATCTGCGTCTGCATCGCGTGCGCCCCCCGGCCGCCGGCGGCGGCCTGCGGGCTGCATGCCAGGCCGCCGGCGCCTTGCTCTCCCAAGATCGGCACGCGGCACGCCGGCAGGACAGGACCCGGGCGTGTCATTTTCGAGGTGGTCACCAGATGCCGGGGCCGCGAGGGGGGGCTAGGACCGATGTCGTACCTCGCCGCGGGCGGGGGATCCGCCCCGGCGGGCGGCCGTGCTACCCGAGGAGCTCGGTGGCCAGGTCGCTGACGTCCGCGGCCCTCGTGTCGGCGGGCTCGGGTCCGAGCAGCTGCAGCGCGACGTGGTCGGCGCCGGCCGCGCGGTGCTCCCGCACCCGCTCGGCCACGCGCGCGACGTCCCCCCAGACGATCACCGCGTCGATCACCCGGTCGCTCCCGCCCCCGACGAGGTCGTCGTCGGCGAACCCGTGCCGGCGCAGGTTGCTCGCGTAGTTCGGCAGCGCGAGGTAGCGTTCGGCGTAGCGCCGAGCGATCGCCCGAGCCTCGGCGGGGTCGCTCGAGAGGACGGCGGCCTGCTCCACGGCGAGGACCGGCTCCGGCCCGAGGGCGGCGCGGGCGGCCTGCGTGTGGGCGACGGGCACGAAGTAGGTGTGGGCCCCATCGGCTCGCTCGGCCGCCAGGGCCAGCATCCGGGGCCCGAGGGCCGCCAGCACGCGGGCCGGCTCTGGCGAGGGCGCCGGCGCGTTCCACGGCGCGGCGTCCATCGCGTCGAGGTACGCGCGCATGCGCTCGACCGGCCGCTCGTAGCGTCCCCCGCGCGCCGTCACCGAGGGCGCGTGGCTCACCCCGATCCCCAGCAGGAACCGGCCGGGGAACGCGTCGGCGAGCGCCCGCTGCCCGTTCGCCATGGCCCACGCGTCCCGTGCCCACACGCTCGCGATGCCGGTCGCGACGACCAGTCGCTCGGTCGCCCCGAGCAGCACGCCGGCCTGCGCGAACGCCTCCCGGCTCCCCACGCTCTCGGGGAACCACAGGGCCGAATAGCCGCAGGCCTCGACCTCGGCCGCGAACGCCCGCCCCGCCGCCGCCGGCCCCCGGTCGAGGGCGAAGCTCCACACCCCGACCGGCCCGAGCATCCGCGCCACGTCCCGTCCCCGTCCGGCCATCGCAGCCTCCCCTCAGAGGATCCCGAGCCGCTCGCCCGCGCGGCGGAACGCCTCGAGGGCCTCCTCGAGGTCGGCGCGGGTGTGGTCGGCCGTCACGATCGTACGGACCCGTGCCCGCCCCTTCGGCACCGTGGGGAACACCACCGGCGGCGTGAATACTCCCTCCTCGAACAGCAGGCGCGACAGGTCCTGCGCCGCCTGCTCCTCGCCGACGATGACCGGCGTGATCGGGGTCTCGCTGGCCCCGGTGTCGAACCCGAGGTCGTGCAGGCCCTTCTTGAAGAGCTCGGTGTTGTCCCACAGGCGCGCGATGCGCTCGGGCTCCTCGGCGATGACGTCCAGGGCCGCGATGCAGGCGGCGGTCACGGCCGGCGGGGCGCTCGTCGAGAACAGGAAGGGGCGGCCGCGGTTCACCAGCCACGCGATGAGGTGCGGCGGACCCGCGATGAACCCGCCGACGACCCCGATGGCCTTCGACAGGGTGCCGACCTGGACGTCCACCCGCCGCGGGTCCAGCCCGAAGTGCGCGACGGTGCCCTTGCCGCCGGGACCGAGGACGCCGGATGCGTGGGCGTCGTCGATCATGAAGATCGCGCCGCGCCGCTCGGCCACCACGAGGAGGTCGGGGACCGGGGCGATGTCGCCGTCCATCGAGAACACGCCGTCGGTGATGAGGAGCTGCCGGCGCCCGGGGACGGCCGTCTCGGCCAGCAGCCGGTCGGCCGCCTCGGCGTCCTTGTGCGGGAACACCTTGATCTCGGCGCGCGACAGCCGCGCCCCGTCGATGATCGAGGCGTGGTTCAGCTCGTCGGAGACGATCACGTCCTCGCGGCCGAGGATCGCGGCCACGGTGCCGGCGTTCGAGGTGAACCCCGACTGGAACATCAGCGCGGCCTCGGCGCCCTTGAACTCCGCGAACCGGCGCTCGAGCTCGCGGTGCAGCGTCATGGTCCCCGCGATCGTGCGCACGGCGCCCGACCCCGCACCGAACTCCGCCGCGGCCCGCGCCGCCGCTTCCTTCAGCCGCGGGTGCGCGGCGAGGCCGAGGTAGTTGTTCGAGGCCAGGTTGATCACCTCGCGCCCGTCGAACCGGGTGCGGGCCCGCTGCTCGCCCTCGAGGGTCCGCGGGTGCTGGGCGAGCCCCTGCGCCTCCAGCTCGGCGAGCTGCTCCTTCAGGTAGTCGAGGCTTCCCGACGGCATCGGCGCTCCTCCTCGTTCCTCCTCGCGGGGCCGCCCGGATCCCCCGGGACGGCTCAGGGCGTCAGGACGACCTTGCCGCTTCGACCCGAGGCGACGGCCTCGAACCCCTCCGCGAACCGATCGAGAGGCAGGCGGTGGGTGATCACCGGGGTCACGTCGACCATGCCGGAACCGAGCAGCGTGGTCGTCTGCTCCCAGGTCCGGAACAGCTCGCGGCCGGTGACCCCGAAGATCCGCGCCTCCTTGAAGATCACCTGGTCGGAGAGGTCCAGGGCGACCGGCGCGGTCGGGAGGCCGAGCAGCGAGAGCCGGCCGCCGTGGGCGAGCATCCGCGTGCCCTGGTCGATGGCCGAGGCGATCCCGGACATCTCGAGCACCACCTCGGCGCCGTGCCCGCCGGTCGCCTCGACGACGGCCGCGACCGGGTCTTCGTGCAACGGGTCGACGAGCACGTCGGCCCCCATGCGTTTCGCGATCCCGAGCCGCAGATCGTTCGGCTCGATGGCGATCACCTGCCGGGCGCCGGCCGCGCGCGCGATCCCGATCGAGAACAGCCCGATCGGGCCGCACCCGATGACGGCGACCGTCGCGAGCTCGAGGTCCCCGCCGCCGTCGGCGCCGAAGATCGTGTGGACGGCGTTCCCGAACGGCTCCTGGACCGAGGCGACGTCCGGAGCGATCCGCGGATCGACCTCCCAGGCGTTGGGGGCGGGGATCACGGCGTAGTCGGCGAAGACCCCGTCGAGGTCGACGCCCAGGATCCGCAGGTTCTCGCAGATGTGGGCGCGCCCGGTCCGGCACATGCGGCAGTGGCCGCAGAAGGCGTGGCTCTCGGCCGAGACGAACGCGCCGACGACCGGGGCGTGCACCTCGTCGCCGACGGCGACCACCCGCCCGGCCAGCTCGTGGCCGAAGGTCATGGGGATGCGCGTGATGCGGCGCGCGGCCCACGCGTCCCACTCGTAGATGTGCAGGTCGGTCCCGCAGATGGAGGCGGCGTGGACCTTCACCAGCACCTGCCCGGGACCCGGCCGCGGCACGGGGACCTCGACGAGCTCCGCACCCGGCGCCGCGGCCGTCTTGCGGAGCGCGCGCATGGTGGAGGGCAGGTCCGCGGCTGACACTGCTGCAGAGCCTAGCGCGTTCCGGGTACCCTTGGCCGCGTGACCGACCAGGGGGAGGGCGGCGGGTTCTCCACGCGGGCGATCCACGCGGGCGACCTGCCGCCGGGGATCGCCGAGCAGCCGGTGTCCCCCCCGGTGTGGTTGACGGCCGACTACCTCTACGAGGGCCTCGACCACTATGCGGAGGTGATCGGCGGGCGGCGTCCGGGCTACGTGTACGGACGCCACGGAGGTCCGACGCACCTCGCGCTGCACCGGGTGCTCGCCTCGCTGGAAGGCGCCGAGGACGCCTGGTCGTTCGCGAGCGGCATGGCCGCCCTGCACGCCGCGCTCGCCGTCCTGGTTCGGGCGGGCGACCACGTGGTGGCGCAGCGGACGATCTACGGGGGCACCTGGGCGCTGCTCACGACGACGTTCGCCGCCTTCGGCGTCGAGACGACGTTCGTCGAGCCCGAGGCCGAGGCGGTGGCCGCAGCCCTGCGCCCCTCGACCCGGGCCGTGCTGCTGGAGACGGTCGCGAACCCGACCTTCCGCGTGGCCGACGTCGGCGGCGTCGCGGCCGTCTGCGCCGACCGGCGGGTCGCGCTCGTCGTCGACAACACCGTGGCGACCCCGTATCTCCTCCGCCCTCTGTCGCTGCCGGCGCGGCCCGCCGAGACGCTCGTCGTGCACTCGACGACGAAGTACGTCGGCGGGCACTCCGACGTGATCGGCGGCGCGGTGGCCGGCGACGCGGGTCCCATCGAGCGCGTCCGCCGGGCAGCGATCGAGCTGGGCTCGACGGCCGGGGCGTTCGACGCGTGGCTCGCGCTGCGGGGCGCCCAGACGATGGCCCTGCGTCTGGACCGCCAGTGCGGGACGGCCGCGATGGTGGCGGCGTTCCTCGAGGGCCACCCGAGGGTCGAGCGCGTCGGCTACAGCGGCCTGGCCTCGCACCCCGACCATGGCCGGGCCTCGGCCCTGTTCGATGGGCCGCGGTACGGCGCGATCCTCTCGTTCGACGTGCGCGGCGGCTACGAGGCGGCGAGCCGCGCGTGCGGCGTCTTGCGCGTGGTGCGGGTCGGGTCGTCGTTCGGCGGGCTCCACTCGGAGATCTGCCACCCGGCCACGACGAGCCACCGGCAGATGCCTCCCGCCGAACGGGCGGCGGCCGGCATCGGGGACGGGCTGCTTCGGCTCGCGGTCGGCGGCGAGGACCCGGCCGACCTTCTGGCCGACCTCGAGCGCGCGCTGGAGGGGGCGTGAGCAGCCGGCCGCCCCGGAGGGTCCGTCTGGCGGTCATCTTCGGCGGCCGGTCGGCCGAGCACGAGGTGTCGGTCGTGTCTGCGCGCTCGGTGCTCGGGGCACTCGACGCCGACCGCTACGAGGTGGTGACGATCGGGATCGACCGCGACGGCGTGTGGCACCGCCTCCCGGCCCTGCCGGCGCCCGGGCCCGCCGGCGCCCTCCCCTCGGTGGGCGAGGAGGAGGGGCTGGAGGTCGCGCTCTCGCGGCGGCCCGGCGAACGGGCCCTGGTCGCCGAGGACGGGAGCCGCGCCGAGGTCGACGTCGTGTTCCCCATCCTGCACGGTCCCTTCGGCGAGGACGGCACGGTCCAGGGCCTGCTGGAGCTCGCCGGCATCCCCTACGTCGGCTCGGGTGTGCTGGCCTCGGCCGTCGGCATGGACAAGGCCGTGCAGAAGGTGCTGTTCGCCGCCGCCGGGCTGCCGGTGGCCCGGCACGAGGTGATCCACGAGCACGAGTGGGCCGACGACCCTGCCGTCGTCGAGGCTCGGGCGCTGGCGCTCGGGCTGCCGCTGTTCGTGAAGCCCGCGGCCCTCGGCTCGTCGGTCGGGATCACGAAGGTGAAGCGGCCGGGGGAGCTGGCAGCCGCGATCGAGGAGGCGTTCGCCTACGGGCCGAAGGCCGTCGTCGAGCTCGGCCTCGAGGGCGCGCGGGAGATCGAATGCGCGGTGCTCGGCAACGACGACCCCGTTGCCTCGCTGCCCGGGGAGATCGTTCCGGCGGCGGAGTTCTACGACTACGCGGCGAAGTACCTGGCCGAGGACACGAGGCTGGAGGTTCCCGCGAAGCTCCCGCCGGAGGTCGTGCGCGAGGTGCAGCGGATGGCCGTGGCGGCGTTCCGGGCGATCGACGCGGCCGGCATGGCGCGCGTCGACTTCTTCTACCGCGAGCCGGACGGCCTCACGGTGAACGAGATCAACACGATCCCCGGCTTCACGCCGGTCTCGATGTACCCGAGCATGTGGGAGGCCTCGGGGTTGCCCTATCCGGCGCTGATCGACCGCCTGGTCGAGCTCGCGCTCGAGCGCCACGAGCGCGAGCGGCGCCGCGGCCGTCCGCGGGACCTGCCGCCGGCCCCCTGACGACCGGCGCGCGGCGCCCGGTCGCTACAGGTGGACGACGGGGCAGGTCAGCGTGCGCGTGATGCCCTCGACCGTCTGGATGCGTGCGACGACCAGCTTGCCGAGCTCGTCGACGTTGCGAGCCTCGGCGCGCACGATGACGTCGTAGGGTCCGGTGACGTCCTCCGCCAGCGCGACGCCCTTGATCTCGGAGACGTCCTTTGCGACCTGCGCCGCCTTGCCCACCTCGGTCTGGATGAGAATGTAGGCGTTGACCACCGCGTCCCCTCCTCGAGTCGCTACGCCGGTATCGTAGCGGCCCGCCGCCCTCGCGGCATATGCTCGAACCGTGGGGCGGTCGGGCCGTCGCGGTGAGGGGAGCGGGCGGGACCCGCTGGAGGCCTACCGGCGGATCCGTCACCCAATGCCTCCGCCCGAGCGAGTGGAGTCCGACCGGCGTCGCGAGGCGGGGGAGCGGGAGGCGCGAGCGGAGATGCGCGAGCACCTCGGGCGGGAACCGGCCGGCGGCGGGCCACCGGCTGGCGAGGGTGGAGATGGCCCAGCGGCCGCCGGACCCGAGCGCCGCGGCGCCGAGATCCGCGTGGTCGATGCGTCGTCGCTCGGCATCGTCTTCCGGGACCGGCGGGATGCGGGGGAGCGCCTGGCGGCCGCGCTGGAGGAGCTGCGCGGCGAGGACATCGTCGTGCTCGGGGTGCCCCGCGGCGGGGTGGAGGTCGCGGCCGTGGTCGCTCGCGCCCTGGGCGCGCCCCTGGACGTCGTGGTGCCGCGCAAGGTCGGCGCGCCCGGCAACCCCGAGCTCGGCATCGGGGCCGTCGCCGAGGGCGTCGAGGTGATCGACGAGACGGCCGTGCGTTTCCTTGGCATCCCCGACTCGTACCTGCGGGCCGAGATCGCGGTGGAGCAGGCGGAGGTGGCGCGCCGAGCAGCCCTGTACCGGCGGGGCCGTCCGCCGCTGGAGGTGGCCGGGCGCACGGCGGTGGTGGTGGACGACGGCGTCGCGACCGGCGGGACGGCCGCGGCCTCCCTGCGGTGGGCGCGGCACCACGGGGCACGGTCCGTCGTGCTCGCGGTCCCGGTCGCCCCGGCCGCCGCGCTGCCGCGGCTTGCCGCGGAGGCCGACCGCATCGTGGCGCTCAGCACGCCCGAGGGCTTCTACGCCGTCGGGCAGTGGTACGTGGACTTCGAGCAGGTCGGCGACGATCGGGTGGTCGAGCTGCTCGGCGCCGCCGCATGAGCCCGCGGTGGTGGACGCGCGCCGCGGCGTGCGCGACCATGAGGCGGCCCGAGGGGGGCGACACGGGGACCGAACGGGGGGAGCGCGATGGCAGACGCGACGGCCGCGCCGGGGTTCGAGGTCGACATCAAGCCGCTGTTCCGCGAGAAGGACAAGCGGGCGATGGACTCCTGGTTCGACCTATGGAGCTACGGGGACGTCAAGGAGAACGCCGAGGCGATCCTCGAGCGGCTCGAGGAGGGCGACATGCCCTGCGACGGCGCCTGGATGGACGAGCGGCTCGAGCTCTTCCGGAGCTGGATGACCGCCGGCATGGCCCCCTGAGCCGACCGTCCCGCGGCGCGCACCCAGGTCAGCTGACGGCGCGGACGATGTCGTCGGTGAGGTCGGGGTACTTCGCGAGGGTCTCGGCGCGCTCGCGCTTGAAGCGCTCGGTGAGGGCGTCGTACTCGTCCAGGCGACCCTGGCGCTCGTAGAGACGTCGGGGCGCCAGCAACTCCGGGTCCTCGACGCCCGGAACCTCGGTCGCGACCTGGTAGCCGAAGGTGCCGTCCTCGTCCCACTTGATGGACTGCTCGGCGATCGCCCTCACGATGGCCGAGGAGTGGGGGATCTTGACCTTCTTCGACCGCTCGTCGTCGGCCTTGCCGCCGACGCGCCCGGTGTTCATCAGGAAGACCTCGATCGGGTGGGACCCGAGCAGCTCGAGGAACCGGTTCCCCTGCAGCCCGTGGCGCAGCGGGAAGAAGGGGTTCGTGCCCGGAACCCGCAGGAACTTGCCCTCCTCGGCCTTGCCGCCGGCCGAGGTGCCGGTCGTCTCGCCCAGCATGAAGTAGGCGGCGGCCTGCGCCTGCGTCAGGCGCGCGACCGACGGGACGATGTTCTCGTTCCAGTTCAGGATCAGCAGGTAGTCGACGCGGGAGAGCTCGCGCGCGTCCTTGGACCGCGCGAGGTCGGCCAGGGAGAACACCGCGCGGCCGTTCTTCGTGTAGGTCTCCTCGAAGAAGTTCACCCTGCGCCGCTCGTCCTGGTAGACGTTCTCCAGGTACGAGGTCGGCTTCACGACCGCGTTGTAGATGTTCGGCTCGAAGTCGGGGTCGAGCGAGAACGTCTTCGCGAAGCAGCCGTCCTCGCTCGCGTAGACGGTGCCACCCGGCATCAGCGCGACGAAGTCGTCCTGGACCGGCAGCGAGTCGTTCTGAGTGGTGAACGTCGTGGTCGTCTTGCCGGTCCCCGACAGCCCGATGATCAGGAACACCTTCTCGCCGCCGTCGACGGGGACCGACTTGCATCCGGCGTGCAGCGCGAGGCCGCCGCGGTCGTAGACGATCTTGTTCCACATCCGCAGGCCGCCCTTCTTGGACTCCCCGAAGTAGTCGGAGTTGAGCACCCGCGTCACGCCGTTCTCGAGGTCGACGGCGATCACCCGGTCGTCGGGGTAGCCTCTGGCCGCGAGGTTCGGCGTGTAGACGATCTGGACATCGGGGTCGGCCGGGTTGGCGCCCGCCTCGTAGTACAGCTTCTGCTGCATGCCGGCGACGTTCGCGTTGGCCCTCTCGATGGACAGGCGCGCCCGGGTGCGGAAGTCCTCGACGTTGCCGATGTAGCCGTCGATGACGACCATCTCCTGCCGGGCGATGTACTCGTCCTGCATTCGCGCGATGCGCTCGTACTCCTCGCGCGACATGGTCCTGCCGTCGGTGACGCTCGGGTCGTCGGTGACGAGGTAGGTCGATCCGGTGCTCCGCGACGTCACCTGCGTCTGGACGTTCACGTTGTCGAACTCGGTTACCCGGCAGGTGGCCATCTCCTCGGTGAAGGCTCGCAGCTCCTCGGCCGTGGGGTTGTCGTGAATCTGCTTGGCGTTCATCAGGGGTCTCCTGCTCGGGGATGTCCAGGGCATTTTATGCACACGGCCGAACGTCGGGTCGCCGGCGCGTGCCGCGCGGCCGCCGCGGCGGGAACATGGGGGACGTGAGCGGGTTCACCGAGGACGAGCTGCTCGAGGCGGTGCGCCGGGTCCTGTCCGGGCCGGCACCGGGCGTCGTGCTCGGGCCCGGCGACGACGCGGCCCTCGTGGAGCCGGGACGGCACCTCGGGGTGCTGACGGTGGACCTGCTCGTCGAGGGGGTCGACTTCGACCGCTCCTCGTACACGGCGAGGGATGTCGGGTACAAGGCGGTGGCGGTGAACGTGAGCGACGTCGCCGCGATGGGCGCGAGCCCGCGCTACGGGCTGGTCGCGGTCGGGCTGCCGCCCTCGGTCGACGCGCGGTGGGCGGTGGAGCTGGTGGCCGGCATGCGGGCGGCGGCCGACGAGTACGGCCTCGCGCTGGTCGGGGGCGACCTGTCGCGTGCCTCGGAGGTGACGGTCGCGGTCACGCTCACCGGCGAGGTGCCGGAGGGCGGGGCCGTGACGCGGGCCGGCGCGAGGCCGGGGGACCGGGTCGTGGTGACGGGGGCCCTCGGCGCGGCCGCCGGTGGGCTGCTGCTGCTGCGCGCCCCGGCGTCCAGCGTGGCCGCGGTGGTCGCGTCGAGCTGGGCCCGCCGGCTGGTCGAGGCGCAGCTACGGCCGCGGGCGCGGGTGGGGGAGGGGCGAACGCTCGCGAGCGCCGGCGCCACGGCGATGATCGACGTCTCCGACGGGTTCGCGAAGGACCTCTCGCGGCTGTGCGCGGCGAGCGGGGTCGGGGCGGCCGTGCGCCTCGCCGACCTCCCCGTGGCGGCCGAGCTCGGCGAGCTGTCGCGCCACGTCCCGGCCGAGCCGCTCGGGCTCGCCCTCGGCGGCGGGGAGGACTTCGAGCTGCTGGCCGCGCTCCCGGCCGAGGGGGTCGCGAAGGCGCGGGCGGTGCTGCTCGAGCGGTTCGGCACGCCGCTCGCCGATGTCGGCGAGATCCGAGAGGGGAGCGGGCTGGTGGCGATCGACGAGGACGGGGCCGAGCGGCCCCTCGAGCCGAGGGGGTGGGATCACTTTGCCGGGTGAGGATGGGCCGGTCCGGGAGGGCGCCGGCGCCGGTGCGCCGGCGCCGGTGCCGCGAGCCCTCACGATCGCGGGGTCGGACTCCGGCGGGGGCGCCGGGATCCAGGCCGACCTGAAGACCTTCGCCATGCTCGGCGTGTGGGGCATGAGCGCGATCACGGCGGTGACCGTCCAGAACACCGTCGGGGTGAGCGACGTCGCCGAGCTTCCGCCGCACATCGTCGGCGACCAGGTGCGCGCGATCGCCACCGACATCGGGGTGGACGCGGCGAAGACGGGGATGCTGTCGTCGGCGGCGATCGTGGAGGCCGTGGCCGACGCCGTGGAGGACACGGGCATCGGGAACCTGGTCGTCGACCCCGTCTTCGTCTCCAAGCATGGGGACCCGCTGCTGCGGGCCGACGCCGTGGACGCGCTCCGCCGGCGGATCCTGCCGCTCGCCGTCCTGGTGACGCCGAACCTGCCCGAGGCCGGCCGGCTCGCCGGGTTCGAGGTCGCGACGCGCGAGGACATGCTGCGCGCCGCGGAGGCGATCCTGGCGCAGGGCGCGCGCGCGGTCCTGGTGAAGGGCGGCCACCTCGGGGGCGACACCTCCGACGACCTGTTCGCCGAGCCGGGGCGCACCGACTGGCTGGTCACGCCCCGGATCGACTCGCCCCACACTCATGGCACAGGCTGCACGCTGTCGGCGGCGATCGCCGCGCACCTGGCCCGGGGACAGGACCTGCCCGAGGCCGTGCGCGGGGGCAAGGAGTTCGTGACCGAGGCGATCCGCCACGGCCTCGCGATCGGGCGGGGGATCGGGCCGGTCAGCCCGGGATGGCGCCTGCTCGGCGGGGAGGCGTAGGGGGATCAGCCGGCGCGGACGACGCGGCCGGCCTTGAGGCACTTGGTGCACACGTAGAGCCGTCGCGGCGCGCCGTTCACCAGGGCGCGAACGTGCTGGATGTTCGGATTCCACCGGCGGTTGGACCGCCGGTGCGAATGGGACACCTGCATACCGAAGCCGGGCCCCTTGCCGCACACGTCGCAGGTCGCTGCCATGATCGGACGATGCTAGCAGGCGGCGCCGGCGTCGTCCGGCGCGAGCGGGGCCGTCACGGCCGGACGCTCCGGCTCCTCGGGCTGCTCGGCCCCTTCCGCCGGACTCGCACCGGGCACCGTGGGTCCGTCGCCCGCGGCGGTCCGCCCCCCGGCCCGGGCGGCCGCGGCGCGCCGATCCGCGGCCACGTGGCGGCTGAGGTAGACGCCGTAGGCCACGGCGGCGAGCAGGCTGGCCGCCAGCAGGACGATCACGATCCAGTCGCCGACCGGG
>JAJYHN010000068.1 GCA_021784765.1 Actinomycetes bacterium
CGCATCGGCCCCGCCCGCCCGCCGATCCGGGCCTCGATCCTCCAGCCAGCCGCCCGCAGCGTCCCCACCGCCGCCACTGCGTCGAACAGCCAGGCCCGGGCGGCCCCGAGATCGGCCGATCCAGCTTCGAGGGTGGCGGTCACGCTGAACGCGGGCCCGGTTTGCCGCGGTGCGTGAGAGCGGGCTGCCGCGGACGGGAGCGGGCGCGCGGGCCGACCGAGGAACGAATCGAAGAACATCTCGCTCATACCCGGGACATCGTCTGGGGTGCGAGTGGCAGCCTCGGGCAGCGGCGAGACGCGCAGCTGCCACAGACCGGTTGCGTCGCGCGGCAGACGCACGAGCAGTTCCACGAGGACCGCCCCGAAGCCCGCCGTCGGCCCTGGCGTGCCGGCCTCGGGGGGTTCTCCCCCAACCGCGAGTACCGTTGTTCGGGATGCTGGATCGCCCGGCTCAAGTGGTTCGAGCTCGGCCGCAGGGTAGGCAGCCGCGACCGAGGTCTCGATCGAGCGTGCGAGCTGGCGCGGCGCAACGAGCTCGAAGCGGGCGCGGCCGTCGGCCCAGCGAACGACGAGCTCGAGCGTTGGCCAGCCCGACGCCCAGGCGGAGACACCTCGCCGCCCGCCGGGATGGAGGGCGGCGATGAGGCGCACCGCGGCATCCCGATCGGCGGCGGCTGCGGGATCCAGGCGCAGCACCCAGCGGACGCGCTCGCCCTCGGTCGCGCGGTCGTACGCGCGCTGGCGGAGGAGGCCGATGAGGCGCGGCCCGATGGCCACGGTGATCCCGATCGCCAGAACCGCCACCCCGACCGGGATCGCGATCCCGACGAGCGCCATGAAGGGCGCCAACATCTCGTTGGTCATGGCCCGCCTCTGCCGCTTGACGAGGATGGCAGCACGAGCAGTGGATCGACCGGTTGCCCGGAGATCAGGACGCCGAGATGGAGGTGCGGCCCGGTCGTGTTGCCGGTCATCCCGACGGCACCGATCGGCTGGCCCGCGGTCACCGACTCCCCGACGGCGACGAGCAGCCGGGCCTGCAGGTGCCCGTAGAGCGACACGGTGTCGGCACCGTGGTCGATCTCCACGACGACCGCGCCGCCCGGCTGCACTCCGGCGAAGATCACCTGGCCCGCGGCGATCGCCCGGACGGTGGTCCCGAGCGGCGCGGCGAGATCGACCCCGGCGTGGAAGTGCGGGTAGCAGCGGCCCTGGTAGCAGAGGGGTGGCTCGAGCGCCAGGGTGGTCGGCCCGAAGCCCTGGGTGAGGGTCGCCCCATCGAGCGGCCAAACGACGATCCCCGTCGCGCCATAGCGCTGGGCCCAGGCGAGCACGAGCGGCGGGTACCAGTCGACGTGGTTGTACAGATACAGCGCGTGCCACCAGTCGGCTGGGGCGCCGTCCGAGCGCAGGAGCGCGGCTGCGGCCGGGATCGCGTCGGCGGGACTGCAGATGTCCGGATGGGCGATGCCGGCCAGTGCGGCGGCCTCGGCGAACGTCGCTGGTTCGAACTGCATCGGTCCGCGGGCACCGGCGCTGTTGGGAGCACAGCCACTCGCGTTGCGCCCGTGGTCGGTCTCGACCTCGCCGATCGCGGCGAGCACGCTCCAGTCGAGACCGAAGCGCTGCCCGGCCGCCCGATACAGGGCGAGGTACGCGGGCGGGATGCCGGCCACGGCGACGGCCGTGTCGGGCGCGTCCTGGACCTGCGGCGCAGCGAGCGCCGCCCAGTTGCCGGCCAGGACCCCGATCGATCCGGCCAGGATGAGGAGGCAGACCGCCGGGACCAGGCAGCCGAGCGCGGCGCAGCCCCAGCGCAGGCGCCTCACGAGCTGTCGGGCGGTTCGTACCTCGAGTGGGACTGCGCGACGAGATCGGAGGGTCGCGTGGTGAGCATGGCGTACTCGCGCCGGGACACGACGGCCTCGAACGCGGTATGGCTGCGCCCGACGAAGAGCAGGCCCTCGCCCGGGCGGGCGTGGATGAGCGCCCGGCGCTCCGCCGGCGTGAGATCGAAGAAGCGGGCGAGCGCGTCGGCGCCCTCGGGGGTCTGCCCCAGCAGCACCCGCAGGTCGCACTGCTTGACGATCGCCTCGCCGAACGGCGAGCGGAGGAACTCGACGATGTCCTGGGTGGCGAGCTGCAGGCCTGCGTGATAGTGGCGCGCCGAGCGGGCGAGCTCCTCCACGAAGTCGGCGCCGGACGATTGGCGCATGACCTTCCAGGCCTCGTCGACCACCACGAGCTTGGGGGCGAGATCGGCTCGCACGAGATCCCAGAGCACCGAGAGCGCGGCGAGCTGGGCGACGTCGCGGACCTCGGGATCGCCGATCGCCGCCAGGCCGACGACGAGCACCCGCTTGTCGGCGGGCAGGGGCTGCGACGCGGTGAACAAGCCGGCCAGCGAGCCCGTCGCCCAGCGCTCCAGGCGCCGCGCCAGGGGTCCGCCCTCGGGCTCCGCGGCGAGGCGCTCGACGACGTCGGCCAGCGTCGGCGGGCGGCGACCGTGGGTGGCGGGGTCGGGCGAGATGCCGGTCGCTGTGTAGGCGGCACGGAGGGCTCGATCGAGGGCTGGGCGCTCGTCCCGCGAGAGGCCGCCCGCCATCGCGGCGAGCAGCCGATCGAGCATCGCGAGCTTGCCTGACAGGCTCCGCTCGGTTGTGGCCCCGACGAACGCGAAGGGATTGAGGCCATCGGAGGCGCCGAGCTCGAGGTACGTGCCGCCCAATGCCGACGCGAGGCGGCGGTAGTCGCCGAGGGGGTCGACCGCCAGGATGCGCACCCCGCGCAGGAAGCAGCGGTGCATCTCGGCGCCCGAGAACATCGTCTTGCCCGTCCCGGTCTGCCCCAGCACGATCGCGTTGTGGCTGGCGTGGGCGAAGCGGTCGAGCACGATCGGCGCGCCGCTCGTCCGGGCCCGCCCGTACAGGTGCCCCGCGGGTTCGTACAGGTCGGATGCCACGTTGAGCAGGCTCGCCGCGAGCGAGCCTGAGTCGAGGTTGCGCTCGGCGATCGGGCGCGGCGCGGGGCCTGGCAGCGCGGCCGCCCACGCGTCGGCGATCCGGAACGTCGCGGTCTCGAGGTCGACGCCGAGGCTGCGCGCTTCGAGGCGCAGGGCTTCCGTTCGTTCAGCCAGCGTCGTTCGATCCGGCGCCTCGAGGAGGAGCACCGTGTCGACGAAGCTGATCCGCCCGGATCCCGCGTGCACCGCCCGGCGCGCGTCGGTCGCGGTTACGCCCAGGCGCTCGCGCTCGACATCGGCGACTTCGCCGCGCTCGGCCGCCAGCCGCTCTGCCGCCCGTACCTGGCGCAGGCGCGTCGTGAGGAAGCCCATCGCCTCCGCTCGTCCCAGCGGCCGGACGCGCACGGCGACCGCGGCGAGCCCGGGCACCGCGAAGAGCCCAGCGAGCCAGCCGGGCGAAACCTCGGCCGGCCAGCGCCGCGAGAGCGCGAGGGCGGCTAGCAGGCCGTCGCCGTCAGCCGCCTGCACGCCGATCCGATGCGAGATGCCTGCCCGCGCCACCGCCTCCCAGAGGGATGCCACCTCCTCAGCCGCAACCTCTCGGACCACGAGCCCGCGCTCCTCGGCGACGCGCCCGACGGTCGCGGTGACCCGCGTCAGCTCCGGTGCGCTCGCCGCGTCGAGCAACAGGTAGGTGCGCCGCAACGGACTTTTCGCCGCCGCACAGAGCTCCCGATACAACGCGGCGTAGGCGGAGAAGCCGGCCGCCGCGCGCCGCCCGTCGAGGCGCTCCTCGAGGATCGCGAGATGCTCGTGGGGCGGGCGATCGGCGGGTACCGAGAGGAGCAGGTACGGCCGCCCGATCGCGTCCTCGAACGCGGCGAGACCGTCCAAGGCGGCCTCGCGCTCCGTCTCGGCCATGAGCTCGAGGCTCAGGGGCGCGAGCTCGAACCCGCCCACGAGTCGGCCGTCGACCCGGAGGCCATCGTCGTCGAGATCCGCGCGCGGCCAGCCCGCGGCCGCAGGCGCGGGAGCGGCGGTCGACGACCGAGACGCGAACGGCAGGCGCAGGCGGCTCACGGCGCTCCGGGGCTCAAGGCGAGGTAGAACGTCGAGTCGAGCGCGGCCGCGGCGAAGGCCGGCACCTGGGCGGCAGGGAT
>JAJYHN010000191.1 GCA_021784765.1 Actinomycetes bacterium
GATCACGGCCGCCACCACGGCCGTGACGCAGCAGTGGGGGCCGAAGGTCGCCGGTAGCTAGCCGGCACGGTCAGCCCGCGATCGGTCACGCGCGGGTGAACGGGGATGCGAGCGGAGGGGGGACGAGCGTGGCGGAAGCCCGCGACGCGGGCGCCGGGACGGTGACGCGGGAGCGGCAGGGTGGATCGAGGTCCGCCCGCCGCTCCCGAGCCACGCTCGTCCGGTGGCTCGGGGTCGTGCCCTTCTTCGCCTATGCGGCCCTGTTCCTCCTGCTGCCGACCGTCGAGCTGGTGATCAAGTCCTTCCAGGGAGCCGCCGGCGGGTTCACCACCGCGAACCTCGGGACCCTCTTCCAGGGGCAGTTCCGGTCGGCATACGTGACCAGCATCGAGCTCAGTGCGATCACCGCGCTGGCGGGCGGCCTCTTCGGGCTGTTCGTCGCCTACGCCGCGGTGCACGGGCGCCTGCCGGCCTTCATTCGCCCGCTGCTCACCACGTTCTCCGGCGTCGCCGCGAACTTCGCCGGCATCCCGCTCGCCTTCGCGTTCATCGCGACGCTCGGCCCGACCGGCGTGGTCACCTCGCTGCTGAACGGCGCCGGCCTGCACATCTACGATCACGGGTTCACGATCTTCAGCCTGACCGGGCTCTCGCTCACCTACGTCTACTTCCAGTTCCCGCTGATGATCTTGATCATCGCCCCCTCGCTGGAGGGGCTCCGCGCCGAGTGGCGGGAGGCCGCCCAGAATCTCGGGGCCACGCCGGGGCAATACTGGCGCCACGTCGGTCTCCCGGTGCTGCTGCCCGGGCTGCTCGGCGCCATGGTCCTGCTGTTCGGCAATGCCTTCAGCGCCTACGCGACGCCGTACGCCCTGAGCGGCGGCTTCATCAACCTGGTGCCGGTCCAGATCGGGGCGGTGCTGTCGGGCAACGTCACCGTGTCCAACCCGCAGTTCGGCGACGCGCTGGCGCTCGGCATGATCGTGATCGTCGCGGTGACGGTCGTCGCCTACGTCCTGCTGCAGCGGAGGGCGGCGAAGTGGCTGCGGTGACGGTGGAGCCGTCGGCGGCGGTGGCCGCTGCGCGCCGGAGGCGTCCCTCGTTCTGGGCCGTCTTCTGGCTGGTCATGGCCGCCCTGTACTTCCTCGTGCCCCTGTACTCGATGGTGCAGTTCAGCCTGGAGGTCGCGCCGCATCGCTACGGGTTCCACTGGTACGCGCAGATCTTCGCCGATCCGCTGTTTCGCTCGAGCTTCCTCCTCTCGCTCCGGCTCGCGATCGAGACGATGCTGATCGGCCTCGTGCTGATGGTCCCGACGGTCTACTGGGTGCACCTGCGCCTGCCGAAGCTTCGTCCGGTCATGGACATGGTCGCCATCCTTCCGTTCGTCGTGCCGCCGGTGGCGCTGGTCGTCGGGCTCTCGGGGGTGTTCACGGTAGCGCCGTGGCTCCTCGGCAGCTCGCAGATCCTGGCCCTCGTGTACGTGATCCTCGCGCTGCCGTTCACCTACCGCTCGCTCGATGCCGGCATGCGCGCGATCGACGTCCGCACGCTCACCGAGGCTGCGCAGAGCGTGGGGGCTCCCTGGTGGAAGACCCTGTTCTTCGTGATCATGCCGAACATCCGCACGGCGATGCTCGGGGCGGCGTTCCTCACGCTCGCGATCGTCATGGGCGAGTACACGATCTCGAGCCTGCTGCTGTTCAACACGTTCGCCGTGTACATCTACTACATTGGAAACACGGAGGCCTACCAGGCGGCGGCGCTCGCGATCATCAGCTTCGTGCTGACCTGGGGCGCCATGATGGGGCTCTTCTTTCTCAGCCGCCGCACCGGCGCTGCCGGTCCGGCGGGTGTGGCGGTCACGAGGTAGGGTGGGGAGCCCGAACCATGGCGAAGCTCGAGCTGCGAGGGATCCGCAAGGAGTTCGGGGAGGTGACGGCCCTGGAGGGCCTCTCCCTGGAGGTCGGCTCCGGGGAGTTCGTGTCGCTGCTCGGGCCGAGCGGCTGCGGGAAGACGACCGCCCTGCGGATCGTGGCCGGCTTCGAGCGACCGACCGGCGGGGAGCTGCTCGTCAACGACCAGGACGTCACGCACGTGCCGGCGAACAGGCGGAACATGGGCATGGTGTTCCAGGCCTACAGCCTGTTCCCGAACATGACGGCCAAGCAGAACGTCGAGTTCGGGCTGCGGGTGCGCGGGGCGGACCGGGCGGAGCGGCACCGTCGCGCCTCCGAGCTGCTCGAGCTCGTCGGCCTGTCGGCCCGCGCCGACCGCTACCCGCACCAGCTCTCCGGCGGGCAGCAGCAGCGGGTGGCCCTCGCGCGGGCGCTGGCGATCCAGCCGGCCGTCCTGCTGCTGGACGAGCCGCTCTCGGCCCTGGACGCGAAGGTCCGCGTGCAGCTGCGCGAGGAGATCAAGCGCATCCAGACCCAGCTCGGCATCACGACGCTCTACGTCACCCACGACCAGGAGGAGGCGCTCTCGGTCTCCGACCGGGTCGTGGTGATGTCCGAGGGGCGCCTCGAGCAGGTGGGGGTCCCGGCCGACATCTACCGGAACCCGAGGACGCCGTTCGTCGCCGAGTTCGTGGGCACGATGAACCGGTTCGACGGCCGCGTCGAGGGACCCGACGCCGTCGCGATCGGATCCACGGGAACGCGCATCCCCGTGCTGGAGCCCCATGGCCGCGGCGTGGGCGAGCCCGTCCTGGTGCTGATCCGTCCCGAGTCGGTGGGCCTCGAGGAGCTCCCGAACGGCGCCGCTCCCGCCGGCGGCCTCATGGAGGCGACGGTGCTGCTGCACACCTTCCTCGGTGCCGTCACCCGCATGGGCCTCGAGTCGCCGGTCGGCACCCTGATCGCCGACCTCCCGAGCGTCCGGGCGCTGACGCTCTCGCCCGGGACGCGCGTCGGGATCCGGATCGACCCGAGCGGCGTCCGGCTGCTGTCGCCGTGAGGCGGCCACCGGGGGCTCCCCGGGCGGAACGGCGGTTCGAGGGGCACGCCGGCTGATGCGGGCTCCGACCACGCTCGACCGGACCCTGCGGCGGGGGGCCGAGCGCGGCCGCGGGGCCGAGCGCGGCTACCACGTGCTGGCCTGGGGCCCGGGGGAGCCACGCATCGTGCGGCGGGACCTGCTGCCGGCGGACGCCGGCCCGCCGGCGGGTGTCCGCGATCCCGTCTCGCTCGCCTACCTCGCGCACCTCACCGACCCGCAGCTCGCCGACATCCAGTCGCCGGGCCGGTTCGAGTTCTTCGAGGCACTGCACGGGCGGTCCGGCTACGAGCTCTTCTATCCCTCGGCACGCCCGCAGGAGGCGCTCGCCCTGCACGCCGCCGAGGCGGCGGTGCGGACCCTGAACCGCCTGCGAGAGAGCCCGGAGACCGGCGCGGCGCTCGCGCTCGGGGTCAGCACGGGCGACAACATCGACAACGCGCAGCTGAACGAGCTGACGTGGTTCCTCGCGCTGATGGCCGGCGGCGAGGTCGACCAGCGCTCGGGCGGCCTGCGCTACGAGGGGGTGCAGGACCCGGCCTGGGGCGACCCGACCCACTGGCACCCCGACCCCGCGCCCGACCGCTACCGCGAGCGCTGGGGGTTCCCGGAGCACCCCGGGCTGCTGGCCGAGGCGCTGCGACCGTTTCGCGCCGAGGGCCTGGCGGCCCCGTGGCTCTCGTGCTTCGGCAACCACGACGGCCTGGCGCTCGGGAACTCGGTCCCGACCCCCGCCTACCGCGACCTGGTGGTCGGCGGGAGAAAGCCCGTCGCGCTTCCCGAGGGGCTCGACCCGGCGGCGCGCGCGATGGAGTTCCACGGGAGCCCCGAGGCGTTCCTCGCCGGCCCGGCGCGGGAGGTCACGGCCGATCCTGCGCGGCGGGTCGTCGGGCGCCGCGAGTTCGTGGAGGCCCACCTCGCGGCGGCGGGGCAGCCCTCCGGCCATGGCTTCACGGCGGCGAACCTTCGCGAGGGGACCGCCTACGGCGTCCACGACCTGGTCGGGGGGCCCGTGCCCGTCCGCTTCGTGCTGCTCGACACCACGAACATGGACGGGTTCTTCGAGGGCAGCATCGGCCGGCGCCAGATGCGCTGGCTCGAGGAGCGCCTGGCCGAGGTGAGCTCCCGCCACCTCGACGCCGGCGGCCGGTGGGTCGCCCGGGCGGGCGTGCGCGACCACCTGGTCGTGCTGGCGTCACACCACGGGCTGCATACCATGGTGAACGGACGCAGCGACCCGCAGGGGCTGGAGGACGACCGCCCCCGGGCGCTCGCCGACGAGGTGGAGGCGCTGGTGCACCGGTTCCCGAACGTCGTGCTGTGGGCGAACGGCCACCGTCACGTGAACGACGTGCGGCCGCGCCCCGACCCCGCCGGGCGCACGGCGGGGTTCTGGGAGGTGTCGACGGCGGCGATCGCCGACTGGCCGTGCCAGACGCGCCTGCTCGAGCTCGTCGCAGACGGCGACGGCACGCTCTCGGTCCTCTCGACGGTGGTCGACGCCGACGTGCCGGCCGATCCCGACGAGGCCGAGGGGCTCGTTCGCCTCGCCGCGCTCCATCGCGAGCTCGCCGCCAACGATCCCTTCGGCGGCATCGAGACGTTCCGGGAGGGGGCGCGGGAGGACCGCAACGTGGCCCTGCTGCTGCCGGCCCCCTTCCCCATCGGATGAGCCCCGGCATGCTCGCCGACGTCACCGCGACCGGCCCCGGTGCGGAGTCGCGCCGCGCTGCCCTGCAGGCGCTCGATGGCCCGCCGTTCGACCTGATCGTCGTCGGCGGGGGCATCAACGGGACCGGGATCGCCCGCGACGCGGCGATGCGCGGCCTGCGGGTGCTGCTGATCGAGAAGGACGACCTCGGCGCCGGCAGCACGGCCTACTCGACCCGGCTCATCCACGGGGGCCTGCGCTACCTGGAGTTCTTCGAGATCGGCCTGGTGCGCGAGTCGCTGCGCGAGCGCGAGATCCTCCTGCGGATCGCGCCCCACCTCGTCCGCCCGCTGCCGCTGCTGATCCCCCTCTACCGCTCCGGGCGCTACCCGGCGTCGCTCGTGCGCATGGGCCTCGTCGCCTACGACGCCCTCTCGTTCGACAAGTCGCTGCCGAACCATCGCTTCCTGACGCGGGCGGACGCGCTCCGCCGGGTCCCCGGGATGAACCCGGAGGGACTGCGGGGCGCCGGCCTGTACTTCGACGCGCAGGCCGACTATCCCGAGCGGCTCTGCGTGGAGAACGTGCTGTCCGCATCGGCCCACGGCGCGGCGGTGCTGACGCGGGCGCGGGCCGAGCGGCTGCTGGTGAAGGACGAACGCGTCCTCGGGGTCGAGGTGCGCGACCTGCCGAGCGGCCGGGCCTTCACCGTGCTCGGGCGCCTCACCGTGAACGCCACCGGCGCCTGGGTCGACGAGCTGTCGGGCACCCTCGCGACGCCTCCCGGGCGGATGTTGGGGGGGACGAAGGGCAGCCACGTCGTGGTCGATCCCTTCCCGGGGGCGCCGCGCGACTCGCTGTACTTCGAGGCCGGCGCCGACGGTCGCCCGATGTTCATCGTCCCCTGGCAGGACCGGTACTACCTGATCGGGTCCACCGACATCCGCTACGAGGGCGACCTCGACCGCGTGGTGGCCGAGCCGGCCGAGATCCGCTACTTCCTCGAGGAGGCGAACCGCATCATCGTCGGGGCCGGGCTGACGCCGGCGTCGGTGCGCTACAGCTACTCGGGCGTTCGGCCGCTCCCCTACACGTCCGGGACGCGCGAGGGCAGGATCACCCGGCGCCACATCCTCCACGACCACGCGCCGCTCACCGGGCTGCTCACGGTCGTGGGCGGCAAGCTCACCACCTACCGGAGCCTCGCCGAGGAGGCCGTCGACCACGCGCTCCGGGTGCTCGGCCGTCCCCGGCGCCGCAGCCCGACCGGGCTCGTGCCGCTGCCGGGGGCCGCGGGGGAGCCCGGCCGGGTTGCCGAGTGGCTGGCGCGCGAGCGGGGCCTGCAGGTCGAGGTGGCGGAGCGCCTCGCCGGCCTGTACGGGACCCGCGCGGCGGAGGTCCTGCGTGCGGCCGGCGACGACCCCGACCTGCTGCGTCCGCTCGGGGGCGAGGCGCCCACGGTGGGCGCCGAGCTCGTGCTCGCGTTCCGCGCGGAGCTTGCCGGCTCGCTCGCCGACGCATTCCTTCGCCGGACGATGACCGGCCTCGCCGGCGACCGCGGCCTCGGCGCCCTCGACGCCGCCCTCGAGGTCGGGCGCCGGCACCTCGGATGGGACGCGGAGCGCTCCGGCAGCGAGGCCGAGGAGTACCAGCGGGCGCTGGAGCGCTACGCGCCGGCCGGCCTGCCGGTCGGGGCGGGCTCGTAGCGGCCCGGGCTCGCTACACGACCACCAGCGCCGCACCGGCGACGCAGAGCGCCGCCCCAAGCAGCACGCGGCGGCCCGCCCGCTCGCGCGACAGCAGGATCCCGATCACGATCGCGAGCTCTCGGATCGTCGTCACCGACGCGATCGGCGCGCGCTGGAAGGCGAACAGCACGAGCAGGTAGGCGCCGACCGAGCCGACGCCGATCCGCGCCCCCGGCGCAGCGGCCCGCCACACGCGGGCGAGGTCGAGCCGGAGCCAGACGAGCAGGGCGACCACCTCGACGGCCGTGACCAGCCCGAGGTAGCCGACCGGCGAGACGTCGCGGACGGCGCCGGCGTCGATCACCGAGTACGTCGCGATGGAGACGCCGGTCAGCAGCGCGAACGCGACGGCCGTCGTCCGGCCGCGGGACCGGCCCGCCTGGGCGATCGTCACGAGCCCGAGCCCGAGGGCGACCGCCCCGGCGACGCGGGGGACCGTGAGCGGCTGACCGAGCAGGAGCGCCCCGGCGATGGTCGCGAGGAACGGCGCGGTCCCCCGGGCGATCGGGTAGGTGAAGGACAGCTCACCGTACTGGTAGGCCGACGCGAGCAGGAGCGAGTAGGCGGCCTCGGTGAGGCCGGATGCGATCGCGAGCGGCCAGACGCGAAACGGCGGCGCCAGGATCACGGCCGGCAGCAGCAGGAGCGCACCGAGGATCCCGCCGGCCGTCACCGCGGCGACCCGATCGTCGGTGCCGTGGAGCGTGAGGTTCCACCCCGCGTGCAGCACGGCCGCCCCGAGGACCAGCGCGAGGGCGACGGGGCTCACGCGCCGGATTCTACGGCCGGCCCCGCGTGACGCCGGCCCCGCCCCCGTGCAGGGCCCGGCGCCCGTAACGCGGACGAAACGGCAGGGAAACGAGCACGTCATCCACCGGTGACCGCCGGGCAACACCTCCCGGATAGCGTCGGCCCGTCCGAGACCACAGGCAGCAGGGAGGTGGGGTGTGAGTCCGTACCCGTCATGGTTGAGCCCCGGCGACAACGCGTGGCAGCTCGCCGCAGCGACGCTCGTCGGGCTGATGAGCGTCCCCGGGCTCGTGATCCTGTACGGAGGGGTGGTCCAGCGGAAGTGGGCGGTGAACGCCATGATGATGGCGTTCTCGGGCTTCTCCGCGGTCCTGCTCGTGTGGGTCCTGTGGGGCTACCGCATGGGCTTCGGCTCGCCCCTGAAGCTCGGGCCCGGGATCCTGTCGTCGTTCATCGGACAGCCCGGGCCGGTGACCGGGGCCCTCAGCGAGCAGGGGCGTGCCGGGATCCCCTTGCTCACGGGCCTCATGCCGAACTTCCGGTTCCCGCAGTCGACGCTCGTCTACTTCCAGTTCGTCTTCGCGGCCATCACCCCGCTGCTGTTCCTCGGGAGCGTGCTCGGCCGGATGCGGTTCAAGGCGTGGCTGCTGTTCGTTCCCCTTTGGACCACGTTCGTCTACTCGGTGAACGCGTTCCTGCTCTGGGGAGGCGGCTGGTGGGCGCAGAAGGGCTCGGTCGACTACAGCGGCGGCTACGTCATCCACCTCGCGGCCGGGATCTCCGGCTTCGTGGCGGCCGCGGTCGTCGGCCCGCGCCTGCGGCGCGACCGTGAGAACAGCGCCCCGAACAACCTCCTGATGGTGGCCGCGGGGGCGGGGCTCCTTTGGCTCGGCTGGAACGGGTTCAACGGCGGCGACCCCTACTTCGCGGGCGCGGACGCGGCGGCGGCGGTGCTGAACACGAACCTCGCCGCGGCCACGGCGGTGCTCGTGTGGATGGTCTGGGACATGTTCGTGAGTGGGACGCCCGCGTTCACCGGTGCCGTGAACGGCATGATCGTGGGGCTGGTCGCGATCACGCCCGCGGCCGGCTACGTGAACGGGGTCGGAGCGATCGTCATCGGCCTCGTGGCCTCGTCGATCGTGTGGTTCAGCTTCAACAAGCTGGGCTCCCGGGGAATCTTCCGCAGGGTCGACGACACGCTCGGCGTGGTGCACACGCACGGGGTGGCCGGGCTCGTCGGCGGCCTGCTGGTCGGGATCCTGGCCGACCCGCACGTGATCGTCTACCCGGGGAGCGGGAAGACGCCCGGGTTCTCCGTGACCGGCCTGCTCTACGGGAACGCGCACCAGGTGCTCGTCCAGGCCGGGGCCGCCGTCACCGTCATCGCCTGGGATGCGCTGATGACGTTCGTGCTGCTGAAGCTCATCGGCCTCGTGGTGCCGCTGCGGGCGAGCGAGGAGGAGCTGGAAGAGGGCGACCTCGCGGTGCACGGCGAGGAGGCCTATGCGTCGGAGCTGGTCGTGATCGCCGACGGCCGCGTGATGACCGACTTGGAGGGGCCGTCGCGGGCCGTCGCGCTGGAGGGCGCGGCGGAGGGCGAGGGCTGAGGAGAGCTCAGGGCCTCGCCGAAGAGGGGGGTTCGGTCCGGGTCGCCGTGCGACATGGCGACCCGGACCGCGTCCGGGGCGTGGTCCATGCCGCGCCCCGGACGCGGTCGGAGGGATCGGGACCAGGGGGTGGAAGGGTGCGTGCCTACGTCCTCGTTCACGCGACCACCGAGCGGCGATTCGCCGTCCGGCACCTGATGGAGGGCGTCGAGGGGGTGACCGTCGCGCAGGACGTGGTCGGCGCCTACGACGTCATCGCGTCGGTCGTCGCGGCCACCATGGAGCAGCTCGAGCGAGAGATCCTGCCCCGGATCCGGGCCATCGACGGGGTCTTGCGCGCCCTGATCTGCCTCGCAGCCGGGTAGCCGGGGGCCCGTGACGCTCAGCCCGCGGCGGCCGTCACGTCGCGGAGCAGGCGCCTCCAGCCGTGCTCGAGGCTCTGGGCCCGGATCGCCCGGAGCACCCCCTCCTGCAGGTCGGTGACTCCGGCCTCCTGCGGCTCCAGCTCGAGCACGCGTGCGATCTCGAGGTGCGAGAGCGCCCACTCGAGCCAGCGCGCCTGCGCGGCCATGGTGCCGGCCGCCCGGGCCCAGAGGTTGGCGTCGCCGCGGACGACCGGCGCGGCCACGCGCCCTTCGCGCAGCGCCTCGCGGGCCTGTCGGCCCACGTCGGTCAGCAGGCAGGAGCTGACGAACTCGGCGACCCGACCGCGCAGGAACGGGGCACTCGCGATCGAGGCGTGCCGCGCGAGGACCGGCCGCTGCGCCATGGCCTCCTCCACGCCGCGCCACCAGGCCACCCAGGTGAGGTAGCGGTCCGCCGGCTCCGGCGGGAGCGCGATCTCGACGTCGCACAGCACGCCGGGGATATCGGTGTCGCCGGGGTCGGCGGATGAGGTCTCCCGAGCGAAGTTGACACGATCGGGACTCCCGCCTGAGCGGCCCTTGACCGTTCCGGCGCGACGGGCGAGGGGAGATCCGGGTGGGATTGCCCCGCCGCAGGGACCATGGCTACACTGTTTAGCACTCTGGTTGATAGAGTGCTAGCAGTCCCGTGGAGGGAGTCGCAAAGGAGGCAGGATGGCAGCCAAGCTGATCTCGTTCGACGAGGGCGCGCGGCGCGCGCTCGAGCGGGGTCTCGACCAAGTCGCCAACGCGGTCAAGATCACGCTCGGCCCCAAGGGTCGCAACGTGGTGCTCGAGAAGAAGTGGGGCGCGCCGACGATCACCAACGACGGCGTGTCGATCGCGAAGGAGATCGAGCTGGAGGACCCGGAGGAGAGGATCGGGGCCGAGCTCGTGAAGGAGGTCGCGAAGAAGACCAACGACGTCGCCGGCGACGGGACGACGACCGCGACCGTGCTCGCCCAGGCCATGGTGAAGGAGGGCCTGCGCAACGTCGTGGCCGGCGCCAACCCGATGTCGATCAAGCGCGGCATCGAGGTCGCCGTCGAGGCCGCCGTCGGCACGATCAAGGGTCAGGCGAAGGAGATCGAGGAGAAGGCGGAGATCGCCCACGTCGCGGCCATCTCCGCCGCCGACACCGAGATCGGCGAGCAGATCGCCGAGGCGCTCGACAAGGTCGGCAAGGATGGCGTCATCACCGTCGAGGAGTCGCAGACCTTCGGGATGGAGCTCGACCTCGTCGAGGGCATGCGCTTCGACAAGGGCTACATCTCCCCGTACTTCGTGACCGACCCCGAGCGGATGGAGGCCGTCCTCGAGGACCCCTACATCCTGCTGGTGAACTCGAAGATCTCGGCGGTGAAGGACCTGCTGCCGATCCTCGAGAAGGTGATGCAGACGGGCAAGCCGCTCGCGATCCTCGCTGAGGATGTCGAGGGCGAGGCCCTCGCGACCCTCGTCGTGAACAAGATCCGCGGGACGTTCAAGTCCGTGGCCGTGAAGGCCCCCGGCTTCGGCGACCGGCGCAAGGCCATGCTGCAGGACATGGCGATCCTGGCCGGCGGCCAGGTCATCAGCGAGGAGGTCGGGCTGAAGCTCGAGAACACCACGCTCGACCTGCTCGGCACCGCCCACAAGCTCGTCGTCACCAAGGACGAGACCACGATCGTCGAGGGCGGCGGCAACGAGGACGACATCAAGGGCCGGGTCAACCAGATCCGGGCCGAGATCGAGAAGACCGACTCGGACTACGACCGCGAGAAGCTGCAGGAGCGCCTCGCGAAGCTGGCCGGCGGGGTCGCCGTCATCAAGGTCGGGGCCGCCACCGAGGTCGAGCTGAAGGAGAAGAAGCACCGCATCGAGGACGCCGTGTCGGCGACGAAGGCGGCCGTCGAGGAGGGCATCGTGCCGGGCGGCGGCGTCGCGCTGCTGACGGCGCAGAAGGGCCTCGAGACGCTCGACCTGGTCGGCGACGAGGCGACCGGCGCGTCGATCGTCCGCAAGGCGCTCGAGGAGCCGCTGAAGCAGATCGCCGTGAACGCCGGCCTCGAGGGCGGCGTGGTCATCGAGAAGGTCCGGGGCCTCGACCAGGGCTGGGGCCTCAACGCGGAGACCGGCGAGTACGTCGACATGTTCAAGGCCGGCGTGATCGACCCGGCGAAGGTGACGAGGTCGGCGCTGCAGAACGCCGCCTCGATCGCGGCCCTGTTCCTGACCACCGAGGCGCTCGTCGCCGAGAAGCCCGAGAAGGCGGCGCCGGCCATGCCCGGTGGCGGCATGGGCGGCGACATGGACTTCTGAGTCCGGCCGCAGCGCACCTTCGAGCGAGCGGGGCCCCGCTCCCGCGGGGCCCCGCTCGCGTCCCGCCCCGCCCGCCGGTCCGGTGGACCGAGATCCGGCAGGCCGTCGCCGTGACCTACGGCCTGGCGGCCCCGACATACGCCGACCAGTAGACGGGCCGGACGCCGACCGTGGAGCCCGTGTGGGGCGCGTCGATCATCATGCCGTTCCCGATGTAGAGCCCGACGTGGTCGATCGGTGTGTAGAAGAACATCAGATCGCCCGGCTGCAGGTCGCTGCGCGGGACGGGCGGCAGCATCGCGTACTGCATCGCCGCCGAGTGGGGCAGCGCCACCCCCGCATGCGCCCAGGCCCACATCGTGAGCCCCGAGCAGTCGAAGGTCGTCGGCCCGGCCGCCCCGAACACGTAGGCGTCCCCGATGACCGACTCGGCGGCCTGGATGGCGGCCTCCGCGCCGGACCCGCTCGGGGGAGGGGGCGGCGGCGGCGTACCTCCGCCGCCGCCTGAGCCGGCGCCGCCGGACCCGCCTCCGCTGCCGCCGCTCGATCCGCCTCCCGACGGGGACCCCCCGCCCGTTCCGCCGGTTCCCCCCACGGGGTGGGGAGGGGTCGGGGCCGGCGGGTCGATGACGATGGGCCGGTGGATCTCGGCCTCGATGCGGTGGACCAGGCCGCGCTGGGTGGCGATCGACCGCTCGATCTGCGACCGCTTGGCCTTGAGCTCGCCCGCCAGCGCCGTCTGCTCGGCGAGCGCGAACGTGAGCGTGGCCCGCGCCCGCAGCGCTCGGGCGCGGGCCCCCATGGCGCGCTCGGCGGCGTCTCGGTTCCGCTGCGAGAGCGTCTGGAGGAACTGGACCCGGTCGGTCAGCTGCGCCAGCGAGGTCGATTCGAGCAGCACCGCGAGCTCGGGGCCGGTCGACTCGTAGGCCGCGGTCGCCCCGGCGGCGACCAGCGCGTCGAAGTGCTGCGCCTGCTGCTCGGCGACCTGGATGTCCCGCCGAGCGCCGGTGAGGGCCTGCCGCACTCGGGCGAGGCGCACGGTGGCCTGGTCGTACTGCTCGACGAGCTGGCCCTGCTCCGCGAGGAGCGCGTTCAGGCGCTGCTTGGCGGCCGCGAGGCTCGCGCGGCCGGTGGCGTGGGAGGCGACCGCGGGGAGCGTGGCTGCGAGGACGACCGCGAGGGCCGCCGCCGTCGCGAGCCGCCCGGCCCGCGTGCGGAGGTGTCTCGTCACGTTTCGCATCACGAAAAGAGGCTGCACCGCAGCCCACCAGCACCCTATCGCTCCCATCCGGCGAGTCAACGACCGCGGTCTGGCGGCTCGGACGTGACTTGACACGTCCACTCACCCCGTGATAGGCACATGAACGGCCTGCGGGTGGAAGGGTGGACGAGGTCGGGGGTGCCATGAGCGGGACCTCACTTCTCAGTTCCTCTATCGTGGACCGATCCGAGTCGTTCGGCGGCATCCTCTTTGACCTGGAGACCAACGACTACTTCCCGCTCAACCACACCGCTTGGCGGCTGTATCTTCTGTTGAAGAAAGGGGCGGTCCCGTCGAGCTGCGAAGACCTCGCGGACGGCCGGAACCCTGGTGTCCGAGACCAGCCAGGACTGGACCGAGGACTTTCGGCCCACGATCTTGGTGGTTGCGATCTGTCCTGAGAACGACTACTGAGCCGTGAGAATCCTGGCTCGTCCGACCGGGCAGGCTTTGCAGAAGGGTCACAGCGCGAGGTTGGTGCCCCTTCTGCTTGTGGCGGGACTGTACGCGCTCGCGTTTGGGCTGATAAAGCCGGCGGTCCCCCTGTTCGCGGTGAGCATCGGGGCGAGCGCGTTCGTCATCGGCGCCTACGCAAGCGTGGGGACGGCCGTCAACGCGCTGCTACGGCCAACCTCTGGCCGACTGTCCGACCGCACGAATCGGCAGGGCGTCATGCTCCTGGGACTCGCCATTGCGGCCGTGTCGGTCACCTCGTTGCTCATCGTGCGGCTGCCGTGGGCTCTTCTCGGCGTCGGGGCCGGGGTCGGCGCGGGCGCGGCGGCCTTCTGGCCATCCCTCAAGGCTGGCGCTGTGGAAGCGCTCGGCGGGGGCGAGCGCCCGGCGGCAGCGCTGGGAGTCGTGTCGTCCAGCCAGTTTGGGGCGAGTGCGGTCGGTCAGGTGGCAGGTGGCGCCCTGCTCAGTGGTGCCGGCTACCGGGCGGTATTCGGCGCTGCGGCGGTGTGCTTGTTCGGGGCCATGGCGGTATCTGGTGGCCTGCGACACCGGCCCACGGGTGGGGGTCGAGAGACCGCTCGCGACACTGCACCTGTCCCGAACGGCACAAGAGCGAGTGAGCAACCAGCAGACCTGACGTCGCCGAGGAGCGTGACGCGGGCTCGACTTCTCGCCGACGGGGTGACACTGTTCTTCCTTGGCGTGGCGGTTGGCGGTTTTCTGCCGTTCCTTCCCGTGTACATGCGCCAGGTGCTCCACGCCAACGTCGCGCTGATCGGTGTGAGCCTGGCCGTCTTCTCGGGAGCGAATGTCCTTGGTGGCCTGTCTGTTGATCGCGTGAAGACGCTCTCTCGGGGGTTGCTGCCAGCGGGGGCGGTCGTGCCCGTACTCCTGGCCGTTGCGTCGGGTTTGCTCGTGGCGAAAGGTGTCAGTCCTCTCGTGGGGTTCGTCGCTGCCGGTGCCCTGTTGGCCTTCTCGGTGACCATCATTCAGGTGCTTGTGACCGCAGGGCTCGTCGGAGCGTCATCCGGGGGTATCGCGCGCAAGATCGGCCTGATGGACTCGTCTACCTTGGCTGGCGCTCTGTGCGGACCCATGGTTGGCGCAGCCGCCTACGCTAGCGACCCGCGCTGGCTCTTTCCCGTCTGCGCAGTTTCGGCGCTGGCTGCCGCGGCGGTCGCAAGTGCGGCACCGACCCTCGAACGAATGCGGACTCGAAGCCTGACCCCGTGACCCGGGTCCAGGGAAGCGCCAGCGGTCAAAGGGCCGGGCGCTGTCGTGCGTCGCTGCCGAGCGCTGGCCGACCCACCCGCGTTTGGTCTCGCGTCGCCCGCCGTTCTCCGGCGGGGCCCCGGTGCAGCGCACGGGCGCGGCCGGAGCCGCGTAGTCTGGAGGTCGGCGATGGCGCGCAAGCGGATCCTGTTCATCGACAACCGGCCGGAGCACCTGCGCCAGCCGGTGCTTCGGCTGCAGCTCGCGGGCTACGAGGTCGACGAGGCGGAGTCGGGCGAGGCCGGCCTCGAGCGGCTGCGGTCGACGCCCTACGACCTGCTGATCCTCGACGCCGACCTTCCCCACGAGGACGGCTGGGGAGTGCTGCGGGAGGTCCGCGCCGACGCCTCGCTGGCGGGCATCCGCGCGATCGTGTTCATGGCGGCCCAGGGCGAGACCGGCAAGCTCGCGCTGATCCCCGTCGACGCCGAGCTGCGGCGGCCGTTCACGATGGGCGAGCTGCTCGGGGCGGTCGGGAAGGTGATCGGGCCGCCGTAGGCTACGGCGACGGTGACGGCGAGGGCGACGGCGAGGGTGACGGCGACGGGGCCGGCGCGGTCGAGACGATCAGCCGCCGGCCCCAGGCGAAGCTCTGCCGGTACCAGTTGGCGGGGTCGCCGATGTACTCGAGCTGCGGCCCGTCGGAGTAGACGGCGTTCGGGTCGAGCGGCGTGGTGACGCTGCCGACGGAGTGGATCATCCACCCGTTCCCCAGATAGATCCCGACGTGGTCGATGTTCTGCCAGGTCCTGGTCCCCGAGTCGGCGAACATCAGGATGTCCCCGACCCGCAGCCGCGCGTAGGGGATCTTGACCGTGGTGGCCTTGGCCATGTCGTAGCTGGTCCGCTGCGGCAGCGACCAGCCCGGGTAGGGCCGGATCCCGGCGTTGCTCCAGCCCTGCTCGCCCTGGAGCTTCAGCACCCACCAGACGAACCCCGAGCAGTCGAAGCCCCCGACCGGCTGGTAGCCGCAGCAGTAGGTCGGCGGGGTCTTGCGGTACCACTCGCCGGCCCAGACGTACGGGTAGCCGACGTACCTGAGGGCGAACTGCGTGAGCTGCTGCTTCGCGAGCTGCGTCGGGTCGGCCGGGTTCAGCGCCGGCAGGACGACGCTGTCGAACGCGCTGGTCTCGGCGAGGATCCATGGGGGGAGGGTCTTCGCCCGCCACAGGCCGAAGGCCGTCTCGTCCCGCGGCATGAAGCTCGTCGCCTCCAGGTCGAGGGCGGCGTTCGCGTGGTCGTAGTGCAGCCCGAGCGTGCGCCCGAGCTGCAGGTAGGGGAACCATGGCGAGACCGCGTAGCGGTAGCCGGCGGTCGTGTGGATGCTGGCGAGCCCCTGCACCGGGGCCGTGAGCCCGAGCGCGAGCACGACGGCGCGGTCGAAGTTCTCGAGCATGATCGGGCCGTTCGGCGCGAACGCGCCGCTCGCGAAGCGCACCATCCACCCGAGCTGCACGGCCGTGCAGGCGTAGGGGTACAGGGGATCGGTGGAGGCGAGGTCGGTGAACGTGATGGCGCATCCCGGGGTCGGGACGCCGCCGGGCGCGAACATCTCCACGAGCGACCGTGCGAGGAGGCCCCGGGTCTCGAGGGTCGTCGGATGGAAGTCCCCGTCGGTGTAGTCGTTCATCCACGGGTTGGTGATCGCGACGTACTCGATCGCCGGCCAGGCCCAGTACGAGGTCGGCACGTCGCCGAACCCCGACCCGGCACGCGCCGCGGCCGTCGGGAACAGGGCCGCCGCGACCATGCTCGCGACGAGCAGCAAGCGCAGGGGCGCGCGCTTCATCCCCCCTGTCCTCGGTCGCCCGGCCGCGGTCCTTGAGCGCGCGGGCGGGCGGTTCGGACCCGGCCCGGACGGGCTAGACTCCCGGCGGGTGCCCGAGCTTCCCGAGGTCCAGGCGCTCGCGGAGCGCCTCCATGTCGCCTACGCCGGCGCGGTGTTCCTGCGCGCCGAGGCGCTGCAGTTCTCGGCGCTGAAGACCGTGGACCCTCCCCCGGAGGCCCTGGCCGGGCGGACGCTCGCGGCCGTCGCCCGGCGCGGGAAGTACCTGCTGCTCGATCTCGCCGGACCGAGGATCGCGATCCATCTCTCCCAGGGTGGGCGGGTCGCGCTGGAGCGGGGGCGGGCGTCGGCGCGGCCGCGGGGAGGGGTCGTGCGGCTGCGCTTCGACGAGCGTCCCTCGCTGCTCGTCCGGGAGTTCGGCACCGAGCGGAAGGCCGGCTGGTGGGTGCTCCGTCAGGGGGACGAGGGCCCGCTCGCCCGGCTCGGCCCCGAGCCCTTCTCGGAGGCGTTCGCCGAGCTGATCGCGGGGGGCGCCGACGCCGGGCGGCTCCACGCGTTCCTGCGCGACCAGCGGCGCGTGGCGGGGATCGGGCGCGGATACGCCGACGACGCGCTGCACCGGGCCCGGCTGTCTCCGTTCCGCTCGCTCGCGAGCCTTGATGTGGGCGAGCGGGCGCGCCTGACGGGGGCCGTCCGCGAGGTGCTCGCGGAGGCGACCGAGGTCGAGCGGCGCCGGACCGGCGGGCTGCCCGCGAGGCTCGGGGACCACTTCGCGGTCCACAACCGGGCCGGCGAGCCCTGCCCGGCCTGCGGCGAGCCGCTGCGCCGGGTCTCCTACGAGTCCTACGAGCTCACCTACTGCCCGGCGTGCCAGACCGGGGGGCGGATCCTGGCGGACCGGCGGCTGTCGCGGCTGGTGAGATAGGCGCGTCCGCGCCCCGGATTTCGTTCGTTTCGTCCCACCACACGCCGCCCGGACGCGCTACCATGCGACCTCATGTTCGCGTGGCGGTATCTCGACGACATCGGCGGCGAGCTCGGCGCCTCCGGCCGGTTCCTCGACCGGGACGAGGCCGAGCGCTGGATCGGCGAGACCTGGCAGGACCTCGCGGAGCGCGGCGTGCAGGAGGTCGTCCTGATGGACGAGCGGCGCGGCGACCGCGTCTTTCGCATGGGCCTCGACGGAATCTGAGGCGACCGGCGTTCCGACGGGTGGGCGCCGGCCGGCCGGCGGCCGGCCGCCGATGCGGGCGTCGACCTCCGATCAGAGGTACTGGCCGGCGTGGGCGTCGGTGCGCTCGGAGGCGATCGCCTGCACGTCTCGCTCGCGCAGCAGCAGGTAGGTCTCGCCCTCCCACTCGACCTCGAGCCCCGACTGCGGGACGAACAGCACCCGGTCCCCCTGCTTCACATTGCGGGTCTCGGGGCCGACCCGCACGACCTCGGACCAGACGCAGCGGCGGACCGGCGTCGTGGCCGTGGCGGGGATCAGCAGGCCGCCCTTCGAGCGGCGCTCGCTGTCCTCGGGCGTGCGCACGAGGATCCGGTCGGCGGTGAGCCGGATGTGGGTCGTGCCCTCGGCGGGCGCCGAGGGCACCGGCCGGAGCTTCGGGTTCTGTGCGCCGCTCACGGGTTCGATTGTAGGTCCCGCGTATGATGCCAGGCCATGCGCGAGACGCGGGGCGACCCCGGGAAGCGGGCGGACGAGCTGCTCGACGAGGCGGAGGAGCGGCTGCGGACCTCCGAGGCGGTCGAGCATCCGCACCGGGGAAAGGAGCGGATGGACGCCGAGGAGCTGCTGTCCTTCGTCCTGGACCGCCCCCCGCGCGCGCGCGAGCGGGTGCCCGCCGCCGAGGCGCGGCGCTTCCGGCGGCTGGTCGAGCGGCGGGCGGCCGGAGCGCCGGCCGCGTACCTGACCCGGCGCGTGCGGTTCAAGGGGATGTGGCTCGCCGTCGGCCCCGGGGCGTTCATCCCGCGGGAGTCCAGCGAGTTCATGGCCGACCAGGCCGTCCGGCGGCTCGTGCGGCGCCCGGATCCGGCCCACGTCGACGTCGCGACGGGGATCGGGCCGGTGGCGCTCGCGGTCGCGCGGGCGATCCCCCGGGCCCGGGTGGTCGGGGTCGACGTGTCGCGGACCCCGGTGCTGCTCGCTCGGCGGAACGCGCGGACCCTCGGCCTCGCGAACGCCCGCTTCCTGCAGGGCGACCTGTTCGCGCCGCTGCCGCCGGCGCTGCAAGGCGGCGTCGACGTCGTGACGGCCCACCCCCCGTACGTCCCGAGGGGCGAGGTGAAGGACCTCCCCGGCGAGATCCGCCGCTTCGAGCCGGTCGAGTCGCTGACCGATCGCTCGCCCCGCGGGATGGGGCTGGTCGAACGGCTGGCCGGCGAGGCGCCGGCGTGGCTGCGCCCCGACGGGTGGCTGCTGATGGAGGTGAGCCCCGACCGCGCGCGGGAGGTCGCCACGATCATGCGCCGGGCCGGGTTCCGCGAGGTCCGCAGCACGAAGGACCGGTGGGCGATCACCCGTGTGGTCGTCGGCCGGCGCCCGGCCTGAGGCGGGGCTGGTCCCGCCGCGGGGCCGTCGTGGCCGGTCCGCCACCACCACCCGGCTCGCGGAGCCGCGTTTCCTATAATCGGGTCGTGCCCACCTACGAGTACGCGTGCGAGTCGTGCGGGAACCGCTTCGACGTCGTCCAGCGGTTCAGCGACGATCCTCTGACCGTCTGTGCGAGCTGCGGGGGGGCCCTGAAGAAGGTCTTCCACCCCGCCGGGATCCTGTTCAAGGGGTCGGGGTTCTACGCGACCGACTCGCGCTCGGGGGCTGCCAAGCCGGCCGGAACCCGGGCGCGCGACGCGGGGTCCGGCTCGTCGAAGGGCGAGGGCTCGACCTCCTCGTCGTCCTCTTCGCCGTCT
>JAJYHN010000169.1 GCA_021784765.1 Actinomycetes bacterium
ATGCCGCGCTGCGTCGGTGTCACCGGAGCGCCGCGGTCGGGAGCGCCGTATTCGACCGGGTCGGTCACGAACACGCCGGCCCCGACGAGGCCGATGGCGTACAGCCCCACGAAGCGAGCGCCCCACCGCGAGGCGGCCGGATGGTCCGCCGGCAACCGCAACAGCCCGCGCGAGCAGGCCAGCATCAGCATCCCGGTGGCGAGGAAGTTCGCCCGCTGCACCCAGCCGCGCTCTCCCAGGGCCAGGGCACTGACCGGCTCGCGCAACGGGTCGTACCCCTTGCGGCGCGCCCCCTCGAGCATGAACACGGCGACGAAGAGCGGGCCACCGACGGCGCCGCACGCCAGGAGTCGCCGTGTCCACGCATCGTGCCTGCTGCCCATGGCGGCATTGTCCGTCGTTTCCACGTTCTCGACGATCGCGAGCGGTCGCACCGCCGGCGTGACCTCGCCCACGATTCGTGCGCCCTCTCGGGCGTGATCCGGCTGGCCGGGCGGGTCCGTGCCAACTCGGCCATGGGCATCGGGACGCGCGTCCGGCTCATCGAGGCCTTCCGAGGGTGAAGCCGCGCACGATGCGGACGCGGCGGCGTCTACGACTGGTTCGGGGTGGGCTCCGAAACCGGGGCCGCTCGAGGGGTCGCCTCCGGCGTGCCGGGCCTGTCGCCGGCCTGGAGTGCGGCGTCGAGCCGTGCCAGCAGGGGGGATGCTCCGAGGCGGACAAGGATCCGACGGGTGTCGTCCGCCGCGGTCCTGACTTCGGGCAGAGCGGGATCGAGGAGGATGGCCATGTCGATCCCGGTCAGCGCCTCGTCGACCTGCAGGCCGAGGCCTCGCCATGCCTGGAGCGCGTCCCGGTACAGGCCGACCGCCTCGACGACGCGCCCATCCAGCGCCGCGAGCCCCGCCCGGATGGTCATCCGGCGCGCCTCGACCGCCGGCGCATGGAACCCGGCTCGGTCGATGGCCTCGAGCTCGGCCACCGCGCCTCCCGCGTCACGTTGCCAGAGCGCGGCGCGGGCAGCCGTCATCCGCTCCCCCGTGCCCGCGACACCGGCCATGACCTCGGCCGCGCGCCGCATGTCGGATGCCGCGTCTGCGAGGCGGCCGGCGGCAAAGGCGGCGTTGCCACTCGCGTCGTACAGCTGGCCGAGGGGCGAGAGCTCCGAGCTGTCCCCGACGAGCCGCCTGATCTCGTCCACCACCTCGGTGACGGGCTGGCCGCGGTAGGCCGCCACGAGCAGCGCGTTGGCGAGCAGGTCCACGCGTGCCTCCGGGGGCGGGTCGTCAGCGAGAGCGCCCGAGAGGACCTCCGCCGCCTCGTCCCAGCCCCCGAGCAGGAACGCCTGGAAGCCGACCCCGGTCGCGAAGCCGAACACCCAGTGCCGCTGCCCGACCCGTCGGGCGAGGGCCAGCCCCTCACGGTTTGCGTCGAGGCTGGCCGCCGGGTCGATCTCGCCCTGCGAGATCGTCCGGTTGTTCAGCGCGCGCAGCAACGTGCTCGTCAGCCCGTGCGTGCGCGCCAGGCGTTCGCCGGCCTCGATGACGCCGACACCTTCTCGGAGGCGGCCCAGGTCGCACAGAGCGGAGCCCTTGGTGATGAGCGTGTCCGCGAGCAGCGCGACGAGATCAGCGTGCTCGGCCACTTCGAGCGCCCGGTCGGCGATCTCGATCGCCCGCCGGTCGCTGCCGCTGATCATGTAGCTCCGGGCCAGCTGGCTGTGCAGCGCGACCAGGGCCGGGTCGTCGCCCAGGTCCGAGAACTCGGCGGCCGCGGATTCGAGCAGCTCGAGCGCCTGGGTCGAGCGACGCGCGGTCACGAGCAGCCGACCCGCGGCGGCGGTCGCGCGCGCGGCGCTCGGCCGGTCCCCCACCGTCCGGTACCGGTCGGCCGCCTGGCGGAGGAACGCCTCGGCGTCGTCGAAGCGGGCCGCCGCACCGGCCTCCTCGCCGAGGCGCTCGCCGAGGTCCGCGAGCTCGGCCGCGTCCGTTGCCACGCCGAGCGCCTGCTGCAGGAACGCGAGTGCCTGCTCGTGCGCCCCCAGTGCCGCTGCCCGCTCCGCGGCGCCCCTGAGCGTGATGCGCGCCTGGGTTGCCAGCGCGTCGGCTTCGGGGCCCTCCGCTGCATTGTCGTGGGCCGCCAGGTAGTGCCCGGCGAGAGCACCGACAAGCTCGTCGGCCCCCAGCGTCTCGAAATGGCGGGCGGCCGCCAGGTGGCGGGCCTTGCGGTCCGCCTTCGCGAGCGTGTTGTAGGCGACCTCGCGGATGAGAGCCTGCACGAACGCGTATTGCCCGCGCTCCGGGGAACGGGGGTCTGCCTCCAGCGTGAGGAGCTCGCGCCGCATGAGCGCGCGCAGGCGCGGCTCGAGAACCTGCGCGGTGATCCCCGACACGGCGGCCAGGCTCGCGAGCGTGAAGCTCTGGCCGAGCACGGAGGCGTCGGCGACGAGGGCCCGCTCGTCGGGGGGCAGAGCATCGAGGCGGCTGGAGACGAGCGCGGTGAGGGTCTCGGGCACGGCGAGCGAGGTGAGGTCGCCGGCCGGGGCGTACGTGTCGCCCTGCAGGACGAGCCGGCCCTCGGCGACGAGCATCCGCACGGTCTCCACGGCGTACAGCGGGACGCCGTCGGCACGCGCCACGATGGCATGCACTGCGGGCTCGGGCAGCCCAGGCACCAGCCCGGCGAGCAGCTCGCGCATGGCCGCTTCCGGCAGCGGTTCGAGGTGGAGCGAGGAGAAGTTCCGCGTGCCCGCACCCCAGGTCGGACGTCTCTCCAGGAGGAGCGGCCGGGCGAGCGTGACCACGAAGAGCGGCGCGTTCCGGCTCCACTCCATGAGGTGCTCGACGAAGTCGATGAGCCCCGCGTCGGCGAAGTGGAAGTCCTCGAACGCGAGGACGACCGGCGCGCTGGCAGCGAGGCGCTCGAAGAACGTGCGCCAGGCGCCGAAGAGCTCCTCGGAGCCGCCGCCGCGCTCCACGCCCAGCAGCGCCAGGAGGGCGGGCTCGATCCATCGGCGTTCCTCGGCGTCCGGGACGTGCTCGGCCAGGGTGTCGCCGACCTTCGCCCTGGTAGTGCGCTCGTCGTCGGTCTCGAGGAGGCCGCACCGCTGGCGGACCATCTCGCCCAGGGCCCAGAAGCTGATCCCCTCGCCGTATGCAGGGCTCCGCCCGTCGTGCGACCAGATCGGCTCGACGAGCCCGTCGAGGTACTTGTGCAGCTCCCAGGCGAGGCGGCTCTTGCCGATGCCGGCCGGACCGATGACGGAGACGAGACGGGCGCGGCGGTCGCGTGACGTCGCGTGGTAGAGGTCCTTGAGCTGGCGCAGCTCGTCATCCCGCCCGACGAAGGGCGCCTCGAGCGTCTCGGCCCGGTTGCGTCCTCCCCGCTGGGCCACGACGCGCAGCGCGCGATACGCGGGGACGGGCGCCGACTTGCCCTTGAGGGTCTGCTCGCCCACCTCCTCGAAGACGATGGCCCGGGCCGCCGCGCGACACGTCGCGTCGCCGACGAGAACGGCCCCGGCCGGCGCCACCGACTGCAGGCGCGACGCGGTGTTCACGAGGTCGCCCGCGACCATACCCTGGTTCGCGGCCCCCAGGGTGACCGCGGCCTCGCCGGTCAGCACGCCCGCGCGCGCCTGGATGGCAGGCCCCAGCGTTCCGACCGAGGCGACGAGGTCGAGCGCCGCCCGCACCGCCCGTTCCGCGTCGTCCTCGTGTGCAGTCGGCGCGCCCCACACGGCCATCACGGCGTCCCCGATGAACTTCTCGACGGTGCCGCCGTAGCGGCCGATCACGTCGGATGCAAGGTCGAAGTACCGCGTCAGGGTGTCGCGCACGTCCTCCGCGTCGCGCCCCTCGGCGAACGGGGTAAAGCCCACGAGGTCGGCGAACAGGACGCTCACGAGGCGGCGTTCGGCCTGGGGAGCCGGAACCATGCGGAACTCGGACGGAGCCTGCGGGGCCGAGCCGACTGGCCGCGCTTCGGAGCGCGGGTTCGGCGCGGCCTGGCCGCCTGCGCCGAGCGCTCCCCCACATTCGCCGCAGAAGCGGTCGCCCGGGTCGTTCTGGGCGCCGCACGCGGGACAGACGATGGCCAGC
>JAJYHN010000063.1 GCA_021784765.1 Actinomycetes bacterium
TGGGCGGACGGTCGCGGTCGATGTAGAGGAGCTCGGTGCGCAGCAGCCCGACGCCCTCTGCGCCCTCTGCCAGGGCCGCTCGCAGTTCCTCCACGCTGCCGACGTTGGCGGCCACCTCGACGCGGTGGCCGTCGGCGGTCGTGACCGGACCCGTTCCGCCGACCGCGCGCAGCCGCTCCCTCCGAATGCGGTGCGCCGCGCCGGCGGCCGCGAGCTTCTCCGCGGCGTCGTGATCCGGGTCGATGACGACCTCGCCGGCGGTACCGTCGATGCCGATCAGCTGGCCGTGCTCGACCGAATCGAGGAGACCGCGGACGCCCACGACGGCCGGGATGCCGAGCCCTTGGGCGACGACCGACGTGTGGCTGGTGCGGCTGCCCGCGGCCGTCGCCAAGCCGCGGACGAGTGCGGCATCGAGGGTCGCGGTGTCCGCTGGGCTCAGGTCGTCGGCGACGAGCACGCACGACTCGACCGGGTGGGGAGAAACGCGGGGCGGCGCCCCGACCAGGGCACGGGCGGTCAGGTCGCAGATGTGGCGGACATCGGGGCCCCGCGCCGCGAGGTACTCGTTCCCCGTCTCTTCGAGCTGGCGGGCGAACCGCTCGCCGGCCTCGAGGATGGCGCGCGACGGCTGCTCGCCCCCCAGGATCGCCTCGGTCGCGGCCGCTCGCAGCGCCGGGTCGCGGGCCATCGCCGCCTGCGCCCGCAGGATGTCGCCCGGTGCCCCCGAGACCACCACCGCCGCCCCTTCGAGGCCCGCCGCAATGCCCTCCAGCGCTTCCCCCAGCCGAACGACCGCCCTGTCCGGGTCGTCGACGGGTCCCTCCGGCATCTCGTACACGTCCGGGCGATGGACGTACGCCGGAGCGACCGCCGTCCCCGGCGAGGCCGCGACACCCGTGAGCCTCTTCATTGCGACGCCACCAGGCGTGCGAGCTCCTCCACGGCCGCTTCCGCGTCGGGCCCGCTCGCGCTGAGCCGCACTCGGTCCCCGCGCCGGACATCCAGGGTCAGTACCAGCAGGACGGACTTCGCGTCCGCCTCGCGACCGCCCTTGGCCACGCGAACCTCCGAGGCGAACCGCGAGGCGGACCGGGCGAACTCCGCGGCCGGACGGGCGTGGAGCCCGAGCTCGCCCGCCACCTCGACCTCTCGTTCGACCCTCGTCACACGAGCGTCACCTTCCTGATCCGCGGTGGCTGGTCCGGGTCCAGCCCGCGACGACGCGCCGTCTCCAGCGCCAACTGCTGAGCCCTGACCGCCGCCGGGACCGCAGCGAGCGGCTCGGGGAGGTGGCTCGGCAGCCGAAGGTCCGCATTGGGAGTCGTGGCAATGGTGATGGTCGGGACGTCGGGCAGGGTCAGGGTCTCCAACAGGCTGCGGCCGTACAGGGCGGCGTTCTCCGATGAGCCCCGCCCGACAAGGTCGATTCCTCGCAGGGGTGTCGGCGTGAGCCTGCGGATCTCCCGGTGGAGCCGCGATCGCGCTGCGATCAGGCGTCGAAGCACGTCGGGCTGCTCGGCCATGTCGGCCGCCATGAGGGGCCTCGACGGAGCGCCCGTGCTCATAGCGCCCGCACCCGGCGGCGGAACCGGGACATGAGCGCCGCGTTGCGCTCGGGCCCTCCTTCGACGTTCGAGCTCGTCCACAGCGGGAGTTCGATCCCCTTCGCGGCCGCGCGGTCGGCGAGCCGCGCGAGAATGAGGTTCCAGAGGTACACGTTGCAGAGCGATGACAGCCCGGCGGTCGGGGCGCCGTCGCCACACCGATAGGCGGCGTCTCCGTACGGAGCGAGCGTGTCGAGCACGTAGTCCGCCGCCTCGTCCAGCTTGTGCCCCGCGCGCGCCGGCGCGGCCCGCAGGTGCGTCATCGAGACGACCGCGACCACCGGCGTCCCCCGCCCGCGAAGCTCGTCGGCGAGCTCCACAGGAACGACGTTCACGCCGGAGTTCGAGACGACGAACGCGATGTCGGACGCGCTGGGGGCGAATCGCTCCACGAGCAGGTGCGCCACGCCCGAGGTGTGCTCGAAGAGCGTGCTGTCCGACCCGCCGTGGAGGGGGAGCAGCGCCGGGTGGTACAGGGGCTGCACGCAGGCCAGGCCTCCTGCGCGATAGAAGCCTTCGAGCATCAGCCCCATCGAGTGGCCGGTGCCCCCGACGTAGACGAGACCCCCGCCGGTGACCACGCGGAACGTCTCGTCGGCGACCTGGTCGAGGGTCGACTGGTTGCGAGCCTCGACCCGCTCGAGGTGCTCCCGCATCGTGCGGCCGAAGCCCTCGCCGCCCTCGCCGTCACCGGCCATCGCTCACGACCCCCTCCAGAAGTCGAGACGCCTCCGTCCCCGAGCGAGCCTCACGGAGGCGGTCCGCGAGTCCACCGAGCAGCGCCCGCGCGAGGGCCGACAGCAAGCCGAGATGCGAGTCCGCATCCGGAGAGCCGAACACGAGCACCACGTCCACCGGGTCGTTGTCCGGGTGCCCGAACGTGACCGGAACCTCCAGGACCGCGGCGCCGAGCCCGAGCCTGCTGACCCCGTCCTCCGGCCGAGCGTGCGCCAGCGCGATCCCGGGCGCGAGCACGATGTAGGGCCCCTGCTCCTCGACGATCCCGACGCACCGGTCCTCGTAGCGCCGCTCGAACGCCCCCCGTTCCACGAGCGGGCGGCACGCCGCCCGAATCGCCGCCCTCCAGTCGGGAGCCGCCACGCCGATCCGAG
Organism: Actinomycetes bacterium; assembly: GCA_021784765.1. GTDB lineage: Bacteria > Actinomycetota > UBA4738 > UBA4738 > UBA4738 > JAJYHN01. Next base: position 2,720 of record JAJYHN010000063.1, read on the forward strand.
CGCTCACGGCCGCCTCGGCCGCTACGCAGCGAGCCACCCGGCCGCCTCCATCGCCGCGACCAGCTTTCGCTGCATCTCGTCCTTGTCGAGGAAGTTGGCGACCGAGATCACGACGGGGACGCGACCCTCGAACTCGCCGGTGTGCATCTCCTGGCCGATCAGGATGTCCGCCGGCATTCCGTGCGCCGACGAGACGTCGGTCGCGGTGACGCGGGCGCGGAGGCCGAGCCGCGTGAAGACCTCCTCGGCGGTCATCCGCAGGATGAGACAGCTGCCCATCCCGACGCCGCACACCGTGAGGACCCGCAACTCGTCCTCCACGCCCCGTCGTCCCATCGCCCGCGCTCCCGGTTCGCTACGCGGCAGGGCGAATCTCCGTCGGCGGCCTCAGCTCCCGACCCTTCGGACGGAGTTGGGTCGTCAGGCGGTAGAGCCCGTAGACGGCCGCGACGACGAGCAGCCAGCCGAACACCGTGACGAACGCGGCGTAGCCGTCCGCGAAGGAGAACGGGTGCTTCACGAACAGGATCGCCCACGAGACGATGTACCAGTCCGGGTCGGCGAGCGTCGCCATCTGCGGGCCCGTCCGCGCGAGCAGGTGCCACATGATGGCCTGGCCGAACGCGAGGAACAGGCCGTTGATCACGCCACCGGCCACCGCCCCGCGCCAGCCGCCGTACTTGTTGCCGTAGACGCCGGCAGCTCCGCCGGGGAAGAACAGCATGATCATCGGCGGAACGAGCACGAATCCTCCGAACCACCCGAGCGCGGGGAAGAGGGCCATCATCACGAGGAAGGCAGCCGTGGAGGACAGGAACCCCACCATCACCGCCGTCGGCGCGAAGGGGAAGATCGTCGGGCAGTCCAGGGCGGGACGTGCGCCGGGGATCACCCGGTCGCTGATTCCCTTGAACGCCGGCACGATCTCGGCCAGGAACATCCGCACGCCGAAGAGCAGGATGGCGATGCCGGCCGCGAACCGCAGCGCCGACACGATGGCCCACACCCACGGGTTCATGCTCGCGCTGTAGGTCCTTGCCAGCTCCACCCGAGTCGCGTTCGGCACGAAGGCCATCGCGATCAGCATGATCGCCGAGATCACGAGCGCCGTGCTCACGTTGACGTCCTTGAAGAACGACAGCGCCCGCGGAAGGCGCAGCTTCTCGGTGTCGTGCTTCTCGGGGTCGCCGAGGTACTTCCCGACGGCGGCGCCCAGGTAGCACGCGGAGGAGCTCGTGTGGCCGTAGCCCCAGTCATCGGAGCCGATGACCCGCCGCATCTTGTTGGCGATGTAGATCGGCTGGACCGTCCAGTACACCGCG
>JAJYHN010000032.1 GCA_021784765.1 Actinomycetes bacterium
CTGGCCCATGTCACAGCTCGCGTGGGTGATCCTTGCGGGACTCGTCCCATTCCTGGCGTTCGTCGTCGAGCGCCGCATCACCCGGAGGGCCGAGCAGCAGCTCGAGGCGGGCGGGGCGTAACGGAGCCTCCGGCAGGCGCCTCCCGCCGGATGAACGACTCGTCCTTCCGGGTCCCCGCGCTTCGCCGTCCTCCATCGGCATGGCCACGGACACATCGGGTCGGCGACTGGTTCCGGTGGCTTCATCGGGCTCGGGCGTCCGTGGAGGCGTAGCGCCGGGCCCGAGCGGGCGCTCGAAGGATGCCCTGATATCGGATGCAGCGAACGTTGAGGAACGCATCCGAGTCTTGGTATCCGCTTCCGAGATCACGAAGCGCCTGAGGGGGCGACCGGCAGTCACCGCCCGGCTTGCCGTGAACGGCCCGAAGGGTGAAACCCCTGGTCAGTGGGGATCAAGGGTGTTCGGCGCCCCGGCGATCGCCATGCCCGCCCGTGCCCTCGGGCGGGCTGGAGCGGATGAGGGGAATCGAACCCCCGTCTCGAGCTTGGGAAGCTCGCGTTCTACCATTGAACTACATCCGCGGGGACGGTCGGATTCTACCAGCCGGCCTGTGGCAGGCTTCCAAGTGCCAGCGGCAGCGCGGCCCGACGCCGACCCGCTTCTTCGAGGATCCGCCGCTCCGGCGACCGCCCGTAGCGGCCGTTCGGCGGTGCCGGACGGGCTCAGGCCAAGCGCCGCCCGCCGGCCGCGACCCTGGCCCGGACCGGTTGGGGATCGTCTTCGGCCGTCTCGGCCGCTTCGGCCGCCGGCTCGGCCATCTCGGCCGCCGGGCGCGCCGGAGCTCCGGCCGGCGCAATATCGGGGCGCCACGTGGGGGCCGGCCCGAGGCCCATGCCCACCGCCGCCATCGCGGCCTGAGTTCGGTTGCTGACCCCGAGCTTGCGGAACACGGTGGCGAGGTGCGCCTTCACCGTCTTCTCCGACAGGAACAGCAGCTTGGAGATCTCCCGGTTGCTGTGCCCGGCGGCGAGGTGCCCGAGGATCTCGGTCTCACGCTTGGTGAGGTGGGCCTCGGCCTGCCGTCCCCGTCCGAGGGAGGGCGACGTCGGCGCCCCGGACTGCCCGGGATCGAACAGGTTCTGGATCGCGCGGGCCGAGATGACGTTGCCGGCGCCGGAGATCGCGACCGTGATCGCCTGCGACAGGTCGGCCGGGGTGGCGTCCTTCAGCAGGTAGCCGCTCGCGCCGGCCGCCATCGCCGCCCGCACGTACTCCGGGTTGTCGTAGTTGGTCACGATGATGACCGGGACCGAGGGCCAGCGGCTCCGGGTCTCGGCCAGCAGCTGCAGCCCGTCCCTCCCGGGGAGGCGGATGTCCACCAGCGCGACGTCGAAGCGACGCTCGTCGAGGAGCCGCAGGGCCTGCTCGGCGCTGTCGGCCTCGATCACGTCGGCGTCCGCCACGACGGCGCGGATCAGGTACGCGAGGCCCGTTCGCACCAGCGTGTGGTCGTCGACGAGCAGGACGTTCATCGCCTCACCTCATGGGTCGGGAAGCCGGGAAGCCGGCGGTGCGACCGGGACGGGGCGCCGCCGGGAGGCCTCCCCACGGGGAGGCGCCGGCCGCAGCGAGACCCGCCGTCGACGCGTTCGTAGGCGTGCACCCCTTCGGTATCGGACGGGGTCCGGGGGGGCTTGAACGTTCGGGGGACCGTGGTGTGAACGGATGGCGACGCGTCGGTGGCGCCCGCGGAGGCCGAAGGACCTACGCGCCGGCACCGGGCCCGACCGTTGGGGACGCGGCCGCGCTGCCGCCGGCACCGCCGCCGTCGCCGGAGGACGCGGCGAGAACCTGGGCGACGTCCACGACCTTCAGCTCGGCGCCCCTCGCCTTCGCGCCGTCGTCGAGCATGATCAGGCAGTAGGGGCAGGCGACGCCGACCGACTGCGCGCCGGTCGCCACCGCCTCGTCGGTGCGCTCGATGTTGATGCGCTTGCCCGAGCGCTCCTCCATCCACATGCGCGCCCCGCCGGCGCCGCAGCAGAAGCCGCGCTCGTGGTGGCGGGGCAGCTCGACCGTGCGCAGGCCCGGGACGTGGGCGAGCACGTCGCGCGGCTCCTCGTAGACCTCGTTGTGCCGGCCGAGGTAGCAGGGGTCGTGGTAGGTGAGGAGCTCGTTCACCTCCCCGGTGAGCGCGAGGCGCCCCTCGCGGACGAGCCGCGAGAACAGCTCCGTGTGGTGCACCACCTCGTAGGTCCCGCCGTAGTCCGGGTACTCGTTCTTCAGCGTGTTGAAGCAGTGGGGGCAGCTCGCGACGATCGTGCGCACCCCGGCGCCGTTCAGCGTCTCGACGTTCTGCTCGGCGAGCATCTGGAACAGGTACTCGTTGCCGATGCGTCGCGCCGGATCTCCGGTGCAGAGCTCCTTCGGCCCGAGGATCGCGAAGTCGATGCCGGCCGCGGCGAGCACCTGCGCCATGGCCCGCGAGATCTTCCGGGCCCGCTCGTCGAACGAGCCCGCGCAGCCGACCCAGTACAGGACCTCCGGCGCCGGCTCGCCGGGCGCGAGCACCCGCACGCCGAGCCCGGCCGCCCAGTCGGCGCGGGAGGACTGCGACTGGCCCCACGGGTTCGACGCGCTCTCGAGGTTGCGCAGCAGCGTCCCGGCCTCCGCGGGGAACCGCGACTCGGCCATGACGAGGTTCCGCCGCAGGTCGACGATGTGGTCGACGTGCTCGATGTCGACCGGGCACTCCTGCATGCAGGCGCCGCACGTCGTGCACGACCACACGACCTCGTCGTCGACCACCGCGGGCACGAGGTCCACCTTCTCGTAGGAGGCGCCGGCGGCCTTGGCGTCGAGGATCCTCGGGCCCTGCTCGAACACGTGGTCGCGCAGGTTCATGATCAGGAGCTTCGGCGAGAGCGGCTTGCCGGTGTTCCAGGCGGGGCAGGCGTTCTGGCAGCGCCCGCACTCGGTGCAGGTGTAGGTGTCGAGGATCTCCTTCCACGTGAGGTCTTCGAGCGTCGCCGCCCCGAGGCTCACGTCCTCCTCCAGGCTCTCGAGGTCGATCTTCAGCGGGCGGAGCCGGCCGCGCGCCTTGGTGTTCGAGAACCAGACGTTCGGCTCGGAGGCCACGATGTGCAGGTGCTTGGAGTAGGGGATGTAGGTGAGGAAACCGAGGATGAGGAGCAGGTGGATCCACAGGAACAGCTGCCCGAGGGCCTCCTGCACGCCCGAGGAGAGCCCGTGGAACGCGGGGGCGAGCAGGTTCGACACCGGCATCCATGCGGCCGGGGGCCCGTTCAGCTCCATCGCGATCCGGTCGGCGCGCAGCGCCCAGAGCGACAGGACGATCGCGAGGATCCACAGCAGGATGTAGTCGGCCTCGTGCACGTGACTGCCGGCGAATCGCTCGGGCCGCTGCGCCTTGCGGATGTAGAAGGCGATGGCGACACCGACGGCGACGAGCGTCATGAAGAGGTCCTGGATCAACCCGAGCGCCGCGGTCCGGCCGATCAGCGGGATCGTGAAGTGGCGCGTGAAGACCTCGCCGAACGCCTCGAGGATCGTCGTCAGCAACACCAGGAAGCCCCAGAAGATCGCGGCGTGCATGGCTCCTGGGAGCGCCCGCTGGAACAGCTTGCGCTGGCCGAGGACGACCGTCGCCTCCAGGCCGACGCGGCGGGCGACATCGTCCCCGCGATCGACCGGCTGGCCGAGTCGCACGATCCCGATCAGGCGGCGCGCGCGCCGGGCGAACAGCGCAAACGAGACGAGCAGGGCCGCCGCCAGCGCGACCGGTCCAATCACCGAGGTCGCCGCGAGGCCGAGCACCGGGAGCAGCGGGCGTCCAGGCACGCCGGCAGTCTAGAGACGCGCGGCGGCCGACAGCAAGCGCCCGCCCGGCGAGCGCCCGCTACCCGCCGGAGGTCGCGCGCCTGGCCGGCACCATCTGCAGGTGCTGGCGGACGAACATCGCGATGAAGTCCCGCTCGTCGGGCACGAGGTAGCGCGTCTCGGGCCGGATCAT
>JAJYHN010000005.1 GCA_021784765.1 Actinomycetes bacterium
GACGTGGTCGGGCCGCACGCCAAGAACGTTCGCATCGAACGCGCGATGGTGGATCGCGCACATGGCCATGCCATTCGGCACGATCGGCTCGCCGCCCTCAGCGTCCTCCTTGATGTGCGCGGGTGCCCGACTCAGCACCAGCTCGCAGAGACGGGACGACCGACCGGGCCCGCCTGGGCCGCGCAGGAATGTCGGGCCTCCGGCCGGCGTTGTACGGCGGAGCCGCTGTTGTGGTGCGGAGTTCGAACGATCACCGGGGGGTGGCCGTCATGCCTGCCGTCACCGTCGCCAACCTGCTCGCGCTGCCGAGGATCCCCGAGCCGGACGCCGCGGTCGCGCGCGAGCGGCGGGTGAAGTCGGTGACGACCGCGCCGAGCGGCTTCGAGGGCGAGGGATTCCCGGTCCGCCGCGCGTTCGGCGGCGGGGTGAGGCTCGCCGACATCGACCCCTTCGTGCACATGGATCAGATGGGCGAGGTCGACTACGCGCCCGGCGAGCCGAAGGGCACGCCCTGGCACCCCCACCGCGGCTTCGAGACCGTGACCTACATGATCGACGGCACCTTCCGCCACCAGGACTCCAACGGCGGCGGGGGCCTGATCACGAACGGCGACACCCAGTGGATGACGGCCGGCGCCGGGATCCTGCACATCGAGGCGCCGCCCGAGCAGCTCGTGGTGGCCGGCGGGCTGTTCCACGGCGTCCAGCTCTGGGTGAACCTGCCGCGGGACAAGAAGTGGAGCCCGCCGCGCTACCAGGACATCCGCGGGCGCGAGGCGACGCTGCTCTCCTCCCACGACGGTGGCACGCTGGTGCGCGTGATCGCCGGCGAGGTGGCTGGGCGCGCCGGCCCGGGCGTGACCCACACGCCGATCACGATGGTGCACGCGACGGTGAGCCCCGGCGCGCGGCTGGTCCTGCCGTGGCGGGCCGACTTCAACGCGCTCGTCTACCTGCTCTCGGGGCGCGGCGGTGTGGGTCCCGAGCACCGCCCGATCCAGGGCGGACAGCTCGCCGTGTACGGCCCGGGCCATGCCCTCGCCGTCGCCGCCGAGCCTCGGCAGGACAGCTCCACGCCGGCACTCGAGGCCCTGATCCTCGGGGGGCTGCCCATCCGTGAGCCCGTCGTGCACTACGGGCCGTTCGTGATGAACACGAGGGAGGAGATCGTCCAGGCGATCGAGGACTATCAGGCCGGCCGCCTCGGGTCGATCCCCGCGACCAGCCTGCCCCACCGCCACGAGGGCGACGCCGACCTCACGGCCGGCACCGACTGAGGACGGGCCCAGGCCCGCAGCGGAACCGAGCTTCCCCCCGCATCCGGCGCCGTGGCTCCCTGCCGGTCGGGCCTCCCCCGGCTACTCGCGGTCGGCGCTCATCACACGCAGGAGCGCGCGAAGCCCCTCGATCAGGCGGTCGGCCTCGTCCTCGGTCATGCCGTGCACGGCGTCCGCGAGGGCCGAGCGGAAGATCTCCCGCCACTCCCGCGCCTGACGGACGCCGGCCTCCGTCGGGTACAGCCGCGTCAGACGCTGGTCCTCGGGATCGCCCCGCTTCTCCAGCACCCCCTGGGAACCCAGCGACGAGACGATGCCGGACACCTGGCTCTTGGCCATCCGGAGGGTCCTCGCCAGCTCGTTCACGGTGATCCCGGGCTGCTCGATCACGGCGATCATCACCGGCAGCCGCCGGCCGAACCGGGGGAGCCCGGCGTCCTCGGTCCGGCGCGAGACGTGGCGGCGCATGGCGAGCCCCACCTGCTGCAGGAGCTCGGCGACCTCCTCGCCTCGCCGGGTCCGCAGTGTCGTTCGTGTGGTGGTCGTTGTCATGGTGGTCAAGTCGCTCTAAGGTGAACGTTCGCATACTAACGTTCCAACGTCAACGAGCAGCCCGCCGGGGGTGGAGGGGTCGGGGAGCCCGCGGCGCCGACGAGGGGGACCAGCCCATGTTCCGCGCCATCGCCCGATTCTCGGTCCGGTTTCGCTACCTCGTGGTGCTGGCGTGGATCGTCGCCGTGCCGCTCGTGGTCCGGAGCCTGCCCTCGCTGTCGAGCGTCTCGCAGTCGGGCAACACCACGTTCCTGCCGGCGAACGCGCCGGTGATGAAGGCGGCGAAGCTGGCCGCCCCCTTCGAGGGCAAGGGCGTCGCGACCTCGGTCATCGTCGCCGTGCGGGCGAGCGGCCCGCTGACGGCCGCCGACAACGCCGCGATGACCCGTGTCGAGCAGGCCGCGGCCCGCGTCCCCGACGTCGGCCTGGTTCGCGACCAGGGCATCTCGGGCGACGGCCGCGCGAGGCAGGCCCTGGTCGCCGTGTCCGGCGCGGTCGGCGTCGGCACGAAGGTCGAGACGGTGGTCGAGGCCATCCGTGCGACGTTCGGGCGGGTCGGGGCGCCCCCCGGACTGGCCTTCCACCTGACCGGCCAGCTCGCCGAGTCGGTCGACGCCAACAAGTCGTTCACCCACACGCAGAGCGCGACCCAGCGGCTCTCGATCCTCTTCATCCTCGTCCTGCTGCTGATCGTGTTCCGCTCGGCCCTCGCGCCGCTCGTCACGCTGGCGCCGGTGGTCCTGTCGCTCGCGATCGCCGGACCGGTCATCGCCGAGGCCTCCAAGGCCGGCGTCGACGTCTCGCAGATCACCCAGATCCTGCTGATCGTGCTGCTGCTCGGCGCCGGGACCGACTACGGGCTGTTCCTGGTGTTCCGGGTCCGGGAGGAGCTCCGGCGCGGCCTCGCGCCGAAGGAGGCCGTCGTCGAGGCGATGACGCGGGTCGGGGAGTCGATCTCGTACTCCGCGGCGACGGTCATCGCGGCCCTGCTCAGCCTGCTGCTCGCCTCGTTCGGCCTGTACCGCGGGCTGGGCCCGGGCCTCGCGATCGGCCTCGGCGTGATGCTGCTCGCCGCGCTCACGTTCCTTCCGGCGCTGCTCGCGATCCTCGGGCGTGCGGCCTTCTGGCCGTCGCGGGTGCGGCCGGGAACGGTCGCGACCGGGCTGTGGGGGCGCGTGGCCGGGCGGATCGTGCAGCGACCGGTGCCGACGCTCGTCGCCGGGGTCGTGCTGTTCGGGGGCTTGGCCTTCGGGATCATCGGGTACAAGGCGGCCGGGTTCAGCGACTCCGGGCCGCCGGCCGGCAGCGACTCGGCGATCGGCGCGGCTGTCCTCGCGGCGCACTTCCCGGCCGCCAGCAACAACCCCGAGAACCTGCTCCTGCGCTTCCCGACCTCCGTCTGGAGCAACCTCCCGGCGGCCGAACGTGCGCAGCGGGAACTCACCGCCTCTGCCGTGTTCCGGGCGGTGAGCGGACCCTTCGACCCGAACGGCACGCTGCTCACGCCGGCGCAGCTCGCCGAGCTGCACGCGAAGCTCGGTCCCGCCGTGGCCCTGCCGCCGGTCCCCCCTGCGGGCTCGCCGGTGCCGCCCGCGCTCTACAACGCGTACCGGGCGACCGCGCAGTTCATCTCGCCGGACGGGAGCACCGTGCAGTTCTACGGGGTGCTGCGCGCCGGCGCGACCGGGACGACGCAGGCGATGCAGGCGATCCCGCAGGTGCGTGCGGAGCTCACCGCCGTCGGCCGGTCGGTCGGTGCATCGGACACGGGCGTGGCCGGGCAGGACGCCGGCGCCTACGACGTCAGTCGGATCTCGACCCAGGACCTGCAGCGCATCGTTCCGGTCGTGCTGGTGGTCATCGGCCTGCTGCTGGCGCTGCTGCTGCGGAGCCTGGTCGCTCCGTGGTACCTGATCGTGTCGGTAGGCCTCTCCTATCTGGCCTCCCTCGGGCTCGCGAACATCGTGTTCGTGCACATCGGCGGCGACCCCGGCCTGAACTTCGTGCTGCCGTTCCTGATGTTCGTGTTCTCGATGGCGCTCGGCGAGGACTACAACATCCTGGTCATGAGCCGGATCCGGGAGGAGGCGCACGACGACGTCACGCTGCGGCAGGCCGTCGCAAAGGCCCTTGGGTTCACGGGCGGGACGGTGACCTCGGCCGGGCTGATCCTCGCCGGCACCTTCGCGGTGCTCGGCGCGAGCGGCACCGGACAGCTCCGCCAGATCGGCTTCGGCATCGCGGCCGGCGTGCTGCTGGACACGTTCTTCGTCCGCACCCTGCTCGTTCCCTCGATCGTGGTGCTGGTCGACCGGTGGAACTGGTGGCCCTCGAGGCTGTGGCGCCGTCAGGTCTCCCTGCCGCCGGGTGGGGCACCCGCCGAGGAGGTCCCGGCGTAGCCCTCGCCGAGCGCCCTGCGGGCCGGGGCCCTGTCGGTGGTGCCGGATAGGCTCCTCCGGTCGGGAGGCGAGGGGGTGGGTGATGCGGTGGTGGGAGATCGAGGCATCGGCGCCGGAGCTCGCGGCGCTGGCGGTCGAGCGGTTCGCGAGGACGGGCGTCGCCATGCTCGGTACCTTGCGGGGCGACGGCTCGCCGCGGATCAGCCCGTGCGAGGTCTACGCCGTCGACGGCGAGCTGTGTCTCGGGATGATGTGGCGCTCTCGCAAGGCGCTCGACCTGCTCCGCGATCCGCGGATCGTGGTGCACTCGGCGACCTGCTCGCGCGCGGGCGATGAGGGAGACGTGAAGCTCTACGGTGTGGCCGTGGAGGTCGGCGACCCGGTGCTGCGCGAGCGCTACGCCGACACGCTCGAGCGCGCGATCGACTGGCGGCCTCCGGAGCCCTTCCATCTGTTCGCGCTGGACGTTCGCCGCGCCGGGTTCATCTCGTTCGGCGAGGCCCGGCGGGCCCTGCGCTGGACCCCCGAACGGGGGCTCGAGGCGATCCGGCATCCGGACGACCCTACGTCCGGATAGCGCCGCCGCGGCCCCGTCCGCGGTCCACGGGTGTGGGAAGCTTTCGCTGTGACCCTCTACCGGATCCTGGTCGACGAGGCGCTGGCCGCGCCCGCGCTGATCGTTGCCCTGGATGGCTGGGTCGACGCGGCCGGCGCTGCGACGGCGGCGGCTGCGGCGATCGCCGATGATGGACGGATCGCCGTGGAGTTCGACGCCGATGCCCTCGTCGACTACCGTGCCCGGCGGCCGACCCTCGCGATCGAGGGCGGCGTGATGACCGCGATGGACTGGCCCGAGCTCTCGATCCGGCGGGTCCGGGCCGGGGCACGCGACCTCCTGGTGCTGGCGGGGCCGGAGCCCGACTATCGGTGGCGAGAGTTCCGCGGAGCGCTGTCAGAGATCGCGCTTCGGCTCGGCGTCGTCGACACGGTGAGCCTGGGGGCGATCCCTGCGATGGTCCCGCACACGCGCCCGACCCAGGTGCTGATGACCGGCCAGGGCCGCCGGCCGCTCGACACCGACCCCCCGCTGCCGGCCGAGCACCTGCAGGTCCCGGCGGCGGCGGTGAACCTGGTGGAGCTGTACCTCGCGGAGCATGGGATCCCGAGCGTCGGGTTCTGGGCGCAGGTTCCCCATTACGTCGGCGGGCCGTACCACGGCGGTGCCCTGGCGCTGGTCCAACGAACCTCGGCGCACCTCGGGGTCCTGCTGCCGACCGACGAGCTGGCCGAGCTTGCGGCAGGGGAACGCGCGCGGCTGGACGCCATCGTCGCCGAGCGTCCCGACGTGCAGGCGATGCTCGAGCGCCTCGAGCAGACGGGGGGCGCGTGGCCCGTGCCCCAGGTCCCGCCCGGGGACGACCTTGCCGCGGAGATCGAGCGGTTCCTGCGGGAGTCGACGGGCGACGAGCCGGGCTAGGAGGGTCCGGCCCCGCGCGAGCGCCTGTGGAACGGCGCTCCGTCGGCGCACGCTGGTCAGTTCATCGAGGGGTCGGCCGGCATCCGGGCGAGCACCTCGAACCTCCGACCCTTGCGGCGCAGGACCGCGCTCCAGAGATCCTCGGGCTCGTCGGTGAAGACGTCCTCGGTGCGCGCCGGCTCGACGAGCCACGCACCCTCGGCGAGCTCGCCCTCGAGCTGCCCCGGCCCCCAGCCCGCGTAGCCCGCGAAGATCCGCGCCCGCCGCACGGCGGCGACGGCCTCCGCATCGACGTCGCCGAGGAAGAACCCGATCGAGCCGAACGCGATGAGGCCCGCCTTCGAAGGATCGTCGAACTCGGCGAGCACGACGGCCGCGTCCTGCTGCACGGGGCCGCCGATGTAGAGGGGCTCGTCTCCCCCGACCAGCCAGGACAGCGGGTGCACGGCCTCCTCGACCGTTGCCTCGCTGCGTCGGTTCAGCACGACGCCGACGGCGCCGTCCTCATCGTGGTGGGCGACGAGCACCACCGTCCGCCGGAAGTTCGGGTCGAACAGGTCGGCGCCGGCGACGAGCAGCTTCCCGGTGAGCCAGTCCACCCCTTCATGATCTCGCGCGCGCGGCCTCCCTTCGACCCGGGCCGCTCCTCGGTGCGGCCCGGGTGTCCACGTCCGCGGAGGGGGCTCATCCGCGTCGGGCGTGCGTTCGATCAGAGCTTCCGTCGTGGTGACATTGACATGCCGTCAGTTTGATGTCATCATGACGCGGACATGGACGTGACCCCGTACATCGAGGCGCTGCTGGCGGACCTCCGAGCGGCCGTCGACCCCGAGGACGACCAGGCGGCGGCCGTCGCGACTCGCCTGGCGCGGGCGCTCGAGGCCTCGGCGCGGCTGCAGCTGCAGGACGCGCTGGCCGTGGCCGCGCTCGAGCTCTCGACGCTGCTGCCCGCCGGCCACGTGGAGATCCGGCTCGCGGGGCGCGATCTCTCGTTCGTCCTCGCCGGCGAGCAGCCGGCCGAGGCGGAGACGGTCGGTGCGGGAGAGGAGGGCACCGCCCGCATCACCCTGCGGCTCCCCGAGAGCCTGAAGGCTCGCGCCGAGGAGGCCGCGACGCGCGAGGGCGTGTCGATGAACACCTGGCTGGCCCGGGCGGTGGCACGGGCGCTGGACATCCCGCCGCGACTTCGCCAGACCGGGCGGCGGGTTCGCGGGTTCGCCGAGTCCTGAAGCGGCGCGAGAGGCAGGAGGCTCTGCATGGGGAGCTACGAGACACCCGAACCGATCCGCCTCGACCTCATGGTCGCGGCCGGATCGATCCACATCGAGACGGCGGACACCGACCGGACGGTGGTGGAGATCCAGCCGGCCGGCCCCCGGGCTTCGCTCGACGACGTCCGGGAGGAGCTGCGCGACCTGGCCGGCGGTGGGAGGGAGCTGGTCCTGCGTGCGCCTGACGTGCGAACCGGCCTCGGCTTCCTGCGGGTGCCCGCCTACCGCGTGCGGATCACGACCCCGCACGGGGCGGCCGTCGAGGTCTCGACGGCGTCGGCCGACGTGACCGGCGACGGGCGCTTCGCGCGGGTCGATGCCAAGACGGCCTCGGGCGATCTCTCCTTCGACGAGGTCGACGGCGACGTGGCGTTGAAGACGGCGAGCGGGGACGCGCGCGTCGCCCGCATCGGCGGCATGGCGACGGCGACGGCGGTCTCGGGCGACCTCACGCTCCCGCGGGTCGAGGGTGAGCTGCGGGGGACGACGGTCTCCGGCGAGATCGAGGTCGGCGGGGCCGCCGCGTCGATGTGGCTGAAGAGCGTTTCCGGGGACGTTCGGGTCGACGCGCTCTCGGCGGGCCAGGCCGTCGTGCACACGGTCTCGGGCGACGTGACGCTCGGCGTGCGCCCCGGTCGCCGCGTCTGGCTCGACCTCGACACGAAGAGCGGCGACACCACGACCGACCTCGACGTCGGCGAGCACGAGGGATCCGTCGCGGATCGGCCGCTGCTCGAGATCCGCGTCGTGTCGGTGTCCGGGGACATCCGGGTTCACCGCGAGCGGACGGCCTCGCCGGCCGCGATCTGACGCCGCGGGTCCGTCGCCTACGCGTCGACCTCCCGCCAGCGGAAGCATGACACCAGGTGGTCGTTCACCATGCCGGTCGCCTGCATGAACGCATAGCAGATCGTCGGACCGACGAAGCGGAATCCCCGACGCCGCAGGTCCCGGCTCATCGCGCGCGACTCGTCGGTCTCGGCGGGGATCTCATGCAGCGTCCGCCAGCGATTTCGGCGGGGGTGGCCCCCGACGAAGGACCAGAGGTAGACGTCCAGACCTCCGAACTCGCTCCGGACATCCAGGGCGGCCCGCGCGTTCCCGATGGCGGCGCCGACCTTCGCACGGTTTCGGACGATCCCGGGATCGGCGAGCAGGCGCTCGACCCGTGGCGCGTCGAACCCCGCGACCCGCTCGGGGTCGAAGCCGGCGAACGCGTGCCGGTAGCCCTCGCGCTTGCGAAGGATCGTCGCCCACGACAGGCCCGCCTGCGCCCCCTCCAGGATCAGCATCTCGAACAGGTGCAGGTCGTCGTGGGAGGGAACGCCCCACTCCTCGTCGTGGTAGGCGAGGTAGGTGGGGTCGGCCTCGACGTTCCATGGACAGCGCGGCGGCACGGGGGCCCTTCAGGCGCTATGGCGGGGGCGCCTCGGCAGCGGCCACGCGCCCGCCGAGGCTCGAGCGGGTTGCCTGTCGGAGGATGGCCGCCACGGCGCCGACGACCACGAGGCCGCCGACGTACTCGAGCGGCGCGATCCGCTGTCCGAGCACCACCAGGCCGGCCACCCCGGACACCAGCGGCTGGCCGAGCATGAGCAGCGACGAGACCGAGACGTCGATGCGGGGATGCGCCCAGGCGACCAGCAGGTGGCCGCCGGTGCCGCCGAGGACGAAGAGTGTGAGCAGCAGGACGTCGAGCGCGTGGATGCCGCCGAGCGGCTCGCCGGACAGCAGCGCGAACGGGGTGGCCAGCGCGGCGGCGACGAGCGTCACCGCGGTCATGAACTCGAGGGTCGCGACGGTGTCGCGGACGCGCTTCGAGAGCACGAAGTAGGCGGTCCAGGCGAGCAGCGAGGCTGCCGCGAGCAGGTCGCCGCCGAGGCTCCACGCGGGCGTCCCGCTGGAGCCGATCGCGACGAGAGCCACCCCCAGGACCGAGACCGCCGTCCAGGCCACCTCGCGCCGACCGACGATCTCGCCGAAGAGCGGCCCGGCGACGACGAGGGTCAGGGCCGGCTGCAGCGAGGAGATCACCGTGACGTCGACGATGCTCGTGAACTTCAGCGCGCCGAAGAAGAACATCACCTCGACGCCGAGCAGGGCGCCGGCCGGTGCCGCCGCACGCAGCTGGAGCCACGTGAGACGCCGGCGGGTCAGAGCCAGCACCAGGAGCAGGCCGGCCGCCCCCATCCACAGCCGGTAGAGGGTGAACGTCAGGACGTGCAGCTGGCTGACCCGGACGATCGTGTTCGTCCAGCTCCAGATGGCGACGGCGCCGATCATGGCCGCCACGGCGACGGGGGCCGCTCGCGACCCCGCCCGTCCTGCAGCCGCCGCCATGGGCGTCATTGTGGCAGGCTGTGCCGGGGCGCCCGCAAGGGGCGCCGGTGGGGGTCGACGAGGGGGTGGCGCGGTGAAGGTCGCGGTGATCGGTGCAGGCCGGATGGGCGGGGGATTCGCCCGTGCGCTGGCCGCGAGGGGGTACGAGGTGGCGATCAGCTCACGTGATCCCGCTCACGGAGCGCAGCTCGCACACGAGCTCGGGGCCGCTCGCGGTGGCGGGGAGGCCGAGGCCGTCGAGGGTGCGGCGATCGTGTTCCTCACCATCCCGTGGACGGCCGTTGCCGAGACCCTCCCGCGGCTCGGCGACCTCTCCGGGAAGGTGCTGGTCGACGTCACGAACCCCTACGTGGAGGGGCGGCTGCAGCCGCACCGGGACACCTCGGACGCCGAGGAGATCCAGCGGCTCGCTCCCGGGGCTCGCGTGGTCAAGGGCTGGAACACGATCTTCTCGCAGGTCGTGAACTCCTCTCCCGACTTCGACGGGCAGGCGGCGACCGTGTTCCTGGCCGGTGACGACCCCGTCGCGAAAGAGAGCGTCGCCGGCCTCGCGCGCGACATGGGCTACGATCCGGTCGACTGCGGGGGGCTCTCGGCCGCTCGGACGCTCGAGCGCGTGGTCGGCTCGCTCGGGACGCTCGGCCACCAGTTCCCGTGGGGGAGCTACGCGCTGAAGATCCTGCGGCGGCCGTCCTGACGTCGGCCCGGTCCCGAGCGCGCGGCCAACGGTCGGGGCTGCGGAGCGGGTGGCCGGACCGCTCAGCCGAGGTCGGGGTTGGGCGCGTAGCGCGTGCCGTCCAGCAGGTCGAGGCGAGTGCACATGACCGTGTCGCGGTCGACGATGCGAAAGCCGGCCTCGAGGAGGGCGGCCAGCGACGGGTGGGGACCCAGGACGGCCACGTGAACGCGGGCGGCCCGCTCGGCGGCGGTTCGCACCAGCTCCCGGGTCGTTCGGTCCATCGCGTCCTCGTCGACGGCCCCGACCGGCCCGAGGAACGCGTGCCGCTCGCCGCCGACGACCACGGCGCGCACGGCGCCGTAGCCGACCGCGCGGGCAGCGTCGAGCGCGAGCAGCAGCCTCCCGCCAGGGGTCGCCGCGAGGAACGCCAGCTCGTGCGGGCGCTCGCGCGCCGACGCGCCCGCGTCCAGGCGCACGGCGTCGGCGAGGGCGCCGCCGGGCTCGCGGAGCTCGACGTCGGCCCCGGCCAGCGCCGCCGCCGCCGCCCGGGTTCCCGACAGGTAGAGGAGCGGCAGCACCGGCCGCATGCCGAATCGCGCGTAGAGAGGGAGGGCTCGCGGGTCGTGGGAGGCCGAGGTCAGCATGGTTCCGGCCCCGGCCAGGACCGCGCCGACGACCGCGCGGCCGAGCCCGCGCCCGAGCAGGTCGCGGCGGACGAACGCATCGGCGAGGTAGGTGATCCCGCTCTGCTCGAACACGCCGGCGAAGGCCACCACCTCCCCGCCGGCCTCCGCCACGACCGCGCGCCCGGCCGCGAGCTCGTGGTCGAGGAAGTCGGGGCGCTCGGGCCAGGCGTCGAGGTTGCCGTAGGCTCCCTCGAGGGCCCGGATCGCGGGGAGGTCGCCCTGACGCGCGGGCCGGATCGTCGGCGTGGGGAGGTCCACGCCCGCAGTCTATTGGGCCTGCGGGAACGGGCCCCGCTCTCAGGCGCGGTTCAGGTTCGCGGAGGATGATGCAGGCGTGCGGATCCTCGTGGTCGACGACGAGCGGTCGGTGCGGGAGGCGGTGGCGCGCGCCCTGACGCTGGAGGGGTACGCCGTCGAGCAGGCCGCCGACGGCGAGGAGGCGCTCGCCATGGTCCGCGACCGGCCGCCCGACGCCGTGGTGCTCGACGTGCTGATGCCGAGGGTCGACGGGCTGGAGGTCTGCCGGCGCATGCGGGCCGCCGGCGACCGCACGCCGGTTCTCATGCTGACCGCGCGGGACGCGGTGGCCGACCGCGTGGCCGGCCTCGACGCCGGCGCCGACGACTACCTGGTCAAGCCCTTCGCGCTCGCCGAGCTGATGGCGCGGCTCCGCGCGCTGTTCCGGCGGAGCCTGGCCGGCGGCGAGGACCAGCCGTTGCGCTTTGCCGGCCTGGCGCTCGACCCGCGCACCTACGAGGCCTCGCGGGACGGGCGGCCCCTGGAGCTCACCCGCACCGAGTTCCGTCTGCTCGAGCTGTTCCTGCGCCACCCGAGGCAGGTGCTCACCCGCGAGGTCATCTTCGACCGGGTCTGGGGCTACGACTTCGGCCCGGCGTCGAACTCGCTGGAGGTCTACGTCGGCTACCTGCGGAGAAAGACCGAGGCGGACGGCGAGCCGCGGCTGCTGCACACGGTCCGCGGCGTCGGCTACGTGCTGCGGGAGGCGTGACCGTGGCGCCGGGGCGTCGGCGGCCTGACCGCCCGCCGCGGACCGCGAGCCTGCGCACTCGGCTCGCGGTCGCGACCGGGGTGGCGGTAGCCGTCGCCGTCGCCCTCGCCTCCGCCGGCGCGTACGTCGTCGCGCGAACCGAGCTGGTGGGTCAGGTCGACCGCTCCCTGCGGGGGCGGATCGTCGAGCTGAACAGCCTGATCCCGAGCGTCGGGGGGTTCCCGGAGCAGATCCCGCAGCCGCTGTTCGGAGGCGCGGGCGGATACGTGCAGATCGTCTGGGCCGACGGCGCCACGCAGCGACCCGCCAACGAGCTGGTCCCGCTCCCGGTCACGGCACAGGCGCTGGCCGTTGCGGCCGGGCACGGCTCGGCGTTCTTCGCGACGGCGCGCGTGTCCGGGCTCCGCCTGCGCATCTACACGGTGCCGTCGGCCTCGGGGAACTTCGCCCTGCAGATCGCGCGCCCGCTGAGCGAGGTCGACGCCGCGCTCGCGAGGCTCCGGGGGATCCTGCTCCTGATCACGGTGGCCGGCGCGGCCGCCGCGGCGGGGGTGGGGACGGTCGTCGCGCGGACAGGCCTACGCCCGGTGCGGCGGCTGACCGAGACGGTCGAGCGAGTGACGGCCACCCACGACCTGACCCAGCGCATCGAGGTGGACCGGCAGGACGAGGTCGGGCGTCTCGCGACCCGCTTCAACGAGATGCTCGACGCGCTGCAGGCGGCCGAGCGCGCGCAGCGGCAGCTCGTGGCCGATGCGTCGCACGAGCTGCGGACGCCGCTCACGAGCGTCCGCACCAACGTGGAGGTGCTGGCGGTGGGCGATCGGCTCTCTCCGACCGACCGCGAGCGGCTGCTCGCAGACACCGTCAACGAGCTCGAGGAGTTCTCGGCGCTGGTGGGCGACCTCGTGGACCTCGCCCGCGGCTCGGCCGAGCAGGGCGAGCCGGAGGACGTCGCGCTGCATGACCTCGTCGCGCACGCGGTCGAGCGCGCACGGCGGCACGCCCCCGGCATGCGATTCGAGGTCACGCTCGCTCCCTCGATCGTGCGCGGGGTGCCGGCCCGGCTCGACCGTGCGATCGCGAACCTCCTCGACAACGCGGTGAAGTGGAGCTCGGGGGACGGGCCGATCGAGGTCGCCCTGCGGGAGGGAGTCCTCACGGTCCGCGACCACGGCCCGGGCATCGACCCGAAGGACCTGCCGTTCGTCTTCGACCGCTTCTACCGGGCTGCCGACAGCCGCGGGCTCCCCGGGTCGGGGCTCGGCCTCGCGATCGTCCGGCAGATCGCCGAGGCGAGCGGTGGGTCGGTGGCGGCCGAGCCGGCGGAGGGCGGGGGGACGCGCTTCCTCCTCCGACTCTGACTCTTCGTGGCTTCCTAGGGTCCTCTCAGGTTCCTCTCAGCCCGGCCCGGTGGAATGTCGGTGTGGCCGGGCGGGCACAGGCCCCAGCCGGGAGTCGAGTCTGGAAGGAGGTGCAGCATGGATCGGGAGCCGACCGAGCCCTTCTCGCCGAGCGATCCACAGGTCCATGTGCCGGGCGCGGGGATGCCCCCGGGCCGCATGCCGTCGCCGTCGATGCCGCAGCGATCCGAGCCCGCTGGCTCGGCGCCTGCGCCCTCCTCCGTGCCCGCCGCGTCGAACGTCTCCCCGGGCGGATCGCGGAGCGGTCCGTTCGGGGAGACGCCCACGGCCCCGCCGGCCGACTTCCCCGCGGCCGGAGGGGTCGGCGGGCCCGGGAGACGCCGGCGGAGGGCTGGCCGTGTCGCGATCGCCGTCGTCGTGGCCGCCTCGCTGAGCGTGGGGGGCTACGGGCTCGGGCTCGTGCACTCCGCCTCGCATGTCTCGACGCAGCCGACCGCCACGTCCTCGGCCTCGCAGGTCAGGACGGCGGCCTATCCCGTGGGCTCGGTCGTCGGGGTGGTGGAGGCCGCCCAGCCGGCCGTCGTGAACATCGTCTCGACCGTCGCCGTGCAGACGCCGTTCGGCATGACCCTCGGTCACACCGAGGGCACGGGGTTCGTGGTGGACTCCGCGGGCCTGATCCTCACCAACGACCACGTGATCGCCGGCGCCCGGCGCGTCGTCGTGACGCTGAACGACGGCCGCTCGTTCACGGCCCAGGTGCTCAAGACGGATCCGACGCAGGACCTCGCGGTGCTGAAGGTCGCCGCGACCGGGCTGCCGACCCTGTCGCTCGCGGACTCGTCGGCCGTCGTGCCCGGCGAGGAGGTCGTGGCGATCGGATACGCCCTGGGCCTCGAGGGCGGGCCCAGCGTGACGAGCGGCATCATCAGCGCGGTCGGCCGCACGATCCAGGCGCAGGACCCGAGCGCGCCCGGCGGCGTGCAGACCTACCAGAACGTGTTCCAGACCTCCGCCGCGATCAATCCCGGCAACTCCGGTGGGCCGCTCCTCGACATGAACGGGAACGTCGTGGGCATCACCTCCGCCGGCGCGTCGTCGGCACAGAACATCGGGTTCGCGATCCCGATCGGTCGCGCGAAGTCCCTGATCGCGGCCGCCGAGGCGGCGATCGGTGTGGCCCGGGCCGCTTGACCCCCTGACCCCCCTCCCTGGGAGCGGCCCGGCGGGCCCGGCGCGCGACGCGCGCCGGGCCCGCCCCCTGTCCGTCCGGCCGGACGGCCCGCCCAGCCGATCGCTAAGCTCGCCTGGTTCGAGGCGGACGAGCGCGCGGTGGAGGTGGCCGGGATGGCCGAGCAGACCGGGAAGAGGGTCGAGTCCGACAGCATGGGGACGATCGAGGTCCCTGCCGACCGGTACTGGGGAGCCCAGACGGAGCGGTCGCTGCACCACTTCTCGATCGGCACGCAGGGCGACCGCATGCCGGTCGAGGTCGTCCGCGCGTTCGGCGTGCTGAAGAAGGCCGCGGCGATGGTCAATGCCGCCTCGGGCCACCTGCCCAGGGGCAAGGCGGATCTCATCGTCGCGGCTGCCGACGAGGTGATCGCCGGAGCGCTCGACGACCACTTCCCGCTGTTCGTCTGGCAGACGGGCTCCGGCACCCAGTCGAACATGAACGCCAACGAGGTGATCGGGAATCGCGCGATCGAGCTGGCCGGCGGCGAGCTCGGCTCCAAGAGGCCGATCCACCCCAACGACGACGTCAACATGTCGCAGTCCTCGAACGACACGTTCCCGACGGCCATGCACATCGCGGCCGCGGGCGCGGTCGTGCAGACGCTGCTGCCGTCGGTCCGGGCGCTGCGTGACGCGCTCGCGCGCAAGGCCGACGAGTTCGCCGACATCGTGAAGATCGGCCGCACCCACCTGCAGGACGCCGTGCCGCTGACGCTCGGGCAGGAGTTCTCCGGCTACGTCGCGCAGCTCGACGCCGACCTCGCCTGGATCGAGGGGACCCTGCCCGGCCTCTACGAGCTCGCGATCGGCGGCACGGCCGTCGGCACCGGCCTGAACGCCCCCGCCGGCTTCGGCGAGCGCGCCGCCGCGACGATCGCCGAACTGACCGGGCTGCCGTTCGTCTCGGCCCCGAACAAGTTCGCCGCCCTCGCGGCGCACGACGCCATCGTGGCGGCCCACGGCGCGATCCGCACGCTCGCCGCCTCGCTCATGAAGGTCGCGAACGACGTCCGCTGGCTCGGCAGCGGACCACGCTCTGGCCTCGGCGAGCTGTCGTTGCCGGAGAACGAGCCCGGCAGCTCGATCATGCCGGGCAAGGTGAACCCCACGCAGTCCGAGGCCATGACCATGGTCTGCGTGCAGGTGTTCGGCAACGACGCCGCGATCGCGTTCGCCGGCAGCCAGGGCAACTTCGAGCTGAACGTGTTCAAGCCGGTGATGGTCCGCAACTTCCTGCACTCGGTCCGGCTGCTCGCCGACGCGTGCCGCACGTTCCGCGAGTTCATGGTCGAGGGCATCGAGGCGGACCGCGCACGCATCGCCGAGCTGGTGGACCGCTCGCTGATGCTCGTCACGGCGCTGTCCCCGCATATCGGCTACGACCGCGCGGCCGAGATCGCGAAGAAGGCCCACCACGAGGGCACCACGCTGAGGGAGGCCGCGCTGGCGCTCGGCCACCTCACGGCCGACGAGTACGACGCCTGGGTGCGCCCCGAGGCGATGGTGCGCCCCGAGGAGGCCTGACCGCGTGGGCTTCGCGTTCGACGAGGCGACGACGGTCGAGTCGGTCGGCGAGGGGCGCTACCGCGGCCAGGTCTCGCCGGACTGGTCGATCGGGATCGCCTCGAACGGCGGCTACCTGGTGAGTCTCGGCCTCGCGGCCCTGGGCCGCGCCCTTCCGCACCCCGACCCGTTCGCCGTCTCGGCGCACTTCCTGGCCCGCGCCGACCCGGGCCCGGTCGACGTGCCGGTCGAGGTCGTCCGCGCCGGCCGCGGCCTGTCGACGGGAACCGCCCGCCTCGAGCAGGAGGGCATCTCGCGCGTCCACCTGACCGCCACCTTCGGCGACCTCGGCGCGCTGCGCGGCCCGACCGTCGTGACCGGCGCGCTGCCGGCCATCCCGCCGCCGGAGGCGTGCGTGCCGGCGGTGGGATCCGAGGCCAGCCCGTTCACGCAGCGGTTCGACCTGCGGCTGACGCCGGAGTCGGCCGCGTGGGTCACCGGCCGCCCGAGCGGGGTCGCCGAGGTGGCCGGCTGGATCCGCTTCGCCGACGGCCGGCCGGCCGACGCGGCCTCGCTGCCGCTGTTCGCCGACGCGTTCCCTCCGACGGCCTTCAACCTGTTCGAGGGCGTGGGCTGGGTGCCGACGATCGAGCTCACCGTGCACGTCCGGGGCCGCCCGGCGCCGGGGTGGCTCCGCTGCCGGTTCCGCACCAGGTTCCTGATCGGTGGCTACCTCGAGGAGGACGGTGAGATCTGGGACGCGGGTGAGCATCTGGTCGCGCTCTCACGACAGATGGCCCGGGTGAATCTCTGACGCGCGGCTACGCCGTCGCCCCCGGCTGGGGCCTCGGCTGCATCGCGAGGCGCTCGCGCGCCTCGGCCGGGTACTCGTAGCGCCCGACCACCTTCACGATGACGAACAGGACGGCGGCGGCCGTCACCTCCAGCGCCGGCCGCTGCAGCCACCACGTCGCGGTCCCCGGCACCGCCTCGGCGAACCCCACCCGCTGCAGGGCCAGCAGGGCGAGCAGGTAGGCGGTCATGTGCCAGAGGAACAGCGTCATCACGATGGCGTTGACCGCGACCACGGCCCGCCACGGCCGCCGGCGAAGGAGCCAGCGCTCCAGGCGCTCGCGGCCGAGCATCACGAGCCCGATCAGCCAGATCGTGACCGCGTCGATGGCGAGGGTCGGCGCGTCCATCGTCCAGACCCTGACCCCGTTTCCGAGCAGGCTCCGGCCGTAGACGCCGATGCTCGTGAGCCCGGCGAGGGCGGCGAGGCCGCCGGCTGCCATCGCGAGGTAGGCGAGCGTCGGCAGCCGCCGCAGGCTCCCGTCGGCGTAGAAGTACCCGAGCTGGTGAGGGAGCAGCCACACCAGCAGCAGGTTGAACGCGAACAGTCCCGGCCGACCGAGCCCGAAGGCGAGGCCGTCGACGACGGCCGTCCCGAGCACCAGCGCCACCGGGACGGCGAGCCCGAAGCGCCCGTGCAGGCGAATCGTGACCGGCGAGAACAGGACCACGACGAGGTAGACCCCGAGGAACCACATCGGGCCGAACGGCACGGTGTTGCCGATCGCCACTCCGCGCAGCAGGCCGCCGCCCCCGATGTCGAGCAGGTGCAGGCCGACCTCGATCGCAATCCAGACGGCGAGGAAGATGGCCGTCGGACGCAGCAGCCGCTCGCCGCGCCGGCGGAGGAAGGCGACGAGCGGCTCGCCCCGTTCCTGCGACGAACGGTACGAGGCGAAGTTCGCGAAGCCACCGACGAAGAAGAAGACCGGCACGACCTGCCCGATCCAGGTCCCGAGCCAGAGGCCGGGGTCCCGGCCGATCACGTTCTGGTCGGTGATCACCCCGCGCCGCCAGACGGTCACCAGGATCAGCCAGTGCCCGAGCACCACGACCGCCATGCTCCCGGCGCGGAGGAAGTCCACGAAGCGGTCGCGCGGCCGCGCCCCGGAGTCCGGGGTGTCGTGCGCCCCGGCCGCTCGATCCCCGGTCCCGGGGCCCGGCTCAGGACGGTCGGCCATCGATACCATCATCCGCCGGATCGTGCGATCCGGCCAGCCGGGACCGTCCGGATGCGCCTCGGGGACCAGGGCCGTGCCGCCCTCGCGGCGACTCGGGCCTACGACGAGGAGGACGGGGCGCGGGTGCGTGCCCGTCCATCCCGCGCCGCCCGCGTGAGCGCCTCACCGGCCAGAGCCACCGAGACCCCGACCAGCATGGGGCTCAGCGTCATGTAGGCGAGCGCCGCCGGCAGCCAGGCGACTCGACCTGGCATCAGAAGCGCCCAGCCGCCGATCGCGACGGCGAGGGTGATCCAGCGGCCGACATTCCGCCGCGCGCGTACCAGCTCGCGGACTCCCGCCAGGGCCAGCGTGAGCATGATCGCCACGAACACGTCGTCGGCGAGGGCGACGGGGAGCCGGAGCAGGAACGCCACGGCCGGCTGAGCCAGGCCCACGCCGCACGTCAGGAGCGATCCCACGGCAAGCGAGGGCCGGTCCGATCGCGGGTGGCGTCCAGCAAGGGATGCGGACTCCGCGTGGGGGACGCTGGCCGTCCCCAGGAAGAGCCCCTGCGTCGCATGCGACAGTCCGGTGACCACGAGCGCCCGACGAAACGAGCTCTCGTCGACGCCCTCTCCCCGTGCT
>JAJYHN010000141.1 GCA_021784765.1 Actinomycetes bacterium
CGATTCGCTCGACGGCGTCATGCCCGCATCCCTCCACAGGAGAGGATACGGGGGGCATGCGACGCAGGCTTCAGACTCGAGAGGGCCGCTGCCTGTGTGGCGGTCCCGGCGGGCGGGACCCTCAGGCGCCGCGCTCCGGGAGGGGCATGCGCGCGAGCATGCGGTTCAGGGCGTCCAGGACCGCCCGCGCCCCGGCCGTCTCCTCCGCCCCGCTCGGCACCCCCGCAGCGCCGACGTATCGCCGCCCCCCGACGAGCACGGTGACGACCGTGAGCTCGGCGTCCATGGGAGGGTAGGACAGCGAGAGGTGCTCCACCGAGGACTCGCGCGGGAGGAACGGCAGCAGCGCGTCCAGGGCGGCGCGGGCGGCCGCCAGGTGGCGCCCGATGACCGACGTGTGCCCGTTGCCGTGACCGGTCAGGACCTCGCCACGCCATGCCAGGCGGACCGTGGCCGTCGGGCGGCCGCTCTCGCCGACCTCGACGGTTGCCTCGAGGAGCCGCGGGCGCGCGCTCGGCGCGCCGCCGGACTCCGCCGCCCCTTCGGCCTCCGCCATAGGTCGGAGCCCGGGGCGGGAGGCGTCGAGCTGCTCGATGACGAACTGGGCGAGGGCTGCCGCAGAGGCTGCCCTCGCGGGGTCGACGCCCTGCAGGACGAGGGCCTTCGCCCCCCCCGCCCCGATCCAGCGCGCCACCAGCGTGTCCTCCGGAGCCTCCTCGACCGCCGAGGGCGCCGCCGCGACCCGGGTGGCCAGGCGCACGAGCCCGATCATGGTCTCGGCGTCGAGACGCCGAGGCTCGACGTGGAGCCGTTCCTCGGAACCCGGCCCGGTCGGGACGAAGGCGATGGCGCGCGCGCCGCTCTCGGCCAAGAGCCAGCGGAGCAGCGCGCCCTGGGCCTGCCCCGTCGCCGCGTCGCGGTCCTCGGGCCCCTCGCCCTCGGTCGGCGCGGCCTTCGCCTCCGAGGGCCAGACCAGCGCCCGAATCGCCTCGACCTCGCCCGCGGCCTTGGGCGCCTCGCCGATCCCGGGCACCTCCGCGGCCTCCTCGGCCTCGACCTCGATCCCGGGCACCTCCGCGGCCTCCTCGGCCTCGACCTCGACCTCGATCCCGGGCACCTCCGGGGCCTCCTCGGCCTCCTCGGCCTCGACCTCGACCTCGATCCCGGGCACCTCCGGGGCCTCCTCGGCCTCGACCTCCCGTACCTCCTCCGGCCCGATCTCGGGAGGCGCCTCGGACACCTCCTCGGCTTCCTCGATCTCCGGCACCTGCCCCCAGACGCCCGAAGGCTCCTCGCTCAGCGTGATCTCCACCCGCGCGGGGTCCATGCGCCCGCGGCACGCGGCGAAGAACGGCTCGAGGTCCAGTTCGGAGATGTGGTCGACCCGGACGCTCTTCGCGGCGTCGCGGATCTCCAGCGCGCCGCCGTCCTCGACGGTGAACCCGATCGACATCCAGGCGTCGTCGTAGTCGAAGCCGTAGAGGGAGAACTGTCGAAAGGCGCGTCGCCGAAGCACCAGCAGCCTCTGGTCGGTGGCCGCGACGATCACCGTTCGACCCTCACCGCCCGAGTCGCCCCGGCGCCCGGCGACCAGTTCGAGCAGCGTCTCCCCGAACGCGAGGAAGGGCTCCACCTCCGCGAAGAGCTTGTTCCGACGCTTCAGGCGGGAACGTTCGGCTGCCTCCTGCATGTCCTCCCCAGTCCTCCGCGAGCCGAGCACCTGTGGCGCCCCAGTTCGAACGGGTCAGGCCGGACTCCCCCGGATCGCGCGGCATTCGCCACCGACATTCTGATGCTCCCGCGGGAGGTGGGGACGGCACAATAGGGCTTTGGCCTTAGAGGGGCGATCGGCGCCTTCGACCGACCCGACCCTACGCGCGCCCGACGGGCAGCAGCCGGCCCGGCCCGGCGCCGGGCACGGCCGCCAGGGCCCGGGCGACCTCGCCGGCGCGCTCTCGCGCGCAGACGGCCGAAACCACCACGCCGGTGGCGTCGGGTCCGGTGAACGGGGCACACCACGCCTCGACCGCCCCGGCCGCCACGAGGTCCTCCAGGGCAGCTCCGAGGCGCTCGACGTTGGCCGGGTCCAGGCCGGCCACGTTCGCCTGCACCAGGACCTCGGGCGGCTCGCCAGGGACCGATCCCTCGGAGGCGTCCTCGCCGATCGCCACGCGGAGGACGTTCGGGAAGTCGGGGCGGGGAGCGCCGGCACCGTACCCGACGTGCTCCACCCGCATCGTCGGCATGTCGCCGTAGCCCTCGGCGAGCGAGGAGAGGATTGCCGCCCCCACGGGGGTCACCAGCTCGGTCGGGATGCCGCGCGTGAACGTCGGCACCCCCTGGAGCAGTTCGACGACGACCGGCGAGGGGACCGGCATGACCCCGCGCTCGGAGCGGACCATCCCGAGCCCGGTTGGCACCGGCGAGGCGAACACCCGGTCGACCCCGAGCTGCTCCAGCGCGAGGGAACAGACCAGCACGTCGACCAGCGTATCCCGCTCTCCGGGGCCGTGGAAGATCACGACGTCGAGCTCCTTGCCGTGGACCTTCGCCTCGGCCTGGGCCAGGCGGCGCAGGATGCGCTGCGCCCGCCAGCGGGCGCGGTCGGGCAGCCCCGCGGCGCCGGCGAGCATCGATCGGATGCTCGCGTAGGTGCGGATCACTCCCCGCGACCCCGGTGCGAAGTGCACCTTCGTCGCGGCGATGCCATGGGTCTCCACGGCCTCGGTGCGCACGACGACGCCCTCGACCGGCAGGCGCCCGAGGCTCTCGGCGATGGCCTCGAGGTTCGCCCCCGCGTGTGCGAGCGCGCCGAGCGCCATCTCCCCCGAGATCCCGGAGAAGCAGTCGAAGTAGGCGAGGCGCACGGGGCATCATCGTATACTTCGGGTCACAACGCGACCATGCCGCCTTCCCCGCACGGAGCACGCGATCATGACCTTGCCGAATCAGGTTCTCTCCGTCATCGCCCTCATCGCCCTCGCGCTGGCGGCCTTCGCCATGGTCCTCGCCGCCGGGGGCGCGGCCCGGCGCCGGCGGCCGAACGAGGAGGGCGCCCTTCCGCAGGGCGAGCGGCTCGAGATGCTGGTCGAGAACCAGGCGAAGCAGATCCAGCGGCTGGAGGCCGCAGCCCGGCAGCTCGCCGGTGGCGATCGGCGCCTGGCCGAGACTCTGCAGGGCGCGGTGCAGCACGTCGGGGTGGTGCGCTTCGACGCCTTCGAGGACATGGGCGGCCGACTGTCGTTCTCGGCCGCGTTCCTCGACGCGCGGGGTGATGGAGTTGTCATCACTTCGATCAACGGCCGGCAGGACACGCGCTGCTACGCGAAGGAGGTCCGGGCCGGCGCCAGCATCCACAACCTGTCGGATGAGGAGGCGCAGGCGATCCGGGAGGCCCTGGCGGGCGCCCGGCAGTCGGTAGAGGCCGAGGCGCGCTGACCCGGGAGATGCGCTGATGTTCAGACGCGGCGAGGACGAACGAACCGAACCGATCCAGCCGAGGGAGGTCGGGATGGCGGAGGCCGCAAGCGGCGGGGACGTCACGGTCGTCGGGCAGGGGGCCCGGCTGGAGGGCACGCTGGTCTCGGCCGGCTCGCTCCGGATCGACGGTCAGGTCAAGGGCAAGGTCTCGGCCGAGGGGGACGTGTCGCTGACCGCCCAGAGCCGGGTCGAGGCCGACATCGAAGCGACGAACGTGGTGGTCGCCGGCGCCTTCCGCGGCAACATCGTCGCCAAGGGCAAGGCCGAGCTGGCCCGCGGCGGCCGCGTCGAGGGCAACATCACCGCCCGGACGCTCATCGTTGCCGAGGGGGCCCTGTTCTCAGGCCAGTCGATCATGGGCGAGCCCCGGCCGCAGGCGCAGGGGCAGCCCCAGGCGCAGGTCGCATCGCCGCCGCAGCCGTCGCAGCCGCCGCAGCCGCCGCCCGGG
>JAJYHN010000087.1 GCA_021784765.1 Actinomycetes bacterium
CTCCCGGCGGCTTGCGCGGACGCGGCGCCCGGCCGTGGCATGGCGCGGCGCGTTCCCCCGGCCCGGTCGTGCGGCCGGTTGCGGCTGCCGATTCTAGGTGAGGGCCCGGTACGCGCGCGCCTCTTCCGCGAGCGCGGCCAGCCGTCCCGCGACGCGGGCGTTCACCGATCCCTCCTGCCAGCCGCCGTCCGGCACCTCGGTCCCGGCCGGCAGGCCCGTGAGCAGCTCGATCGCCTCGTCGACCGTCGAGACCGCCCAGAGGGTGAACCGGCCCGCCGCCGCGGCCTCGACAACGTCGTGCCGGAGCATGAGGTTCGACGTGTTGGCGGCCGGGACGATCACGCCCTGCGTGCCGGTCAGGCCGCGCGCCGCGCACACGTCGAAGAACCCCTCGATCTTCTCGTTGACCCCGCCGATCGGCTGCACCGCACCATGCTGGTTCACCGAGCCCGTGATCGCGAGGTCCTGCCGGATGGGGACGCCGGAGATCGCCGAGAGCAGCGCGCAGAGCTCGGCGAGCGACGCGCTGTCGCCCTCCACGCCGCCGTACGACTGCTCGAAGACGAGGCTCGCGTGCAGCGTGAGCGGGCGGCCGCCGGCGTAGCGCGCGCCGAGGAAGCCGCCGAGGATCAGCACGCCCTTGGAGTGGATCGGGCCGCCGAGCTCGACCTCGCGCTCGATGTCGACGACCTCGCCGCGCCCGAGCCGCACGGTCGCCGTGATCCGCATCGGCTGCCCGAACGTCGTGTCGCCGTGCTGCACGACGGTCAGCCCGTTCACCTGGCCCGCCGCGGTGCCCTCCGTCGCGATCAGCACGGTGCCGCGCGCGATCTCCTCCTGGACGAGCTCCTCGAGCCGGCTGCCGCGCCGGCGCCGGGAGTCGATCGCGTGCTGGATCTCGGAGGCCGTGACGACCTCCCGGCCCTCCGCTCCGGCCCAGTGGTCGGCCTCGCGCAGCAGATCGACCAGGCTGCGCATGTGCGTCGAGAGCTTGTCGGCGTCGCCGGCGCGCCGCGACGAGTCCTCGAGCGCCCGCGCGACGGCCGAGGCATCGAGCGGCCGCAGGTGCTCCCGGCGCACCAGCGTGGCGATCAGCTGCGCGTACTGCGCGTTGGCGTCGGGCGTGCGGTCGACGCGCTCCTCGAAGTCCGCCTCGACCTTGAAGAGCTCGAGGAAGTCGGGATCCGCGGCGGCCAGCGCGTAGTACAGCCCCCGCTCGCCGACGAGCGCGATCTTGACGTCGAGCGGGATCGGAACGGGCTGCAGCGAGACGGTCGTCGCCATGCCGGTGAGCTGCGCCGGCGACTCGATCCGGATCTCGCGCGCACGCAGGGCGCGCTTGAGCGCCTCCCAGGCGTAGGGCTCCTGGAGGAGGCGCAGGGCGTCGAGGACGAGGTACCCGCCGTTGGCGCGGTGGAGCGCCCCCGGCTTGATCAGCGTGAAGTCCGTCACCAGCGTGCCGAACTGCGCCATCTGCTCGATCCGGCCGACCACGTTCGCCAGGGTCGGGTTGTCCTCGTAGACCACGGGCGCGCCGGCGCTCTGGCCGTGATCCACGAGCACGTTCACCTGGAAGCGACGGAACCCGGCGTCCGCGCCCTGCTCGCGCGTCGCGGGCTTTGCCCCGTCGGCGCCGTCCTCGTGCGAGGCGGCCGCAACGAACTCGTCCGCCGTCTCCACCACGTTCCGCTCGACTGCGTCCAGGTGGGCCAGGACCTCCGGCAGGTCGGCGAAGGCGTGCCGCAGTTCGTCGACGAAATGGTCGGCGGCGGCGTGGGAGACGTCGCGGTCGAGCTGGCGCTGGTGGTCGCGCTGCTCGCGCTCCCAGCCCTGCACGTGGCGCACCAGCCCGTTGAGCTCTTCCTCGAGCTCGGTCATCGCGGCCCGGATGCGCTGCTGCTCGGTCTCGGGCAGCGCGTGGAACTGCTCGGCGCCCAGGACCTGGTCGCCCTGCGCCGGCGCGAGGCCCATCCCCACCGGCGTCCGCACCAGCGCGACGCCGGATGCCTTCGCGCGCTCCTCGAACGTGGCGAGGAGGGCCTCCCGGCGCCCCCTGAGGGCGGAATCGATCGCCTCGCGGCGGTCGCGGTACGCGTCCGACTCGAACGCCGCGGGGATGGCGCGACGCAGGTCGGCGACCAGCCGGTCCATCGCGTTGCGCAGCTCCACGCCGCGGCCGGGCGGCAGGCGGAGCGCGCGCGGTGACTGCGGCCGATCGAAGTCGTGCACGTAGACCCAGTCCGACGGGACCGGCTCGCGTGCCGCCTGGCCGGCCAGGAACTGCCGCAGCACCGTGTGCTTGCCGGTGCCGGCCGGGCCGAGCGCGAAGAGGTTGTATCCCTCGTGGCGGATCCCGATCGCGAACTCGACTGCCTCCACGGCGCGTCGCTGGCCGATGATCTCCTCCACGTCGGGGAGCTCGTCGGTCGTCGCGAACCCGAGGCCGGATGGGTCGGTCGGACGGTAGAGGGCCGCGGCCGGGAGAGGATCGAGGTTCGCCATGCGCTGCACCTCCAGCTCGCTACCGGCCGAGGCTACGCCCGGAAGGCCTCGAGGCTAGAGGCGAAGGTCACGCGGACAGCCGAAGCCCCCGCAGCCCGGCCGAAGCCCCCGGCCGCAGGGCCGCCCTCGGCTCGCGGCCGGCCGGGTGAGCCGGCCATCCCGGCGACACCGCTGCCGGATCCGTGCGGGACCGCTACCGGCCCACCCAGCGCGGCGGGCGCTTCTCCAGGAACGCCTGCATCCCCTCCTTCTGGTCCTCGGTGGAGAACAGGAGGTAGAAGAGGCGCCGTTCGAGCGCCAGCCCGTCGCGGAGCGGCAGCTCCTCGGCCGCGCGAACCGCCTCGACGGCCGCCGCGACGGCGACGGGCGGCATGGCCGAGATCGACGCCGCGAGCTGCAGCGCGGCCGGCACGACCTGGTGGGCCGGGACGAGCCGCGTGACGAGGCCGTGTGCCTCCGCCTCGGCGGCAGGCATGTTCCGCCCGGTGAGGATGAGCTCGATCGCCTTCGCCTTGCCGATCGCGCGGGTCAGCCGCTGCGTGCCGCCGGCGCCGGGCATGATCCCGAGCCGCAGCTCCGGCTGGCCGAACACGGCATCCTCGGCGGCCACGATCATGTCGCACGCCATGGCCAGCTCGCAGCCCCCGCCGAGCGCGACGCCGCGGACCGCGGCGATCGTCGGCGTCCGCACGCGGGAGAGGCGCTCCCAGTGCGCGAAGCGGTCCGAGGCGATGAGCCAGCCGGCGGTTTCCTCCGCCATCTCGCGGATGTCGCCGCCCGCCGCGAAGGCCCGGTCGCCCGCGCCGGTCAGCACGATGCAGCGGCAATCGGGATCCGCATCGAGCGCCTCGAACGCGTCGACGAGCTGGGCGATGGTGGCCGCGTCGAGCGCGTTGCGCACCTCCGGCCGGTCGATCGTGACGAGCGCGACGCCGTCGAGCGGCCCGTCGGGCCCCGCGGCAGGAAACGCGAGCTGGATCCGGCGGACCTCGGGTCCGGGAGCCACGAGCTCGTCCGCGAGAGGCTCATCCGCCGCGCCGGCCGCGCGGGCCGTCATGGACTCGTGCGCGTCGCGACGCGCGATGGGCTCGTCGGTCATCGTGCACCTCCAGTCGCTGCATCGAATTGGGCCGGGTCGTCCCGATCGGGCCGGCCGTCGAGCCCGGCGGGGTCCTCCCGCCCCGGTCGGCCGTCGAGCCCGGGGGGAATGCCGGGCGTGGTCGGTACGCCGCGCGACCCCCGGGAGAGCATCGCACCGGGCATGGGTGCGCGCCGCGGACCGGGACCCGCGACCGGCCTGCCCGCACGCGCCGCGGCCGCCCGCTCCGCGGCCACCGCGGCCGTCGACCGGTAGAACCGCTCGGTGACCTCGGCGAACAGCGCCGGCCGC
>JAJYHN010000014.1 GCA_021784765.1 Actinomycetes bacterium
CCGGGGGGCGGCCTCCGCAGGCCACGCCCCACCCTACCCCTGCTCCGGCCGCCCCCCGGCCCTTCCTGCGCCGTCGAGGCTCCGCAGGCCACGCCCCACCCTACCCCTGCTCCGGCCGCCCCCCGGTTCCCCCGGCCCTTCCTGCGCCGTCGAGGCTCCGCAGGCCACGCCCCCCCTATCCCTGCTCCGGCCGCCCCCCGGCCCTTCCGGCCCTTCCTGGGGTGGCGTCCCGTAGGATGGGGGCGTGCGGTTCGGGCTCGCGCTGCCCCACTACGACTTCTCGTTCCCCGACGGCGGGCCGGTCGACTTCGACCGGGTGCTCGATGCCGCCCGCCGGGCCGAGGCGCTCGGGTTCGACTCGGTCTGGATCTCCGACCACTTCTTCCTGGACCTCGAGCGGTACGGGGGGTCCGCCAAGCCGGCGGGGTCCCTCGAGCCGTTCACGACGCTCGCCGCGCTGGCCGTCGCGATCGAACGGGTGCGGCTCGGCACCCTGGTCGCCGGGGCGCCGTTCCGCCATCCTGCCCACGTGGCGAAGATGGCCGCGGTCATCGACCTCGTGAGCGGCGGTCGCCTCGACCTCGGCATCGGCGCCGGGTGGTACGAGCGGGAGTTCCGGGCCTTCGGCTACCCGTTCGGGTCGCTCGGGGAGCGCTTCGCCGCGTTCGAGGAGCACGTCGCCGCGCTCGCCGCGCTGCTCGGTGAGGGCCCGGTCGACTTCGAGGGCCGCAGCCTGCGCCTCGAGGGGGCCTTCAACCACCCGCGCCCGGTCCAGCCCGGCGGGCCACCCATCTGGCTCGGCGGCAAGGGCGGGGACCGGCTGCTGCGGCTGGTGGCGCAGCACGCGACCGGGTGGAACACGGTCTGGAGGTGGACCCCGACGGCGCACGGCGAGCGGGTGGCCGCCCTCCGGCGGACGGCCGAGGCGGTCGGCCGCGACCCGGCGACGGTGCGCGTCTCGGTCGGGCTGTACACGCTGGTCGGCGAGGACGAACGCGACCTGGCCGCCCGCTACCGGGCCATGCAGGCCTGGTCGCCCGGCGGTGCCCTCGACGCCGTGCCGCTCGAGACGTGGGCGGCCGACACGCTGACCGGCACGCCGGAACGGTGCCTCGAGACGCTCGCCGGCTTCGCGGAGAACGGCGTGGAGGAGGTCGTCATCGGCGCCGGGCCGCTGCCCTTCTCCGTTCACGACTGGTCGGCCGTGGAGGCGGTCGCCGAGGGCCTCGTCCCCGGGGCGCGGGCGCTGTAGGAGCGACGGTGGAGCCCCTCGATGCGGCGCTGCGCGTGCTGGCCGACGAGGCGAGGCCGCTGCACTGGACGGTGATCCAGGACCTCGCGCTCCGCCGCGGGTACCTCGATCCGTTCGCCCAGCCGGACCTCCGACGACGGCTGCTCGGCGCGCTGGCCGAGGCCGCGCGCGAGGGCCGGGTGGCGAGGGCGGGGACCGGCGTCTACGCGCCGGCTCCGCCGCCGGGGCCCTCGCGCTCCGCCGCGGGCGCCCCCTGACCGGCAGCCCCCTCGGGTCCCCGGCCGCCGGAGCGGTCCTGGAACGCGGCCCGCACCGTCTCCTCGTTCGCCGTGTCCGACACGACAAGGACCTCGTCGCCGGGCGCGAACCGGAACTCGGGCCCCGGGGCGATCGGCTCCCCGTCCCGAACGACGGCCGCCACGACCGACCCCTCCGGCAGCGCCAGGTCGCCCGGCGAGCGGCCGGCGGCCGAGGACCGCTCGGTGATCGCGGTCTCGATCAGCGTGACGCCGGCGCGCGGCAGGTGCAGCAGCGCCACCGTGTCGGCCGCCTGCGTCGCCTCCTCGATGAGCGACAGCAGGGCGGTGGAGGTCGACACCGGCACGTCGACCCCCCAGTGCTCGGTGAACAGCCACTCGTTCTCGGGGTCGTTCACCCGCGCCACCACCCTCGCCACGCGGAACTGCCGCTTGGCCAGGAAGGCGGCCACCAGGTTGTTGTCGTCGTCGCCGGTCAGGGCGAGCAGCACGTCGGCGGCGAGGATGCCGGCCTCCTCCAGCATCCGCGGGTCGCAGGCGTCGGCGTACAGGACCCGCACCGGCAGGGCCGCCCGCAGCCGCTCCACCCGCTCGTCGTCGTTGTCGATCAGCGTCACCTCGTTCTTGGTCGCGGCCAGGGCCAGCGCCACCTGCTGCCCGAGCCTGCCGGCCCCCGCCACGATCGCCCTCATCGCCCACCCCCTGCCTCGAGGAACCCCCGCAGCCGCGGCAGCGAGGTCATGGCGACGGCGAATGTCACGAGGTCGCCCGTGCGCAGGACCGTGCCGTAGGCCGGCAGCTCCGAGCGCCCGCCGCGGGTCAGCTCCACGGCCCGGATCTCGCCCTCGACCTCGAGCTCCGCGAGGCGCCGGCCGTCGAGGCCGGCCGGCACGGTGGAGCGGACCAGAAGGGTCTCGCCGTTGCCGAACGTCGTCTCCGGAGCGAGGTCGCGGTGGAACAGCAGCGCGCCGATCTCGTTCACCGCCCAGCGGACCGAGGCGACCGTGGGGATCCCGAGCTGGCGGTAGATGTCGGCGCGCTCCGGGTCGTAGATGCGCGCGACGACCTTCGGAACCCGGTAGGCGTCGCGCGCCGTCCGCGCGCCCACGATGTTGGCGTTGTCGCCGTTGGTCACCGCGACGAACGCGTCGGCCTCGCCGATGCGCGCCTCCTCGAGGATCCGCCGGCTGAACCCGTTGCCGACCAGGAACCGCCCCCCGAAGCCCTTCGACAGCCGCAGGCGCGCCTTCGGGTTCCGGTCGATCACGCAGACCGAGTGCCCCTCGGCGTCGAGCCGGTCGGCAAGCCGGGCCCCGACTCGTCCGCATCCCATCACGATCACGTGCACGTCAGTCCTCCTTCCCGGCGGCGGGGCCGCGGGGCGCCGCGCGGCGGCGGGCGAGTGCCTTGCGCGCCTCCTCGGCGGCCAGCAGCACCAGCCCGATGCAGAGGAGCGCCAACCAGTCGGTCGCCGAGAGCGGCGCGGTGCCGAAGACCCGCTGCAGGGGCGGCGCGTAGCTGATCGCGCTCACGATCCCGATGCCGAGCACCTCGCCGGCGAGCAGCGCGCGGTTGGAGAGGAGCCCGACGCGAAACACGCTCGCTCGCTCGGTGCGAACGGCGAACCCGTTGAAGAACTGCCCCACCACGATCCCCGCCTGCGTCATCGTCAGCGCCTCCCGGTACACGGGGTTCGAGGCTGTGAACGATGCGAACCCCAGGTGGGCCGAGTGGACCCGCCAGAAGAACGCCGCCACGACCCCGATCGACATGATCGTGCCGAGGAACAGGAACCTGCCGACCACGGCGGCCGACATGAGGTGCTCGGCCGGGTGCCGGGGCGGCCGCTCCATGATCCCCGGCTCCGGGGCCTCGGCCCCGAGCGCGAGGGCCGGCAGCACGTCCGAGCCGAGGTCGATCGACAGGACCTGCAGGGCGGTGAGCGGCACCAGCGGAAACCCGACGACGGCCGCAACGAGGATCGGGGTCAGCTCGGCGATGTTGTGGCTGAACAGGTAGACCAGGAACTTGCGGATGTTCTCGTAGATCGAGCGCCCCCGCTCGACCGCCTCGACGATCGTCGCGAACGAGTCGTCGAGCAGCACCATCAGGCCCGCCTCGCGGGCGACGTCGGTGCCGGAGCGGCCCATCGCCACGCCGATGTCGGCCCGTCGCAGCGCCGGCGCGTCGTTCGCGCCGTCACCGGTGACGGCGACGATCTCGCCCATGTCCTTCAGCGCGGCGACGACCCGCATCTTGTGCTCGGGCTTCACCCGCGCGAAGACGATCTCCCAGTGGGCGTGCAGGGCGGCCTTCAGGTCGAGGTCGCTCATGCCCTCGAGGTCCTGCCCGGTGACGAGGTGCGCCCGGCCGCGGACGATCCCGACCCGCCGGCCGATCGCCTCCGCGGTCAGCCCGTAGTCGCCGGTCACCATGATCACCCGGATCCCGGCCGTGCGGCAGGCGCGGACGGCCCGTTCGACCTCCGGCCGCGGCGGGTCGACCATGCCGATCAGGCCGAGGAGCTCGAGGTCCCGCTCGACCTCCTCCATGCCGAGCGCCGCCGCGGCCTCGGTGACCGGCTTGGTCGCCACGGCCAGGACCCGCAGGGCATCGGCCGCCAGGGCATCGTTCGCCTCGGCGATCCGCGCGCGGAGCTCGTCGGTCATCGGGACGGTCGCACCGTCCCACCGCGCTCGGGTGCAGCGACCCACGAGCTCCTGCGGCGACCCCTTCACGCACGCCCGCGGGCCCTCGGGCTCCCGGACGACCGTCGACATCAGCTTGCGCGCGGGATCGAACGGAAACTCGGCGACCCGCGGGGCGGCGACGGCCGCCTCGGGGTCGATGCCGGCCTTGGCGGCCGCGACCAGGACGGCCCCCTCGGTGGTGTCGCCGAGGACCCGCCACTCGCCCTCGGCCCCGGGTCCCGGCGGCAGGAGCCGGGCGTCGGAGCAGAGGGCCGCCGTCCGCAGGACGGGCTCGGCCGCCGCCGCGTCCTCGACCTCGCCCTCCGGAGCGTAGCCGACGCCGGCGACGGCGAGCCGTCGCCCCGAGGTCCAGACGGCCTGCACGGTCATCTCGGCCTTGGTCAGGGTGCCGGTCTTGTCGGTGCAGATGACGGTGGTCGAGCCGAGCGTCTCGACGGCCACGAGCCTCTTCACCAGCGCCCGGCGCCTCGCCATGCGTCGGACACCGATGGCGAGCGACACCGACAGCGTCGCCGGCAGCCCCTCCGGGACCAGTGCCACCATGACGCCGAGGGCGAACACGAACGACTCCACGAGGCCGCCGGTCCCCGTCGACGCGCGAACGCCGAACAGCAGGGTGCCGATGACGAGCGCGGCCGCGGCCACCCGGCTCGCCATGTGCGCGACCTGGCGCTGCAGCGGGCTCGGCTCCTCGCGGACCTCGGCCGTCATCCGGAAGATGCGGCCGAACTCGGTGGCGAGCCCCGTGGCCGCGACGGCGGCCTTGCCCGTGCCGGCCGCCACGGAGGTGCCCATGAACACCAGGTCGCGTGCCTCGATCGGCGGGAGGTCGGGCGCCGCGGGGTCGGCCGTCCGCGCGACCGGGTCGCTCTCGCCGGTGAGAGCCATCATGTTCATCGCGAGGTCGTGGGCCTCGACGACCCGCGCATCGCACGACACGACGTCGCCGGCCTCCAGCACGACGAGGTCGCCGGGGACGAGCTCCCGGGCGGGGACCTCGGTCCGCTGGCCCTCGCGGATCACCCGGGCCGTCTTCGGCACCATCGCGGTCAGCGCGTCGGCGGTCCGCTCCGCCGAGTACTCCTGCAGGAACCCGATCGTCGCGTTCAGCAGGACCACACAGAGGATCGCGACCGTGAGCTGCAGGTTGCCGGCCTCGTGCGGCCGCTGGACCGCGTAGGCGAGCAGCGTGATGCCGGCCGCCACGATCAGCACGACGGCGAACAGGTCGGTGAAGCCCGCGAGGAAGCGCAGGACGAGCGGCCGGCGGGGCGGGGGCGGGAGCTCGTTCGGCCCGACGCGCGCACGGCGGGAAGCGGCCTCCGTCCCGGCGAGGCCGCGGGGTGAGGAGCCGAGGGCCGCCAGCGCCTCCTCGACGTCCAGCGCGTGCAGCGGCCGGCCGTCGATGGAGGAGGACGGGCCCGCGCGATCCGTCAGCATCCCGGGCGCTCCCCCCATGGCTCCAACGGTCCGGCCCGATCGCCCCGCCCGCACGGGCCGGACGGCCCGTCCCGGGGGAGCCGGCCGGAGCCGCTACTCGTCGCCGTCGGTCGGGCGGTAGGCGATCCGCGAGTACGTCTCGAGCTTCTCGAAGGAGTGCTCGGCCTCGACGCGGCGGATCGTCCCGGTCCGCGAGCGCATCACGATCGAGTCGGTGACGGCGCCGCTGTCGTGGTAGAGGACGCCCTTCAGCAGTGATCCGCTGGTGACGCCGGTGGCAGCGACGAACACGTTGTCGCTCGCCACCAGGTCCCCGGTCGTGAGCACGCGATCGGGGTCGTAGCCCTGGTCGATCATCCGGCGGCGCTCGAGGTCGTTGCGCGGCCACAGCCGCCCCTGGATGGCGCCGCCCAGGCACTTCAGCGCCGCCGCGGAGATGACCCCCTCGGGGGTGCCGCCGATGCCCATCAGCATGTCCACGCCGGTGTCCTCGCGTGCCGCGGCGATCGCGGGCGCGACGTCGCCGTCGGTGATCAGGGCGACCCTGGCGCCGAGCTCCCGCAGGTCGGCGATGAGCGACGCGTGGCGATCGCGGTCGAGGACGACGACCGAGACCTCGCCGACGTGCACGCCCTTGGCCTTCGCCACCCGACGGACGTTCTCGGCCGGTGGCGCGGTGATGTCGATCGCCCCGGCGACGGCCGGGCCGACGGCGATCTTCTCCATGTAGAACGCGGGCCCGGGGAAGAACATCGTGCCGCGCTCGGCGACGGCGACCACCGAGATCGCGTTCGGCTGGCCGTGCGCCGTGAGCCGGGTGCCCTCCAGCGGGTCGACTGCCACGTCCACCTTGGGCCCGAGGCCGTTGCCAACGATCTCGCCGTTGTAGAGCATCGGGGCCTCGTCCTTCTCGCCCTCGCCGATGACGACCACGCCGTCCATGTCGACGGTGTCGAGCATCAGGCGCATGGCGTCCACGGCGGCCTGGTCCGCGCGCTCCTTCTGGCCGCGGCCGATCCAGCGGCCGGCGGCGAGCGCCCCGGCCTCGGTCACGCGGACGAGGTCGAGCGCGAGGTTGCGGTCGGGGGTCTGCCCGCGGTCGCGGGGCAGGGTGTCGCGCGGCGTGTCGTAGCTCATGCCTTCATCCTTTCCGGGAGCAGGAGCAGGCTCGCGGCCGGCGCCCCCTCGAAGAGGATCCGGTGGATCTGCTCGTGGAACGGCAGGTCGAGCCCCGCCTCGGCGGCGAGCAGGCGCACGTCCACCGCGGACTCCACCCCCTCGACCGTCATCCCCCGGCCGACGAGGTCGGTGAGCGCCGGCTCGGGAGGCACCCCCTCGCCGATCAGCTCGCCGTAGAGCCGGTTGCGCCCGCCGAGGCTCGTCACCAGCGTGTCGCCCAGCCCGGCGAGGCCGCCGGCCGTCTCCGGGCGGCCGCCGAGCGCGACGACCAGCTCGGTCAGCTCGGCGAGCGCCTGAGCGAACAGCGCCGCCTTGGCGTTGCGGTAGGCGAACCCGGCGGCCTTGCCGAGGCCGTCGAGGATGCCGAGGCCGATCGCGGCGACGTTCTTCGCCACCGTGCAGTACTCGACGCCGAGCAGGTCGTCGGTGGCGACGATCCGGTAGTCGCGCGTCCGGAAGGGCACGGCCGCCTCCTCGGCGACGGATCCGTCGGCGGCGGCGAACACCGCGGCGGTGGGGAGGCTCTCGGCGAGCTCGGAGGCGAGGCCGGGGCCGCCGACCGACACCACGCGGTCGTGGCCGATCTCCTCGCAGAGGACCTCGGACATCCGCCTGCGGCTCCCCGGCTCGAGTCCCTTCGCGACGCCGACGACCAGCGAGGGATCGAGCCCGGCCCCCGCGACCTCACGGGCGAGGCTCCTCGTCCCGACCGAGCTCGCCGCCATGACGCCGATCTCGAGATCCCGGCCGGCGGCCTCGATCTCCTCGGGACGGTGCACGACCAGCGACTCCGGCAGGTGTTCGGGGAGGGCCGGGTGGCGGCGGTCGACCAGCAGCGCATCGAGCACGCCCGCGTCGTGGGGCCCTGCCCAGAGCGCCGCGTCGTGCCCAGCCCGGGCGAGGTGGATCGCCATCGCGGTCCCCATTGCCCCGGCGCCGAAGACGGTGATCCGCGCCACGCCCGGAGCATACCCGGGACAATGACGGCGTGCCGCTCCGGCGTGCCCTGCTGCTGGCCGTGGGGGTGGCGGCCGTGGGGTTCGCCGCCATCTTCGTCAAACTCGCCCGCGCGCCGAGCCTCTCCATCGCCCTGTACCGCAACGCCTTCGCGGCCGCCGTGCTGCTGCCGCTCGCCCTCGCCCGCCGCCCGGGCGAGCTGCGGCGGCTGACCGCCCGCCAGTGGGCGGCGGCGATCGGAGCCGGCGCGCTGCTGGCCGTCCACTTCGCCACCTGGATCTCGTCGCTGGCGCTCACGACCGTGGCCTCCAGCGTCGTGCTGGTGTCGGCCTCGCCGGTGTTCAGCGCCGCCGGGTCGCGGCTGCTCTTTCGCGAGCGCACCTCGCGGGCGGCGCTCCTCGGCATCGCGGTCGCCCTGGCCGGGGCAGGCGTGGTCTCGGGGGGTGACATCGCGCTCTCGGGGCGAGCGCTCGCCGGGGACCTGCTGGCCCTGGCCGGCGCCGTCACCGCGTCGGGCTACTTCCTTGCGGGCCGGGGCCTCCGGCAGGAGATCTCGCTGCTCACCTACGTCGCCGTTGCGTACACGGCCTGCGCGGTCGTGCTGGTGCCGATCGCGATCGTCGGCGGCGCTCCGCTCGGAGGGCTCCCTGCGCGGAGCTGGATCATGTTCGCGCTGCTCGCCCTCGTCCCACAGCTCGTCGGGCACACGACCTTCAACTACCTGCTGAGGGACATGGACGCGACCCTCGTTGGCATCGCCGTCATGGGCGAGCCCATCGTCTCGACGGCCCTGGCGGCGCTGCTGCTGCGGCAGGTTCCGCCGTGGACGGCGCTCGCCGGCGGGGCCGTGCTGCTGGCCGGCGTCTACGTCGCGCTGGTCGGGCAGTCCCGGGCCGCCGCTGGGCGCGCCCGCGCGGCACCGGTGGAG
This sequence comes from Actinomycetes bacterium, assembly GCA_021784765.1. Classification (GTDB taxonomy): domain Bacteria; phylum Actinomycetota; class UBA4738; order UBA4738; family UBA4738; genus JAJYHN01. The sequence goes on from JAJYHN010000014.1 coordinate 8,725, forward strand.
CTTCCGCTGGAGTGACCGGGTGGGCGATCGAGGCGGGCGGCTACCATAGCGGCCGCATGCCCGGTATCGACCTGCACGCCCACACCCTGTACTCGGACGGGACGTTCACGCCCCGGCGCTCGGTCGGGCTCGCCCGCGAGCGCGGGCTCGACGTTCTCGCGATCACCGACCACGACACGGTGGACGGGCTGGGGGAGGCCCGCGCGGCCGGACGCGAGCTGGGGGTGGAGGTCGTCCCCGGCATCGAGTTCTCCACCGTCTCGGACGGCGAGGGGGTCCACGTCCTCTGCTACCTCATGGACGCGGACGACGCCGAGCTCGCCGCCGAGCTGCAGCGCCTGCGCGAGGACCGCTACACGCGCGGCGAGCGCATGGTGGCGAAGCTGCAGGGGCTCGGCCACCCGATCAGCTTCGAACGCGTCCGCGAGATCGCCGAGGGCGGGACGATCGTCCGGCCACACGTCGCCCAGGCCCTGGTCGAGGCAGGCGTGGTGCCCACCCTGAAGGATGCGTTCAGCGAGGAGCTCATCGGCTCGGGCGGGCGCGCCTACGTCGAGAAGCACGCGCTCGCCCCCGTCGAGGCGCTGCGGCTGATCCACCGGGCAGGGGGGGTCTGCGTCCTCGCCCACCCCGGCACGTTCCGCGAGACGAATCCCGTCCCTGCGGCCCTCATCGAGGAGATGGCTGCGGCCGGGCTGGATGGCATCGAGGCGTCCCACCCCGAGCACACCGAAGAGGTCGAGCGACGCTACGTCGAGATGGCCGAGTCGCTCGGCCTGCTCTGGACCGGCGGCTCCGACTGCCACGGCGACCGCTACGACCCCGTTCGCCTCGGGATGCGCTCGACGACGCGCGAGCAGTTCGAACGCCTGACGGCGCGGGCCGCCGAGCTCCGGGCCGCCGTGGCGGGAGGCTCCGGGGCGCGCCCGGCGGTCGGCGGGACGAGGCGCCGACCGGCGCCACCCGGCCTCGCCGGTCGCTAGCCGTCTGAGACTGAGCCCCCCGGCCTTCCCTTCCCGCCGGAGCCGTGGGGGCCACCGCCACCGTCCCCGCCCACACCTCCGCCGTTTCCGGAGCCATCGTGGCCGTGGCCGCTCCCGGACGCGCGACCGTGGCCCGCGTTCCCACCAGGGCCGGGAGACGGCCGCCCCTCCTCCGGCTGCGTGGGGCCGCCGCTGCCCGCTCTGCCGCGACGGTCGTTCCAGCGGGCGAGGTCTGCCTGCAGGATGGTGAGCGCGGCGAGGAGTCCGCGGTTCGGGTGCTGGGCGAGGCTCGCCGAGACCCGCGCGATCGCCAGCCGCAACGCCCTGGGGCCGTCCCCGGTGCCGGACGCGCGCGCCGGTGCGCCGGAGGGGGCGGACGTCGGCGCACCGAACGCGCCGGAGCCCGCGGAGGGGCTCGCGGACGGCGCGCCGGCCGTGGCGGCGGGCACATGGCCGAACCCGACCGGGAACATGCGCGACATCGAAGGGGCGAGCCCGGCCAGTGCCCCGATCAGCAGCGCCAGCCCGAACCCCACGACGAAGCTGCGGACGGACCTCACCGCTCCGCTCCGCTCCGGCGGGTCGCGGGTGCCGGAGCGCGCGTCCCCGCGCGGTCGCGCGCCGCTCCCATCGCATCCTCCCGCTCCGCCGTCCCGACTGAGGGATCGGCATGCCGGGTGGTCTGTCTTGACGGGACGGAAGGCGGAATCGGCGGCGCCCTGCCGGCCCGGCAGGGGACGTGACCCCCTCCGAGAGGGGGGGTTCGGACTAGTCCCGGGCGGGTGGGCGGCCGGGCGCCGCAGCCGCGCGAACGGCCGTGGCCTGCCGGCGGACCGAGTCCGGCGAAGGGCCGCCGGGCAGCCCCCTGCGGGCGATCGCCCCGCCGGGGTCGAGCAGCGCGGCCGTCTCGGGGCCAAGCGCGGGGTCGAGCGACGCCCACTCGTCGGGGGCCACGTCGGCGAGCGCCCGCCCCTCGGTCTCCAGGCGCGCGACCAGCTCTCCGATCCGCTCGTGCGCCTCGCGGAAGGGGACGCCGGCCGCCACGAGCGCCTCGGCGAGGTCGGTCGCCAGCAAGAATCCGCCGGAGGCCGCCGCACGCATCCTGGCGGCGTCGAACGCGAGCGTCGCGACCATGCCGCGGACGGCCGCGAGCGCGGGCGCCAGGGCGTCGAACGCGTCGAACACGGCCTCCTTGTCCTCCTGCAGATCCCGGTCGTAGGCGAGGGGAAGCCCCTTCAGCACGGTCGCCAGGGCCACGAGGTCGCCGAGCACGCGCCCGGCCTTCCCGCGCGCCAGCTCGGCGACGTCGGGATTGCGCTTCTGCGGCATCATGCTCGACCCGGTCGAGTAGCGGTCGTCGGGGGTGGCGAACCCGAACTCCTGGCTCGTCCAGAGCACGAGGTCCTCGCCCAGGCGAGACAGGTGCACGGCCGTCGAGGCGCAGGCGGCCAGGAGCTCCAGCGCGAAGTCGCGGTCGGCGACCGCGTCGATCGAATTGTCGAACGGGGCCGCGAACCCGAGGTCGGCGGCCGTGGCCGCCGGGTCGATCCCGAGGGTCGACCCGGCGAGCGCCCCGGCGCCGAGCGGGCAGCGGGCCATCGCCGCGGCGCCCGCCCGGTCGAGGCGCACGGCGTCGCGGAGCATCGGGAAGGCGTGGGCCAGCAGGTGGTGGCCGAGCGTGACCGGCTGGGCGCGCTGCAGGTGGGTGTAGCCGGGCAGCAGGGTCTCGGCCTGCTCCTCGGCCCGGACGGCCAGCGTCGCGGCCAGCGCCCGCGCGCGATCGGCGAGCTCGCCGGCCGCCTCGGCCGTCCAGAGGCGGAGGTCGGTGGCGACCAGGTCGTTGCGGCTCCGACCGGCGTGGACGCGCGCCCCGAGGTCGCCGAGGCGCTCGGTCAGCACGCGCTCGACGGCCGTGTGGACGTCCTCGTCGGCCTCGTCGAACGGGAAGGTCCCGGCGGCGGCGAGCGCCTCCAGGTCGGCGAGCGCCGTCAGCAGGCCGTCGCGCTCGTCCAGGGACAGGCGTCCGGCGCGCGCCAGCGCGCGCACGTGCGCGCGCGTCGCGCGCAGGTCGGCGCCCAGCAGCCGCCGGTCGAACGCCAGCGAGCCCGTGAACGCCACGAGCTCCTCAGCCGGCGGAGCCGAGAACCGCCCGCCCCACAGGATGCCGCCGGTCACGCGCCCCCCGCGCGACCGGAGCCGCCGGTCACGCCCGCGCCGCCCGAGCCGCCGCCGGTCCCGCCCGCGCCGCCGGCGCGGTCCCGCGCCGCCCAGGTCTTCAGCGGCAGCGACCACAGCGCCACGAACCCGGCCGCCTGGGTGTGATCGAACCGGTCGGCCGTGCCGTCGTAGGTGGCGAGCGACACGTCGTAGAGCGCACGCGGGCTCCGCCGCCCGACCACCGTGCACGAGCCCTTGAAGAACCGGAGCCGGACCTCGCCGGTGACATCGCGCTGGGCCTCGGCCATGAACGACCGCAGCGCCGCGTGGAGCGGTCCGTACCACTGGCCGTAGTAGCAGCCCTCGGCCCACCGCCGCTCCAGCCCCGCCTTCTCGTGCGCGAGGTCGCGCTCGAGCGTCAGGTCCTCGAGGTCGCCGTGCGCGAGGATCAGCGCCAGCGCGCCCGGCACCTCGTAGACCTCGCGGGACTTGATGCCGACGAGGCGGTTCTCGATCATGTCGACCCGCCCGAACCCGTGCGCGCCGCCGACGGCCGCGAGGCGCGCGATCAGCGCCGTGAGCGGCAGCGGCTCGCCGTCCAGCGCAACCGGCCGTCCGGCCTCGAACCCGACCACGACCTCGGCCGGCTCGTCCGGTGCCTCGCGTGCGTCGGCCGTGATGCCGAACGCGTCGGCCGGCGGCTCTGCCCAGGGGTCCTCGAGCGGCCCGGTCTCGGCCGTCCGGCCCCAGAGGTTCTCGTCGATCGAATAGGTCTTGGCCTCGGTCGCGACCGGGATCCCGTAGCGAGCGGCGATCTCGATCGCCTGCTCGCGGGACAGCGCCGCCTCGCGCACGGGGGCGATGACTCCGAGGTCGGGGGCGAGCGCGGCGAACGTGGCCTCGAACCGGACCTGGTCGTTGCCCTTGCCGGTGCAGCCGTGCGCGACGAACCCGGCGCCGGCCTGGCGCGCCACGTCGACGACCTTCGCCGCGATGAGGGGCCGGGCGAGGGCCGAGACCAGCGGGTACTTCCCCTCGTAGAGCGCGTTCGCGTGGATCGCGGGCAGGCAGAACCCCTCGGCGAACTCCTCCTTCGCGTCGATCACGTGCAGCTTCGCCCCGGCGGCCGCGGCCCGGTCCCGCACGGCCTCGGCGTCGAACGGCTGGCCGAGGTCGACGAACGCGGCGACGACGTCGAGGCCGCGCTCCTCCCGGAGCGTCCGCGCGGCGACCGAGGTGTCGAGGCCGCCCGAGTAGGCGAGGACGACCCGGCCGCTCACGCGAGCCCCGCCAGGTTCCGGAGTCGCGCCGCGACCGTCGCGGCGCGCACCCCCTCGGGCACGACCACGAGGATCGTGTCGTCGCCGGCCACCGTTCCGAGGATCCCCTCGGGCGGTGTCTCGTCGAGCGCCCGCGCGACGGCCGAGGCCGCGCCCGGCGGGGTCATGACCAGCACGAGGTTGCCCGAGTGCTCGATGCGGACGACGAACTCGCCGAGCAGCGCGCGCAGCACGCCGGGGGAGGCTGCGGCGCGCCCACCCTCCGGCGCGGCGTAGCGCAGCTCCCCACCGCCGTCGCGCACGCGGACGAGCCCCAGCTCCTCGAGGTCGCGCGAGATCGTCGACTGGGTCGCCGGGTGGCCGAGCTCCTCGAGACGCCGGCGGATCTCCTCCTGGCTGCCGAGTGCCTCGCGGCGAACGAGGTCGATCAGCGCCTGGTGGCGCTGCCGCTTCCCGTTCACCGCCCTCACCTTCGTGCCGTTCACGCGCTCGCTCCCTTCTTCGCCTCGCCGGCCGCCTCCGCGGCCGCGCCGGCGAACGCCTCCACGAATCCGTCGACGCTCGCGGCGTCGACGGTGAGCGGCGGCGTGGCGCGCACCGCCTCGCCGCCGGCCTCGGTCGCCAGGAACCCCCGCTCGAGGAGCCCTGCGACCACGCCGGCCGCCCGCGCCGGCGCGACCGACGCGCCGACCAGCAGCCCCTTGCCGCGGGTCCGGCCGGGCAGCCCCGCCGCCGCCAGCGCGCCGTCGAGGCCCGCCCGCAGCCGCTCGCCCATGGCGGCCGCGTTCGCCAGCAGCCCCTCGCGCTCGATGACGTCGAGGGTCGCCAGCGCCGCCGCGCAGACGACCGGCCCGCCGCCGAACGTCGAGGCGTGCTGGCCGGGGCCGAAGGCCAGCTCGGCCCGGGCGATCGTCGCCCCGATCGGCAGCCCGTTCGCGAGGCCCTTGGCCAGGCTGAACACGTCGGGAACCACCGGCGTGCCCTGGAACGCGAACCAGGTGCCGCAGCGCCCGATGCCGGTTTGCACCTCGTCGAACGCGAGGAGCGCGCCGCGCTCGTCGCACAGCCGCCGCGCGGCCGACAGGTAGCCGTCCTCGAGCGGCAGCACGCCGCCCTCGCCGAGCACCGGCTCCACCAGCACGGCCGCCGTCTCACCGTCTACCACGGCCGCGAGCGCCGCGACGTCGTTCGGCGGCACGTGGACGTAGCCCTCCGGCAGCGGCGCGAACGGCTCGTGCTTGGCCGGCTGCCCGGTGGCCGCAAGCGTCGCGAACGTCCGCCCGTGGAACGAGCCCTCGAGCGCCACGACCCTCGTCCGCCCGCCGTTCGCGCGCCCGTGCAGACGGACGAGCTTCAGCAGCGCCTCGTTCGCCTCGGCGCCGGAGTTCGAGAGGAACGCGAGCCCGAACCCCGCCAGGCCGGTCAGGCGCTCGGCGAGCGACTCCTGCGGCTCGGTCGACCACAGGTTGCTGACGTGCACGAGGCGGCCGGCCTGCGCGGCGACGGCCGCGACCCAGTCCGGGTGCGCGTGCCCGATCGGCACGACCGCGATGCCGCCGGCGAAGTCCAGGTACGCGCGACCATCCGAGTCGAACACGCGAAGGCCCTCGCCCCGCACCAGCGTGACGGGCGCGCGGCGGTAGGTTGGCATCAGCGCGCTCATTGCGTCGCCCCCTCGCCCCGCGGGGCCTCGCCGCGGGTCACCATCGTGCCCATGCCCTCCGGCGTGAACAGCTCGAGGATCAGCGCGTGCTCGACGCGGCCGTCGACGATGTGGGCGCGCTCGACGCCGTGGCGCATCGCCTCGACGACGGCCTCGAGCTTCGGGATCATCCCGCCGGTCGCCGTGCCGGCGGCGATCAGCCCCTCGGCCTCGTCGACCGACAGCTCCGAGACCAGCTCGCCGTCCTGCATCACGCCGGGCACGTCGGTCATCAGCACGAGCTTCGACGCCGACAGCGCGCCGGCCACGGCCGAGGCGACCAGGTCGGCGTTCACGTTGTAGGACTGCCCGCGCCCGTCGGTCGCGATCGAGGCGATCACCGGGACCGCGACCTCCATCAGGTGGCGCAGCAGGCCGGTGTTGACCGAGGTGACCTCGCCGACGAACCCGAGGTCCTCGCCGCCCGCGCCCAGGCGCTTGCGGGCGAGCAGCACGTGGCCGTCGTCGCCGCAGAGGCCGACGGCCGGGACCCCGTGGCGGTTCAGCGCCTCGGTCACGGTCTTGTTCACGCCGCCCACCAGCACGAGCTTGGCGATCTCCAGGGTCTCGGCGTCGGTCACCCGGTGCCCGCCGACGAACCGCGTGGGCAGCCCGAGGCGCTCGGCCATCGCGGTCACCTGCGGGCCGCCGCCATGCACCAGCACCGGGCGCACGCCGGCCAGGCGCAGCAGCGCGACGTCCTCGGCGAGGCGCTCGGCGAGCTTCGGGTCGGTCATCGCCGAGCCGCCGAGCTTGACGACGACCGTGTGGCCGTAGTGCTCGCGCATGTAGGGGAGCGCCTCGAGCAGCGTGCGGGCCTTCGCGACCGTGCGCTGACGGACCCCGGGCGGGACGACGACCGTCACGTGTGGTACCTCGCATTGATCTCGACGTAGCCCTCGGTGAGGTCGCAGCCGAATACCGTCGCGGCGCCGGGGCCGCTCCCCAGCTCGACGCGCAGCACGACCTCGGGCTCGCTCATCGCGCGCTCGGCCTTCTCGGGGACCGGCTCGGCCACGATGCCGCGCTCGATCACGGCCTCCCCACCGAGCAGCACCCGAACGCCGGCCGGGTCGAACGCTGCGCCGGAGGCCCCGACGGCCTGCAGGAACCGCCCGGGGTTCGGGTCACCGCCCGCCACGGCGGTCTTCACCAGCGGCGAGGACGCGACCGCGAGGCCGACCGCGCGGGCCGCCTCGTCGTCCTCGGCGCCCTCGACGTGCACGACCAGCACGCGGGAGGCGCCCTCGGCGTCGGCGACGAGCTGCCGTGCGAGGTCCTCGCAGACGGCCGCCACGGCCTCGCCGAGCGCCGCTGCCCCGGGCGTGCCGGGAAGGACCGCGTCGCCGCCGGCCGCGCCCGAGGCCAGCAGCAGCACGGTGTCGTTCGTGCTGGGGCAGGCGTCGACCGTCACCGAGTTGAAGGCCGGCACGACGCGCTCGGCCACGATCGCGGCCAGGGCCTCCGGCGTCGCCGGCGCGTCGGTCGTGAGGAACGCGAGCATGGTCCCGAGCTCGGCCGGGGCGAGCCGCGGCCCGATCATCCCGGCGCCCTTCACGCAGCCGCCGACCCGCCAGGCCCCGGCGCTCGCGCTCGCCTGCTTCGCGCGGGTGTCCGTGGTGAGGATCGCCCTCGCGAACGCCTCGCCGCCGCCGGGGTCGGTCGAGAGCGCCCCGGCCGCGCCCGGCAGCCCGTCGCGCAGCCGGTCGAGCCGCACGCGTGGCCCGATCACGCCGGTCGAGCAGACCAGGACCTCGTCAGGCTGGCAGCCGAGGACGTCGGCGACCGCCGCGGCGGTCGCGCGCGCGTCCTGCATGCCGGGCGCGCCGGTGCCGGCGTTCGCCTGGCCGGAGTTCACGACGACCGCGCGGGCCCGCCCGCCGCGCAGGTGCTCGATCGCGAGCGTGACCGGCGCGGCCGGGAAGGCGTTCGTGGTGAAGGCCCCGGCCGCGGCCGCCGGGGCGTCGACGTCGGCGACCAGCAGCGCCAGGTCGGGCCGGCCGCTCTCCTTCAGCCCGGCCACGACTCCCGCGGCCCGGAAGCCCCTCGGGAACGTGACGCTCACGGTGCCCGCCTCACGGCCAGACACCGATCGTCGGGAGCCCTGCCGTCTCCGGCAGGCCGAGCATCAGGTTCATGTTCTGGATGGCCTGCCCGGCCGCGCCCTTGACGAGGTTGTCGATGGCGGCGAAGAGCACCGCCGTCCCGGCGCGCACGTCGACCGCGGCGCCTACCTCGCAGGCGTTCGAGGTCGCGACCCGCTTGGGGTCGGGGAGCTGCCCTTCCGGCAGGACCCGGACGAACGGCGCGCCGGCGTACGTCTCGGCCGCCGCCGCGAGCAGGTCCTCGACGCTCGCATCGCCGGTCAGCGTCGCGTAGCAGGTGGCGAGGATGCCGCGAACGGTCGGCACCACGTGGGGGACGAACGTGACGCGCACCGGCGTGCGGGCCACGCGCTCGAGGGTCTGCTCGATCTCGGGCGTGTGCTGGTGGGTCGCCACCTTGTACGGGCGGACGCCGCCGTCGGCGGCCGCGAAGCTCTGGGCCGGGGTGGGCTTCGCGCCCGCGCCGGAGACCCCCGACTTCGCGTCGACCACGATGCCGGTCCCGGAGACCAGCCCGGCACGGAGCGCCGGTGCGAGGGCGAGGGCGGCGGCCGTCGGGTAGCAGCCGGGGTTCGCGACGATCCGCGCCCCTGCGATCTCGGCGGCGTTCAGCTCGGGCAGGCCGTACACGGCCTTGCCGAGCCACTCCGGGGCCGCGTGCTCGAAGCCGTACCAGGTCGGGTAGGCCTCGGCCGGGAGGCGGAAGTCCCCGCCGAGGTCGATCACCCGCGCCCCGGCCCCGGCGAGCGCCGGCACCAGCGCCGAGCTCGCCCCGTGGGGGAGCGCGAGGAACGCGACGTCGGCCCGCTCGGCCACCGAGGCGTCGAGCGCCTCGAGCACGAGGCCGGCGTAGGCCGAGGCGAGGTGGGGGTGGACCGCGGCGAGGGGCTTGCCGGCCTGCTCGTTCGCTCCGGCCGCGACCACCGCCGCGTGAGGGTGCCCGGCCAGCAGGCGGAGCAGCTCCGCCCCCGAGTACCCGGAGGCCCCGAAGACGGCGACGCGCACGGTGTCGGTCGGCGACATGATCGCATGAATATACAGAGCGCTGCATACTCACGCCAACCCAGGTCGGCCCCTTCGTCGCCCCGAGCGATGTCGACGCGGACCAGCGGCGGGGAGGTGCATGCACCAGCCCTCCGTCCTGGGTCCGTACGACGGGACCGATCGGCGATACGTCATATTGCGTAGGCCTTCCTTCTGATTGC
>JAJYHN010000045.1 GCA_021784765.1 Actinomycetes bacterium
TCGGTCGAGGAGGTCCTGCAGGCGGTCGCCGCCGGGGTGCGGGGCGCCCTCGGCTTCACCCGCGTCGCCGTGGAGCTTGCCGACCCCGCCACCGGTCGGCTGGTGCCGAGGGCCTCCTCCGGGTGGAGCCTCGACGACCCGGTCTTCGCCGACCGCCCGACGCTCGACGAGATGCGGCCGCTGATGGATGCGAGGTTCGAGGTTGGTGGCTGCTACCTGGTGGCGCCCGAGGACGCGAGCTCGCTGCTGCCGAGGTGGCGCTCGCTGTATCGGTCCACGCTCGTCGGCCGCGGCCCGCACGCGTGGCGGGGCCATGCGCTGATGGCGCCACTCCACGGCCCCGACGGCGACATGATCGGGCGGATCTGGGTCGACGACCCGGACGACCGCCTGCTGCCCGCGACGGAGCTGCTCCACTCGCTGCGCCTGTTCGCCGATCAGGCGAGCGTCGCGATCGACGCCGCCGCCCGGGTCGCGGAGCTGAGGTACCTCGCCGATCACGACGCGCTGACCGGGCTGCTGAACCGGCGGGCCTTCGTCCGCGAGCTCGCCGACGAGGTCGATCGGGCCGAGCGATACGGGCGGAGCCTGGCCCTGATGCTCTGCGACCTCGACGGCTTCAAGCGCCTGAACGACGCGGCCGGCCATCAGGCCGGGGACGATGCGCTGCGTGAGGTGGGGAAGGTGCTCTCGTCGCGCACGCGCGCCAGCGACCGCGTGTTCCGGGTCGGCGGCGACGAGTTCGCGGTCATCCTGCCCGAGGCCGACGGCGTAGGGGCGCCGATGGCGATGCGCCGGATCTCACTCGGCGTGCAGACGCGGCTCGCGAGCATCTTCCCGGGGCTCGGCGCGAGCTTCGGGGTCGGCCTGTACCCCGGCGACGCCACTGATCCCGACGAGCTCTACCGCCGGACCGACGCGGCCCTCTACGACGCGAAGCGAAGCGGGCGGCGGGTGGTGTTCTCCGGGACTGGGGACTGAGGCCCCGTCACCTCGCCTCGTCCTTCTCCTTCTTCGCCTCGGCGATGACCTTCTCGGCGACGTGGGTCGGCACCTCCTCGTAGTGGTCGAAGCTCATCGCGAACACGCCGCGGCCCCCGGTCATCGAGCGCAGGTCGATCGCGTAGCGCACCATCTCGGCCTGGGGCACCATCGCGCGGATGCGCTGCTTGCCGGCGCCGGCGCCGTCCATCCCGAGGACCCGGCCGCGCCTGGAGTTCAGGTCCCCGATGACGTCGCCGGTGTAGGACTCGGGGACGACGATCTCGACCCGCATCACCGGCTCGAGCAGGTTGACGCCGGCCTGCGCGGCCGCCTCCCGGATCGCCAGGCCGCCGGCGATCTGGAAGGCCATGTCCGAGGAGTCGACCGTGTGGTACTTGCCGTCGACCAGCGTCACGCGGACGTCGACCATCTCGTAGGGGGTGACGACCCCCTCGGCCAGCTGCTTGACGATGCCCTTCTCGACCGAGGGGATGAACTGCGAGGGGATCGCCCCGCCGAAGATCTTGTCGACGAACTCGAACCCGGCGCCGCGCTCGCGCGGCTCGACCTCGATCACGCAGATCCCGTACTGGCCGTGACCGCCGGACTGCTTGACGTGACGCCCCTGGGCCCGCGCCGGCGCGCGCAGGGTCTCCTTGTACGGAACCTTGGCGGGGTGGGTCACCAGGTCGACGCCGAACTTCGACCTCATGCGCTCGACCATCACATTCAGGTGGGCCTCGCCCATCCCGTACATGACGGTCTCGTGGGTCTCGCTCGAGCGGGTCACCCGGAACGTGGGATCGTCCTCCTGGACGCGCGCGACGGCGGTCGAGAGCTTGTCCTCGTCGCCCTTGGTCTTCGGCTCGAGCGCCACCGCGTACAGCGGCTCGGGGTACTCGATCGGGGGGAGGGTCAGCGGGGATCCCTTCGCGGTGAGGGTGTCCCCGGTCGTCGTCTGGCCGAGCTTCGCCACGGCCCCGATGTCGCCGGCAGGGACCTCCGAGACCGTCTCGTGCTCCTTGCCTCGCAGCGTGAACAGCTGCCCGATGCGCTCGTCGACGTGTTTCGTCGCGTTGAAGACGGTGGCGTCCGGGCGGATGGTGCCGGAGGCGACGCGGAACAGGTTGACGCGCCCGACGAACGGGTCGGACACGGTCTTGAACACGAGGGCCCCGAGCGTCCCGGCCGGATCGGGGGCGAGCTCGACCTCGGCGCCGTCCTTGCCGGAGGCGACGAGCGGCGCCCGGTCCACCGGCGAGGGGAACTCGTGGGCGATGAACTCGAGGAGCCGGTCCACGCCGATCGGCCGGGCGGCGGCGCCGAGCAGCACCGGCGCGACGCGCGCCTGCGCGAAGCCCTCGCGGAACCCGCGCTCGATCTCCTCCTCGGTGAGCGACCCCGACTCGAGGTACTTCTCGAGCAGCTCGTCGTCGCCCTCGGCAGCGGCCTCCATGAGCTTCTCGTGGTGGGGGCCCTCCCGCCCGAGCAGGTCCTCGGGGATGGGACCCTCGACGCCCTTTGGTCCACCGTCGTACCGGTAGGCCCTCTCCGAGAGCAGGTCCACGATGCCCGAGAACGAGGCCTCCTCGCCGATGGGCAGCTGCGCCGGCCCGACCTGCGTCCCGAAGGCCCGGACGAGCTCCTCCATCGTGCGGTCGAACGAGGCGCGCTCGCGGTCGAGCTTGTTGACGAAGAACGCGCGGGGGAGGCCGGCCTCGACGGCGAGCTCCCAGACGACCTCGTGCTGGACCTCGACCCCGTCCACCGCGGAGACGACGAACAGGCAGGCGTCGGCAGCTCGCAGCGCGCCCCTCACGTCGCCGATGAAGTCCGCGTACCCGGGGGCGTCGAGCACGTTCACCTTGACGCCCCCCACCAGCACGGGGGCCAGCGACAGCGAGACGCTGATGCCCCGGCGGGCCTCCTCGGGGTCGTGGTCGGAGACCGTGTTCCCGTCCTCGATGCGTCCCATGCGGGTGATCGCCCCGGTGGTGAAGAGCATCGCCTCGAGGAGGGTGGTCTTCCCGGCGCCGCTGTGGCCGACGAGGACGACGTTGCGGATGTTCCGTGGCTCGTAGACGTTCATCCGACCCCTTCCTGCACGCTCGGACTCCCACGGCGAGGACGGCGACGGCCGTCGACCTCGGCGGCGCCGATTATAGAAAGGCGCGATGGTAGGCTCGCGGCCGGAATGCAGGAGCCGGAGCCGCACGCGAGGGACGCCGGGCGACGCGGCCGGCCGCTCCCGGGGGCCCTGACCGGGCTCGCCGCGGCCGCCGGTGCGCTGGCCATCGCCGCGATCGCCGCCGCCGCGGCCGCCGTGCTGATCCTGCGGGGTCGCCACGTGGCGGCCTCCGTGCCGGTGGGCGTCGCAGCCGCCTCCCTCGCATGGGCATCGCTGGTGGCGCGCGTGACCAAGGACGAGCGCCTGGTGCTCTGCGTCCGGGCGATGGACCCGGTCCTCGACGCCGCGGCGCTCGGGTCGCTCGCCTGGGCCCTTCGGGCGGGCTCGCCGCGCGCCGCCGCGGCGGCGATGGCGGCGATGGGGTTCTCGTTCGTCGCGGTCTACGAGCGGGCTCGCGCGGAGTCCCTGGGCTTTCGAACCACCGAGGGGCTCGGCTACCGCCTCGCCCGGGCGGCGGTCCTCGTCGCCGGGCTCGCGGCCGGGGTCGTCGAGCCGGCCCTGTGGGTCGTCGCGGCCCTCGCGGGGGCAGCCGCCGGGGCGCGCGGCGCGAGCGTGGCGCGCCAGCGCCGGCGGGACCCCGAGCGCGGACGGCCGGCGGCCTCGGCACCGTGAGCGGGCTGCGCCGTCTGCTCGGCCGCGACCCGGGGGACGCGGCGGCCATCGCCACCTTCCGCGCCGCGGAGTGGGGCGGGATGCACCTGC